>DASUXL010000332.1:0-19124 GCA_036377915.1 Candidatus Limnocylindrales bacterium
TTCCTCGACGTGCCCGTGGTGCGGCCGGTCGTCACCGAGACCACCGTGCTCGGCGCGGCCTACGCCGCCGGGCTCGCCACCGGAGTCTGGTCCGGCCAGGCAGAGCTGAGGGACCACTGGAAGGCCGACCGCCGCTTCACCCCGGCGATGTCCAATGACGACCGTTCGGCGGCGCTAGCCCTGTGGGCCAAGGCCGTCGAGCGGACCCTGGGCTGGACTTAGGTTCTCGCGCAGGTGCTCCAGCGACGACGTGCCCGGGATCGGCACCATCACCGGTGAGCGGCGCAGCAGCCACGCCAGCGCCACCTGCGCCGGGGTCACCCCCAGCTCCGCGGCCACCTTGCGGACTGCCGGTTCGCGGATGCTGTCGTCGAGCGGCCGCCACGGCAGGAACGCGATCCCGTTGGCCTCGCAGTAGTCGACCACCTCGTCGTAGCCGCGATCCGTGTCGTTGTACCGGTTCTGCACGCTCGCGATCTCGACGATCCCGCGCGCCCGCTCGATCTCGGCAACCCCCACTTCGGACAGTCCAATGTGGCGGATCACGCCTTCCTCGCGAAGTTCGCGCAGCGCACCGATCTGGTCCTCGAACGGCACGGTCGGGTCGATGCGGTGCAGCTGGAACAGGTCGACGCGGTCGACCCGCAACCGGCGCCGGGCCAGCTCCGCCTGCTGCTTGACGTAGTCCGGCCGCCCCAGCACACCCCACTCTTGCGGGCTCGGCCTCGTCCGGCCGGTTTTAGTGCCTATCACCAAATTCTGGGGGTACGGGTGCAGCGCCTCCGCGATCAGCTCCTCATTGGCGCCGAGGCCGTAAGAGTCCGCCGTGTCGATGAACGTGACACCCAGTTCCACCGCGGTCCGCAGCACCGCGATCGCGTTTTCCCGGTCGGCCGGTGGCCCCCACGCGCCCGGCCCGGTCAGCGGCAGCGCCCCGTAGCCGATGCGGTTTATCGTCAGGTCTCCCCCGAGGGCAAAGCTCATCTGGATCATGCGGCCCACCTTGCCCCGCAGCCCGGCCCGCCGCCAACCGTTTAGCGCCGACTAAAAAGAGCGGCGGGTGGTGATGACCAACCCCCGGAGGCCACCACCACCTGCCGCTCCTATTTGGGGAGGAGGCACACAGGTCTTGCGTCGCTAACTGCTTAGTTAGACGCTTCTCCCAGCGTCACAGTTGCAGTTTGCTTCTGGCCGTTCCGGTGGAATTCCACCGTCACTTTCTGGCCGACAGTGCTCGATTGGACAGCAGAGACCAGGTCGTCATCGTCGTTCACGACCCGATCCCCGAACTTGGTGATGACGTCACCCTCCTGGAGTCCGGCCCCTGCTGCCGGGCTGTTCGGAGAGATCTGAGCGATCCGCGCACCGCCGTCCTCGGCCGGTTCGACCGAGACACCCAGGTACGCGTGGCTCACCTTCTTGCCGTTGATGAGCTGCTCGGCCACCTGCTTGGCCTTGTTACTGGGGATAGCGAAGCCGACACCGATGTTGCCCTCACCGCTGCCGCTTGTGGCGATTGCGGTGTTGATGCCGATGACCTCACCGTTGGTGTTCACCAGCGCGCCGCCGGAGTTACCGGGGTTAATCGGCGCGTCGGTCTGTAGTAGACCAGAAAGCGAGCTGGAGGTCTGCCCCGCCCGGATGGTCCGGTCCTTGGCGCTGATGATGCCGCTCGTCACCGAGCCGTCAAGCCCGAGTGGGCTGCCGATCGCCAGCACCGTGTCGCCGACGGCGACCCTGCTGCTGTCGGCGAACTTCGCCGCCACCAGTTCGGTGCCGGCATCCGCCTTGATCACGGCGAGGTCCGTCTTGGGGTCGGTCCCCACCACCGTCGCCTTGACCTTCTTGCCGTCGGAGAGCGTGACCGTGACGCTGCCGTTGCCGACCGCCTCGACGACGTGGTTGTTGGTGACTATGTACCCGTCCTTGCTGACCACGACGCCCGACCCGCCGGCATTGCCCGCGGTGATGGACACGACGCTGGGCTGCGTTGCGGTCGCAACCCCCGAGAGCGTGGAACGGTCGACCACGGGCGCGGCGTTGTTGGAGACGGGAAGTTCGAAACCGCTGTCGCCGAGGGAGGTGGCGACAATGGCGCCGGTGACCCCGGAACACAGGGCCAAAGCGACCGCCGCGACTCCCCCGATGAGCACCTTAGCCGCGGTGGGAAACTTCTTCGGGGAACTGGACGGCGGTGTCCAATGTGGATACTGTGCGCCGCCGCCGCCGATCGGCGGAAACTGGTTCGTGGGCGGCTCGCCCGGCCCACCGGGCCCGCTCATGGGTGTCCCCGGGCCGCTGACCGGAGCACCGCCGCTGACAGGCGCGCCCGCCGCCGCGTAGGCCGGCTGCCCCGCCCCGTAGGCCGGCTGCCCCACCGCGGAAGCCGGACTTCCGGTCGGTCCGTACGGGCCACCCGCGGCCGGCGCGGCGGAACCATACTGGCCACCCGCGGCGGGAACATACGGACCCGTCGCAGGGGCAGCAGGGACATACGGCTCGGCTGCCGGAGCAGGGGGACCATACGGATCGGGCGCACTCGCAGCGGCAGGGCTGCCCGTCTGGCCATAGGCAACCGGCTCACCGGGCGCCTCGCCCGGCGTCGCCGGTGCGTGGAACGCTTGCGTTTCTTCCGATCCGCTTTCCGAGCCTTCCGGGGCTGGCGCGGGCGGTGCTGGCCAGACCGGAGCCTGCTGCGAAGCGGGGCTCACATCTCCCGGTACACCCGGCTGCTCTGGCTTATCGATCTCGCTCATGGTCTCAAGTCTTTCCGTTAGTCCTTTGTTGCGTCTGAAATGCGTCTGTATCTTTCCTGTGAGACTTCATCTATGCATGTGAATCTTCGTCGGACTCCGTATCCACCTCAACGAGTGGAAGACGTACCCGGAAGGTGGCACCTTCACCCGGCTCGCTCTCCACTTCCACGGTGCCGTCGTGCGCCGCCACGAGCGCGGCGACGATCGCCAGCCCGAGGCCGGTGCTCACGTGCCCGTCGGCCCGGCGGGTGCGCGCCGAGTCGGCCCGGTAGAACCGCTCGAAGACCCGCTCCCGCTGCTCCGTGTCGAGCCCCGACCCATGGTCGACCACCTCGATCACGGCCTCCTGCCCTTCCCGGGCGAGCTTGAGTTCGACCGGTGTCCCGGCCGGCGTGTGCGCCAGCGCGTTGCCCATCAGGTTATTGATCACCTGGCGCAACCGGGCGTCGTCGCCACGAACCACCAGATCACCGGCGTCCGGCGTGATGATCAGGTTGATCTCGCGGTCGGGTGCCAGGACACGGGCGCCCTGCAGGGCGTCGACGGCGAGCACCCGCAGCTCGACCGGGGCGGGCCGCAGCGGCCGCTCCTGATCCATCCGGGCCAGCAGCAACAGGTCCTCGACGAGCAGGCCCATCCGCTGCGCCTCGTCCTCAATCCGTCTTACCACGGCCGCGGTGTCTTCCCGAGTCCTGACCGCGCCCTGCCGGTACAGCTCGGCGAAGCCACGGATCGTGGTCAACGGGGTGCGCAGCTCGTGCGAGGCGTCGGCGACGAACTGCCGCATCTTCTCCTCCGAGCGCCGCGCGCGGGCCTCGGAGATCTTCGCCGAGGCGGCGGCGTCGCGCGAGGTCGCCTCGGCGGCGCGCGCGGCGGTCTCGGACGCGGCCTGGGCGGTGAACGCGTACTCGATCTGGGCGAGCATCGTGTTCAGGGAGCGGGCCAGGGAGCCGACCTCGGTGCGCGGCTCGGGCTCGCCCTCCTCCGGATCCGGTACCCGCTTGGTGAGATCGCCGTTGGCGATGGCGGTGGCGGTCTTCTCGATCGCGGTCAGTGGTCGCAGGCTGCGCCGCACCAGCTCGGTACCGAGGGAGGCGGCAAGGATCAGCACCAGCCCGCCGCCATAGATGGTGGTCCAGAAGACCTGGTTCTTCAGCCCGTCCACCTCGGCAAGGCTCTCGGCCACCGCGAACGGCGTGTTGGTCAGCTTGTGCTTGGTCACGAGCACCCGCCAGCGCACCTTGCCGTCCTTGGACGGTATCGTCCGGATATCGCCGGTGTAGGGGGTGAGGTCTTCCTTGGTCTTGCCGACCTGGGGCAGCTCGTCGTCGGCGAGGTTGCGGGGCTTGATGGTGCCCAGGCTCTGGGTCTGGTCGGTCTTCACGACCACCACGATGATGTCGGAGGGCAGCAGCGGTGCGGTCTCCTCGACCGCGGCGTCGATCAGTTGCGGAAGCGTCAGCTGCAGCTGGGCGTCCGCGCGGTAAAGCTCCTTGTCGACCAGTTCGGTCAGGTACCGGCTGATGGCGATGTTGCTTGCCACACCGATGAGGGCGATCGCCAGCGTCAGCAGCGCCAGCACCAGCGCGACCAGCCTTACCCGCAAGGGTTGCTGGCGCACAAAGCTCATGACGCCGGTTTGCGTAGGACGTATCCGACCCCGCGCAGTGTCTGGATCAGCCGGGGCTGGACGTTGTCCACCTTGCGCCGCAGATACGAGATGTAGGACTCGACGATGTTGTCATCGCCACGGAAGTCGTAGTTCCACACGTGGTCGAGGATCTGCGCCTTGCTGAGCACCCGGTTGGGGTTGTGCATCAGGTACCGCAGCAGCTTGAACTCGGTCGGAGAGAGCTGGACGAGGCTGCCGCCCCGGTGGACCTCGTGCGTCTCCTCGTCGAGCTCGAGGTCGGCGAAGGTGAGCTTGGGCGTCGTGGTCTCGCCGGTGGTGCGCCGGAGCACGGCGCGGATGCGCGCGGTCAGCTCCTCGAGGCTGAACGGCTTGGTGACATAGTCGTCCCCGCCGAGGGTCAGCCCACGGATCTTGTCGTCGGTGCCGTCGCGCGCGGTCAGGAACACCACCGGGACGCGGTCGCCGTCGGCGCGCAGCCGTTTGATCACGTCGAACCCGTCGACGTCGGGCAGCATCACGTCGAGCACAACCAGGTCGGGGCGGCGTTCGGTGGCCGCGGTCAGGGCCTGGCTGCCGCTGGTGGCCGTGCGCACCTCGAACCCGGCGAAGCGCAGGCTCGCCGACAGCAGCTCCAGGATGTTCGGGTCGTCTTCGACGACAAGCAGGCTCGCCTCAGGCATACACCCATCTAACCCGCGATGCCTGCCGCTTCGCTGAGCCTTACCTGAAAACAGTCTGTGAAGAATGGCATGCCGAATTTGTGGGAAATCCTGCTGATTCGCCTCACCTTCCCGGCATTTCCGTTGCGTCGACTGAGAGGTGATTGGCCATATTTTGACAGCATCTTATGGGTGACTAAGTGGCGCAGGTCACTCTTCTGGTGTGGTCACCTGCGCAAACACCTTTTTAGAGTCGGCGGATGCCGTCCCCCGGAGCGCACCGTCGCGCGAGAAGACACGTCGGTCGACATAGGCAACAAACCCCTGCAAGATCGGGGGTACCCTTACCGGGCTTGATCGTCGCGGGCTGCCTCATCGGGAGCACCGCCCTGTTCACCAACAGCGGCTCAGCCGAGCCGGCCGGCCAGCCCCGCCCCGCCGACCTCGCCGCGGCGCTCGACGCCACCCGCGAGGCCCGCGCCGAAGCGCAGCTGAGCCGCTCGTTCGAGCGGACAGCCCCCGACCCGGGCGCCACCGCCGCGGTCCAAGCGGCCCCGAGCCCGGCCCCGGCCCCGCCGAAGGTGCTGACCCCCGCCGCCGGGCTGATCGAACTGCAGATGAAGAACGCGGCCACCATCGTCCGCGTGGGACAGGGGCTCGGCCTGCCCCGGCGCGCCCTGATCATCGGGGTGGCGACGGCAATGCAGGAGAGCAACCTGTACAACACAGCCAGCAACGCCATACCCGAGTCGTTCGACTACCCGCACGAAGGCGCCAGCTCCGACTACGACTCGGTCGGCCTGTTCCAGCAGCGGACAAGCATGGGCTGGGGGACGGTGGCGGACCTGATGCGCCCGGAGTACCAGGCGGAGAAGTTCTTCAGCAAACTGGCCCTGCTCGACTGGGCCAGCATGTCGCTGACCGCGGCTGCGCAGGCGGTCCAGGTCTCGGCCTTCCCCGACGCCTACGCCAAGCACGAGTCCCGCGCGACGACCATCGTCGACGCCGTACTGGCCTGCGCCTGCTGAGCAGCCACCGCGAGGCCCAAGATCCGGCAATTTGCCAGGCAAACGCCGCCGCCAGGCCGCCGCAAACGCCGGATTGCCAGGCAAATTGCGCGATCTAGGTGCGTGATCTCGGTGCGCGATCTCGGTGCGCGATCTCGGTGCGCGATCTAGGTGCGGGCCGCGGAGAGCTCGGCGACGGTAGTGCGCCGCGGGGACAGCCGGCGAGCGAGCCGCCGCCGATCCCCCGCTACCGGCGAAGCCTCGTCGACCAGCACCGTGATGCTGAGTGCGCGCAGCGCGATCACCCGCCGAAGCGACGTGAGCAGCGACTCGTCCGCGACGAAAGCGGCGGCGGAATCGCTGAAAATCAGGGTGAACCGCTGCACGGGAGCGCCAGCGTCGAGGGCGGCCTGCAGGAAGGCCGGCCGCCACGGCGCCGGGTGCGCGCCGCAAGTCGTTGTCCCTTCGGGAAAAACTTGCACGGGGTACCCGTCAAGCAGTGCCGTGCGCACCTCGGAGACCGTTCCCGGCAGGGATCGCGGCCGGGACCGGTCCACAAAGATCGTGCCGCACGCGCGGGCGAGCCGCCCGATCACCGGCCACGACCCGACCTCGGCCTTGGCCACCAGGCGCAACGGCCGGGAGCCGGAGCCGGAGCCGGACGTGGTGTCCATCGCCATCATGAGCAGGATGTCCAACCACGACACGTGGTTGCCCGCCAGCAGCGCCCCCCGCGCCACCGGCGCGCCGATCACCGCCCAGCGGATGCCAAGAGCCGCAAGCAAAGCACGCGCCAGCACGGGAGCGCGGCCCGGATCGGGGTCACGCGCCAGCCGGACCGCGGCGACCAGCAGCACCGCGGCCGCACGGAGCCAGCGGCCCAGCTGAACCAGCGGATGCGCCTTGGATCCGTTCGCGGCAAGGCACGCCGCGTCGCACGGGCAGGCGGGCCGCCAGAGCATCACGAGCCCAGGAAATGCTGAAGGTAGCGGGGGTTCACCCGGTCGACACCGAGCAGCACGTAGAAATCCGCGCAGCCGAACGCCGGGTCGAATGCGGGTTCTCCACAGACCCAGGCGCCAAGCCGCAGGTACCCCCGAAGCAAAGGAGGAACCTGGGCAAGCGTCCCGGGACGCGAAGGCTCCACCGGAACCCACGGCAGGTGCGGCTTCACGCGCAGCTCCGGCGGGCTCAAGTGCTTGCGCCGCACCAGATCCCACACCGCGCCCGCCTGCTGGCCGCCGTCGTTGAGGGGTACCGAGGCGCAGCCGCTCAACCACTTGTACCCGAACCTGTCCAGGTACTTCGCGATGCCCGCCCACATCAGGTTGATCACAGCGCCGGTTCGGTGATCGGGGTGGACGCAGCTGCGGCCCGCCTCGACCAGCCGATCCCGCAGCACGGTCAGCGGGGTCAGGTCGAACTCGCCGTCGCCGTAGCGGCGGCCCAGCCAGATCGCCCGCTGCGGTGGCAGCAGCCGGTAGGTGCCGACCACCTCACCCGTACGATCCTCGCGCACCACGAGATGCTCGCAGTACGCGTCGAAGTCGTCGACGTCGATCCCGTCGGTTTCAAGCCGCGCGCCGAGTTCCTCGGCGAAGACCCGGTAGCGCAGCCGTTGGGCCGCCTCGACCAGCCGGACGTCCCCCGCTATCAGCGCGGAGTAGCCGGTGGCTGCGGCCGTCAGCAACATCGTGCTCATGGGGCAGACAGTGACGGCACCGTATGACCACGGCGTAAATCGTCATGGAATGCTCAGGGGCGTGGGCGAGAACGTACTGGTTATCGATGCGCGGCACAACGGGCCGCCGGGGTCGGGCAACGGCGGGTGGAGCGCCGGGCTGATCGCGGCCCGCCTGGCCGGAGGGCAGGCTGAGGTGACGCTGCGCAAGCCGCCGCCGCTGGATACGCCGCTGACCGTGACCGCCACCGAGGACGGGATACGGGTCACCGACCCGCACGATGAGGTGATCGCCACGGCTCGCCGTCGTGAAACCGACATCCCGGCCGTGCCGCCGGTGCCGGCGGCCGAGGCGAGGGAGGCGACGCAACGCTACCCGGGCCACGGCAAGCACCACTTCCCGACGTGTTTCGTCTGTGGGCCGCTGCGCGACGACGGCCTGAGGATCTTCCCGGGGCGGGTCGGTGAGGGCCGGATCGCCGCGATCTTCGACACACCGGTCGGTGTGGACGAGACGATGATGTGGGCGGCGCTGGACTGCCCGGGCGGCTGGACGGTGGTCGAGGGTGACCGGCCGTGGGTACTGGGCAGGATCGCGGCGATCGTCGATGAGCTGCCCAAACCCGGTGACGAGTGTGTCGTGGTGGGTGAGGTGTTGCGGCGCGAAGGCCGCAAGGCGGTCGTGCGCACAAGCATCTACGGCCCGGCGAGCAACCTGCTCGCCCGCGCCGAAGCCACCTGGATTGCCTTACCTGTGTGATAGATCACTTCAGGCGTTGGCGTAGCCTTTATAGCTGGTTTCTCCAACCAACTCTGTTAACTCGTGAAGATCGGGCGGAAGATCGTGTCGACCCAGCAGGACAACCCCCTGGCGAGCTTTGGGACCAACGAGTGGATCGTCGAGGAGATGTACCAGCGGTACCTCAACGATCCGTCGAGTGTCGACCCGGCTTGGCACGATTTCTTCGCCGACTACAAGCCCGCGATCGAGTCCGCGGCTCCCGCCAAAGCGGCTCCCGCCAAAGCGGAACAGGCAAAGGCCAAGGTTGAGCCCGCGAAGGCCGAGCCGGCCAAAGCCGAGCCCGTAAAGGCGGCCGCGCCCAAGGCCGCCGCACCGGCCAAGGCCCCGGCCACGGCCCCCGCCAAGCCGGTGGGCACCGGCAGGAACGTGCCGCTGCGCGGCGTCGCCGGAAAGATCGTGGAGAACATGGACGCCTCGCTGAGCGTCCCGACCGCGACCAGCGTGCGTGCCGTGCCCGCCAAGCTGATGGCCGACAACCGCATCGTGATCAACAATCACCTTGCCAGGGGCCGGGGCGGCAAGGTCAGCTTCACCCACCTCATCGGATACGCGATGGTGAAGGCGCTGGCCGTCCACCCGGAGATGAACAACCATTTCGCGGTCGTCGAGGGCAAGCCCAACATGATCGTGCCGGAGCACGTGAACCTTGGCATCGCCATCGATCTTTCGCGTCCGGATGGGTCGCGCACCCTTGTCGTACCATCGATAAAATCCTGTGAGCAAATGGACTTCCGCCAGTTCTGGCAGGCATACGAGGACGTCGTCCGCCGTGCCCGGCGCAACGAGCTGACGATGGACGACTACTCCGGCACCACGATCTCCCTGACCAACCCGGGCGGCATCGGCACTGTCCACTCGCAGCCACGCCTCATGGTCAACCAGAGCGCCATCATCGGTGTCGGGGCGATGGAGTATCCGGCCCCGTTCCAGGGCATGAGCGACAGCCAGCTCGCCGAGCTCGCGGTCAGCAAAATCATCACGCTGACCAGCACCTACGACCACCGGGTGATCCAGGGCGCGCAGTCCGGCGAGTTCCTCAAGGCGATGCACCAGCTGCTCCTCGGCGAGGAGGGCTTCTACGACGAGATCTTCACCGCCCTGCGCATCCCTTACGAGCCGGTCCGCTGGGTGCGTGACGTGGCCGAGGGCGACATCGACAAGACCGCCCGGGTGATGGAGCTGATCCGGGAGTACAGGGTGCGCGGTCACCTGATGGCCGACACCGACCCGCTGGAGTACGAGATCCGGCGCCACCCCGACCTCGACATCCTGCAGCACGGCATGACCCTGTGGGACCTGGATCGCCTGTTCCCGGTCGGCGGCTTCGCGGGCAAGGAGAGGATGCGCCTGCGCGATGTGCTTGGTGTGCTGCGCGACTCGTACTGCCGCCGCGTGGGCGTGGAGTACATGCACATCCAGGATCCGGAGGAGCGCCGCTGGATCCAGGAGCGCGTGGAGCGCAAGTATGAGAAGCCCAGCCCAGAGACGCAGCGGCACATCATGGCCCGCCTCAACGCCGCCGAGGCGTTCGAGACCTTCCTTGCCACCAAATACGTTGGGCAGAAAAGGTTCTCGCTGGAGGGTGGGGAGTCGCTGATCCCGCTGCTGGACGAGATCCTTCAGGCGGCGGCACTGTCCGACCTGGACGAGGTGGTCATCGGCATGGCCCACCGCGGCCGGCTCAACGTGCTGGCCAACATCGTCGGCAAGCCGTACGAGAAGATTTTCAGCGAGTTCGAGGGGCACCTTGACCCGAAGTCGGTGCAGGGCTCCGGCGACGTGAAGTACCACCTGGGCATGACGGGCAAGTTCACCAGCCCGGACGGGTCGCACGTGACAACGGTTTCGGTGACCGCCAACCCGTCGCACCTGGAGGCGGTCGACCCGGTGCTGGAAGGCATCGTGCGGGCCAAGCAGGACCGGCTCGACCTGGGCCTGACCGGTTACACCGTGCTGCCGTTGCTGGTCCACGGCGACGCCGCCTTCGCCGGCCAGGGTGTCGTTGCGGAAACCCTTAATTTAAGCCAACTTCGGGGGTACCGGACGGGCGGCACCGTGCACGTCGTGGTCAACAACCAGGTCGGTTTTACCACCGCCCCCGAGTACAGCCGGTCTTCTCTTTACTCCACCGACGTGGCCCGGATGATCCAGGCGCCCATTTTCCACGTGAACGGCGACGACCCCGAGGCGGTGACGCGCGTCGGCCGGCTGGCTTTCGAGTACCGCCAGACGTTCAACAAGGATGTCGTCATCGACATGGTGTGCTACCGGCGCCGGGGCCACAACGAGGGCGACGACCCGTCGATGACCAACCCGCAGATGTACGCGATCATCGATGCGAAGCGTTCGGTGCGCAAGCTGTACACCGAGGAGCTGATCGGCCGCGGCGACATCACTGTCGAGCAGGCCGAGGAGGCGTTGCGGGACTACCAGAACCAGCTGGAGACGGTGTTCAAGGCGACCCGCGACGCGGTGAGCGGCGTGTCAAGCCGCCTGACCCGCGTCCGCGAGAAGCAGCCGGAGCCGGTGGTGGCGACCGCGATCCCGATCGACCTCGTCCACAAGATCGGTGAGGCGCACAAGAACATGCCCGACGGCTTCACCCCGCACAAGCGCATCCAGCAGCTGCTGGACCGGCGGGCCAAGATGGCGATCGACGGCGACATCGACTGGGGTTTCGGCGAAATCATCGCGCTCGGCTCGCTGCTCGCTCAGGGCGTCACGGTCCGGCTCTCCGGTCAGGACACCCGCCGCGGCACGTTCGTGCAGCGCCACGCCGCTATCGTCGACGCCCACAACGGCACGGACTTCCTGCCGATCTCGACGCTCGCCGAGAACGACGCCCGCTTCCACGCCCACGACTCGCTGCTGTCGGAGTACGCGGCGATGGGCTTCGAGTACGGCTACTCCGTCGAGCAGCCCAACGCGCTGGTGATGTGGGAGGCCCAGTTCGGTGACTTCGCCAACGGCGCCCAGTCGGTCATCGACGAGTTCATCAGCTCCGGCGAGGTCAAGTGGGGCCAGCAGTCAAGCCTGGTGCTCCTGCTGCCGCACGGGCACGAAGGCGCCGGCCCCGACCACACCTCGGGCCGCCCGGAACGCTGGCTGCAGCTTGCCGCCGAGGACAACATCCGGGTCGCGATCCCGTCCACCCCGGCCAGCTACTTCCACCTGCTGCGCCGCCAGGCCCTGTCGTCAAAGCGCAAGCCGCTCGTCGTCTTCACCCCGAAGTCGTTGCTGCGCCACAAGCTTTGCGTCTCGCCGGTTGCCGACTTCACCAAGGGCGGCTTCCAGCCGGTGCTCGGCGACACCGTCTCGCCCGCCGACGTCCGCCGGGTGATCCTGTGCTCGGGCAAGCTCTACTACGACCTGTTCCAGGCGCGGGAGGAGCGCGGCATCACCGACACCGCGATCGTCCGGCTGGAGCAGCTGTACCCGCAGCCGGTCGAGGAGGTCAAGGTGGAGCTGGCCAAGTACCCGAACGCGACCGACTTCGCCTGGGTGCAGGAGGAGCCGGCCAACCAGGGCGCGTGGTCGTTCGTCGCGCTGAACCTGCTGGAGCACCTCGACGGGGTACGCCTGCGCCGGATCTCGCGCCCGGCCGCCGCCGCCCCCTCGGTCGGCTCGACCAAGCTGCACGATCTGGAGCAGGCCGCACTGCTCGAGGCCGCACTGCCGAAGGTCTAGCCATGTACTTCACTGACCGAGGGATCGAGGAGCTTGCGCAGCGCCGGGGCGAGGAGGAGGTCACCCTGGAGTGGCTGGCCGAGCGCCTGCGCGACTTCATCGACCTGAACCCGGAGTTCGAAACCCCGATCGAGCGCTTCGCCACCTGGCTCGCCCGCCTGGACGACGAAGACGACTAGCCGCGTACCCCCGCCGCTCCAAGATCCCGCAATTTGCCAGGCAATCACCCCCGGGGCGCCCCAAGATCCGGCAATTTGCCAGGCAAATCGGCGGCAGGCGTAGCCTGACGGCCGGGATTGCCTGGCAAATTGCCAGATCTTGTCAGGTGCGGAGGGCTTCGGTGGGGGCGAGACGGGCGGCGCGCAGAGCGGGGTAGAGCCCGGCGAGCACACCGATCCCGACCGCCGCCGCGAGGCCGGCACCCACCGCGCCCGGCGGGACGAGTGCCTGCCAACCCCGTTGCAGCGCAACGATACTCGTGGCAAGGGTGCCCAGCAGGATGCCGAGGATGCCGCCGCCGAAGCCGAGCAGCAGGGACTCGGTCACGAACTGGGCCGCGACGTGCCGCCGGGAAGCCCCGAGGGCGCGGCGCAGGCCGATCTCGTTACGCCGTTCGAGCACCGCGATCACCATGACGTTGGCGATGCCGATGCCGCCCACGAGCAGCGCGACCGCGCCCAGCCCCAGCAGCAGCGAGGTGGTGGACCCGGCGACGGCCAGCCGCGCCGACAGGGCGTCCGAAGGGCGGTTCACCCTTACCTGCCCGGGGTTCATCGGGTCGGTGGCGCGGTTGAGCATCTGGGCGACGGCGGTGGTCTGTTCGGTGACGGCGCGGACGTAGATGCGGCTGGGGTGGCCGGTGAAGCCGAAGTCGTTGCGGGCGGTCTCGTTCCCGATGAGGGCGGACCGGTCGATCTCGGGGGCGAGCTCGACCGGGCGCAGGATGCCGATGACGGTGTACCACTTGCCGCCCAACCAGATCCGGTGGTCCAAGGAGATCTGGGCGATGCCCAGGCCGCGGGCGGCTTCGTGGCCGAGGACGACTGTCGGGTACGCAGCGGTGGCATCGTTGAGGAACCGGCCCTGCGCCACCGAAGCATCCAATGTGGACAGCAGGGCGGTGTCGGTGACGCGCACCGACAGCCCACCGGAGTTGTGTCGCGGCACCTGATCGCTGCGGTACACCGAAATGCCTCGCAGCTCGGTGGTCGCCGCCGTGGCGAGGACGTCCTGCGTGCGCGCGATGGATTGGGTTGCCGTCACCGGCAACTCGGACTCGGTACCCCCCAATGTCCTTCCATTGACAACGGTGAGCAGGTTGGTGCCCAGCCGGTCGATGCTTGCCAGCACCTCGGCCTGGCTCGACCGGGTGATGCCGAGTACGCCGATCATCGCCGCGATGCCGATGGCCACGCCGAGCAGAGACAGGGCGGCGCGGCCGGGCCGGGTGCGCAGGCCGATGGTGGCCAGGGGCAGCAGGTCGGCCAACCTCAACCTTGAGAAAAGGGTCATGCGGCCGCCCTCCGAAAGCCTAGAGAACGGGGTCATGCGGCCCTCCAGAGTCCGCGACCACCTGGCCGTCGCGCATCTCGATGCGGCGGCGCGTCGCGGCCGCCACCTCGGTATCGTGCGTGATGACCACCAGGGCTGTACCGGACGCGTTGATCTCCCTAAGTAGGGCAAGGATTTCCGCCCCCGTGGCGGTGTCAAGGTTGCCGGTCGGCTCGTCGGCGAGCAGGATCGGCGGCTGCCCGACCAGTGCCCGCGCGATCGCCACGCGCTGCTGCTCGCCACCGGACAGCTTGCGCGCCTCGTGCCCGGCGCGGTGGCTCAGGCCAACGCGGGCAAGGGTTTCCTCGGCTGCCCGGCGCCGCTTGTGCGCCGGGACACCGCGATAGAGCAGGCCGGCGGCGACGTTGTCCCGCGCGGTGACCCGGTCGAGCAGGTGGAACTGCTGGAATATCACGCCCAGCCGGTAGGCGCGCAGGCCCGCCAGGCGGCGGTCGCTCAGCTTTTCAAGCCGCTGGCCGGCCAGGCGGACCGAGCCGCTGGTCGGCCGGTCCAGCCCGGCGGCCAGGTTGAGCAGTGTGGTCTTTCCCGAACCGGACGGCCCCAGGATGGCGACCAGTTCTCCACCTTGGACGCTCAGGGACACGCCCCGCACCGATTCGACCGGCGGGCTGCCCGGATAGGACTTGTGCACATCTTCCAGCGCGAGCACCTCGGTCACGAGACCGGCACCTCCACCCGGTCGCCGTCTTTCAGGCCGCCCTTCACCTCAACCTTGCCGGTGCTCTCGTCGAACAGGCCCGGTTCGACGTCGGCGTAGGCGCCGGTGTCGAGGCGGACCCGGTAGCCGCCGCCGGGCCTTGCCAGCAGCGCCGCGACCGGGACCATGAGCACGTTCTGCCTGGTCTGGCTGGCGATGGAGAGCTGGACCGGCGCCTGGTCGAGATCGGGCGACCCGTCGGGCACGGTGACCCCGATGACGACGCTGACGGTCGCGTTCTGCGGACCCTGACTGCCCTCGTTTCCGTCGCCACTATTCGGTACCGTGGCCACTTTTCCGGTACGCAGCACCTTGCCCTTGAGCGGCGCCATGCCGGGCAGGGTGACCGTCACCTCGTCGCCGACCTTGACCGAGTTCTGGCGGTCGGCGGTCACCTCCGCGGTGACGACGCGGGCCGTCGACGTAGCCAGCAGCACCGGCCGGTCGGGCGTTACCGCGGTGCCCACCGAGCTCGTCAACTGGCCGATGCGCAGCTCTGAGGGCAGGAAGACGACCCGGCCGAACCGCAGGGTGCCGGTGCGGGCGGCCACCGGTACCCCCCAAGATGCCTCCCATCGCCGGATCGCCACCGCCGTCGCGGTGCTGAAGCGGTCGTCGACCTTGACCTGGCCGAGCGGGTCCATGCCCAGCGCTTGCAGGTTCTGCTCCAGCTGGCGCACGTCCGGCCCGTCGGTCATGCCCGCGGTGAAGTCGCGGTAGGCCGGGATCGCGCCATAGAGCAGCCGCACCGGGCTGTCGGCGACGCGGTAAAGGATCCCGCCCCGCTCCACTTTGGACCCCAGCTCGGCGGTGGCCGTGAGGATGCCCGGATCTCCCTGGTGCACCACCGCGTATGACCCGTCGTAGCCGTAGGTGCCGCCGATCCGCAGCCGCTGCGTCACCGTCCCGCGCGTCACCGGGGCGAAGGTGGTCTCGATGCTCGCGGCGGGCGGGTCGGACTCGGGCGCCTTCCCGATGGTGTACCCCACCCCGGCGACCGATGCGGCAAGCGCCACGAAGGCCCCGAACCCCACGCCGATCTGGCTCATCCGTCCCCTCATGAGAGCCTGATCCCGCCGCTCCAGTGCTGCTGGCACTTGCCCACCGCGGCACCGACGCGGTCCGACTTGCCCTCGCGCTCAAGCGGGGTTCCGATCAGCGGGAAGCTGCCGTCGGCCTTGGGGTCCGGCCAATCAGGGATGCCGTTGTCCCGGATGCATTGGGCAAACCTCTTCAGCGCCTCGACGTCGCCGGGGCCCGGCTCCTGCTGGTTGCCGCCTTGCTCCTCGGTTTCGCCGCTGATGGCGGATTCGGGCAGGCGGTCCATCAGGGCCTGGCACGACTGCTGCGCCTGGTCGAGGACCTGTTGCGAGTACTTCTGCTCCAGCGCCTGCAACTGATCCTCCGGCAGGTTAAGCCGCCCCTGGTCCACCGTTGGGTCGGGGAAGTCGGGTACCCCGTTGTTGCGGATGCAGTCGGCGACCTGCTTGCCGATGGCCAGAATCTCAGCGTCGGACATCGTCGACGGTTCCGCACTGGGTTTACCGCCCGAGCCACAGCCGGCAAGCGCGACCAGCGCGCACAAGACAATAACGAAGGTCCTCATGGGCGATGACACTCGCCGATCCGTGCGCTGGGCGCGTCGGAGCACGGTCGCCTTTCGACAGCACCGGATACGACCATCGTCGTAGGTCCGCATCCGACTCCGGTAAGACCGCGCGCCCATCAGGAGTACCTGATCGAGCCGGTCCAGTACTCCTTGCACTTCTCTCCCGCCGCGAGCACCCGCTGCGACTTGCCCTCGGCGTCGAGCGGGGTGCCGGCCAATGGGAAGGTCCCGTCGGCCTTGGGATCGGGCCACTCGGGGATGCCGTTCTCGCGGAGGCACTGGGCGAGTTTGCGCATCGTCTCGACGTCGATCGGGGGGTCTTGGTCCACGTTTGTCTCTTCCTCGTCCCTGATGGCGGACTCGGGCAGCCGGTCCATCAACGCCTGGCACGACTGTTGCGCCTGGTCTAGGACCTGCTGCGAGTACTTCTGCTCCAGGGTGTCCCCCACGCCGTCCGGCATTGTGAGCCGTCCTTTTACGACGACGAGGTCGGGGAAGTCGGGTACCCCGTTGTCGCGGATGCAGTCGGCGACCTGCTTGCCGATCGCCAGAATCTCGGCGTCGGACATTGTCGATGGCGCCGCGTCAGGTTGACCGCCCGGGCCGCAGCCGGAAAGCGCGGTGAGCGTGGCGAGCGTGCACAAGGCCATAACGAAAGTCCTCATGGGCGATGACATTCGCCGATTCCGTACGCTGTTCGCGTCGGAGCACGGTCGTCTTTCGGCTGCACCCGGTACGACCAAAGTCATACATCGCGTCCGACTCTGGCCTGACGGCAGGCGCGATGGCGGCGCCTACCATGGCCATGTGCCGCCCTTCCTTCGCAGCAGACTTCCATCCTGGCTTGTCGCCAGGCGATGGACGTTCTTCGATGCCGCGATGGCCGTCGCGCTGGTGGTATTTACGATCCAGGAAGGGGTTGACGCGAGCAACGCGGTCTGGTGGATCTTTGCCACACCCTTGGTTGTCGCTCTGATCATCCGGCGCCGGTCGCCGCTGGCCGCGGTGATCCTCGCCGTGACGGGTTCGATGGCTCTCCACCTCGACCCGGATGTGTACCTGCGGCCGATCGACCTGGCGGTGCCGCTGACCATCTACACGCTCACGGCCACGGGCCGGTTCCGGACCTCGGGATGGGGCACGGGATCGGGCCGCATCGCCTGGCGCCGGGCGCTCGCCGCGCTTGCCATCGCCGTGTTCTGCGTCGGCATGAGCATTGCCACGCAGGAGATTCTCAAGGCGCAGCGGACGCCCGAGCCGGTGTACGTCATGGAGAACTACGCCAAGAAGGCACTCCTTGAGGGCCGGGATTCTGTCAAGGGGTTCCCGGTGCCCGACTTCGGGAACGACCTGACGCTGCCGTTGCCCACCGTCGCGGAGCGCGTCGCCGACGGTGTCACCCGCAGCCTGTCCGTGATGCTGGTGCTCGCGCTGGCGTTCGCCATCGGCGACGGCGTGCACAGCAGGCGGGCGCATGTGCAGACGCTGGAGAATCGCGCCTCCGACCTCGAACGCGAGCAGCGGCAGCGGATCGCGCTGGCCACGGCGGCGGAGCGGGCGCGCATCACCCGCGAGCTGCACGACGTCGTTGCCCACGCCCTGTCGGTGATGGTGGTGCAGGCGCAGGGCGCGGCCGCGGCGCTGCGCCGCCACCCCGACCGCACCGAACAGGCGCTGCAAAACGTGATCACCACCGGGCGCGGCTCGCTGACGGAGATGCGGCGCCTGCTCGACCTGGTGCGCCAGGACCCTGCCGAGGATCCGCAGCGCACCCCGCAGCCGGGCATCGACGCCATCCCCGAGCTGATCGACGTGGTCCGCGCCGCCGGCACCCCGGTCACCTTGACGGTCGAGGGCGAGCCCGTGCCCGTGCCGCTCACCGTCGAGCTCTTCGCCTACCGCATCGTTCAGGAGGCATTGACCAACACCATTAAACATTCCGGGGGTACCGGGGTGAGCGCTCGGGTCCGGATCGCTTACCTTCCCGACGCGGTCGAGATCGAGGTGACCGACACCGGAAAGGGCGGCGACCCGGACATGGCGGCCGGCAACGGCCTGCGCGGCATCGCCGAGCGGGTCGCGGTGCTCGGCGGCGAGCTGTCCTTCGGCCCCGCCGGCCCCGACAGGCCCGCCAGGCCGGGCGGGTTCCGGGTGCACGCCACGCTTCCGTTGCGGCCCAAGGGGATCTGACATGCCGATCCGGGTGGTGCTGGTCGACGACCAGGCGCTGGTGCGCACGGGATTTCGCATGATCCTCGACGAGACCGACGACATCCAGGTGGTGGGCGAGGCCGCCGATGGGGCCAGCGCCGTCCACACCGTCGTCGGCACCCTCCCCGACCTGGTGCTGATGGACGTTCGCATGCCCAACGTGGACGGCATAGAGGCGACGCGGCGCATCCGGGCTTTGCCGAGCCCGCCCAAGGTACTCATCCTCACCACCTTCGACCTCGACGAGTACGTGTTCTCTGGGCTGCGCGCCGGGGCGAGCGGCTTCCTGCTCAAGGACACGCTCGCCGCCGATCTGATCACCGCCGTGCGGGTGGTCATGTCGGGTGAGGCGGTGGCGGCGCCAAGCATCACGCGGCGGCTCATCACGCACTTCATCTCGTCCCGGCCGGCACCGCCGCCGCGTGAGGGCAAGCAGCTCGAGGTGCTGACCGCGCGCGAGCGCGAGGTACTGACCCTGATCGCCCGGGGGCTTTCCAACCCTGAGATCGCGGTGGAGCTGCACCTGTCGGAGGGGACGGTCAAGACCCACGTGGGCCGGATCCTTGCCAAGCTTGAACTGCGCGACCGGGTCCACGCCGTGATCCTCGCGTACGAGTGCGGGCTGGCACCCGGGTGACGGTGACGGCTTGACCTCGCCCCAAGGGCACGCCTCAGACTTGTCGCCGTGACCGGGAAGTACCTACTGGCGGGCCAGTTCGCCGCGGCGGCGCGGCTGTCGCCCAAGGCTCTGCGCCTCTATGCCGAGCAGGGCCTGCTCCTGCCCGCCGAGGTCGATCCGGCGACCGGCTA
>DASUXL010000333.1:0-2290 GCA_036377915.1 Candidatus Limnocylindrales bacterium
ACTTTTCTGAGGGTGGCGGCGCCGTCGGGAAGGGTCCAGCCGGGTGCCTTCGTACTCACCGGCAGCCCGTCGCGTCGGCGGCCCAGCGGGCTCTCCACGCGGATCAAACTCAGCAGCAGCAGGGCGAGGCAGGCAACGACAATCAACAGCGCAACAAGCGCAGTAAACGCAATACCCTGAGCCATTGGCTCACCTCCGTGTGGGTTGCGTACCGACCATGAACCGGCACAGGGGCGAGTGTCAATACCCCCATCAAAAACATCGGCAAATGAATCGATATATCCAATGTGGACCGTTAACCACAGTTTTCACATAATGGGACCGCGGGCGATGAAAACGATCGTGGAGCTGCCGCGCTCGCTGTCGATCTGGTAGGCGTAGCAGCCCGGGGCCCGCAGCCGGGTGTATCCCGGGTTGTCCTTCCAGCCGCCGCCCTGGCCCTCGTAGCGCTCGACGTTGAGGACGAGCTCGAGCATGGGCGGGTCCTCGAAGGCCACCTGTCCGGGCCCGTCGAGCTGCCGGCCGCGGATGAGCACCGGGCCGGTGAGCGTGGGATCGATCGCCCACAGTACCTTCTTGCCGCCCCAGGTTTTGTCGGTCCAGTCGCTTCGTTGCTGCGGCGACTGGTAGTCGAGCACGGCTCCGGGGGCAAGGCCCGCCGCGCGGGCGGGGCCGTCGCCGAGCAGGGCGGCGAGGCCGGGGTCGGGTTGGCTGAGCGTGGTGGTGACCGGGCAGGGGGCCCCGGGTGCGACCGGCGGTTGCGCCCATGGCCGACGCAGCCCGGCGATCGACACACCACTCGGGCTGGGGCTGGGGGGAGCAGGCGCCTTCGGTGTCGTGCACGAGGCGGTGAGGAGCAGGAGGAAGGCGACAAAGAACCGGCGTGAATTCATAGACACACCCCGCAGAATGTGGGGTCATTGTCCCGTTCCGGCGACGCGGAGTCAACACGACCTGATACCCCTGGGGGTGGGGGTGACATCATCTCCATGATGACGACCACGACCTATCGCGTCTCCGGCATAACCTGCGGCCACTGTGTCAGCGCGGTCAGCTCCGAGATGGGCAAGCTGCCCTGTAGGGGCTCAATACCCCCTGTACCTCTGGTGACCTGCTGCTTCGTGAGGTCTGTGCGGCTCGTTCGTACTCGTTGATCAGCCCGCCGAGGATCGGTTTTCGCCGTATCCGACGCTGCTCGTCAAGATCGATGACGGTGGCCGGTGGGCGTGGCGGTGACAGGTTCAACGCCCGGTGCTTGTTAAATAAGGAATAGTTCGCTTCGCTCGTATTCCACGTAACTTATACATACACCCGCTGGAGGGTGACCGCGCAGTCGACGTGCAGGAAGTCGCAGGCCAGCACCGTCTCCGCCTAGGTACGCAGGAACCGCCGCCACGTGGCCTGCGCCCGCTGCGGCGCGGGTGGGATACGCCGACGGCGCAGCAGCCGCTGGATCGCGGCGCGGCTGACCCGGTGCCTGAGCTTGCGCAGCTCGCCCTGGATCCGAACGTAGCCCCAGGTCGGGTTCTCGACAGCCAGTCGTGCGATCAGATCGGCGAGTTCACCGTTCAGGCGGGGCCTGCCACTACGGTTGGGGTAGGTCCATTTCCGGGCGACCAGGCGGCGACGCCAATTGAGCACGGTCGCCGGGGTCACCAGCCGCACGGCCTGCAACTGCCTTGGCAGCAGCCGGATCAACGCGGCAAGGACGGCCCGGTCGGACCAAGACAACCGCGGCCTCGGGTTCTGCCGCCGCAGGATCGCCACTTCGTGGCGCAGGATGAGGAGCTCGGCGTTCTTCGCGGCGGTCGTCCGCGTGAGCAGCACGAGCCAGCCCAGCAGTCGGCAGAAGATCAGATACAGCAGGCGAGGCGACACAATGCACCATCATCCTCGACCCGACCTGCCACATCGCCGCTGTTCAACGCCACATCGGAGTATTGAGCCCCTACAGGGTCGAGTTCCGCCGGGTCGGCCCGCTAGCCGTCGGCCTCGCCGAGGGCGACAGCTCGGTTGAGGCGGGCAACCGGTGGCCGTGGTCGGTTAGGCGGCCGTCTGCTCGACCTCGAGCATGAGACCTGATGTCCCAGGTCAGAGGCTGCTGGCCAGCCTTCCGACCTTCATTGGGTAGCGATGCAATCGGGGCCCAACATGAACCCCTTCCACATATTCCGCGTCAGCGAAGAACTGCTGTTGGCCTGATCCGTTCGGCCGCTTCATCTTTTGAAGCCACTTCACGCGGCGGATGGAAGACGATGACGACCGTACTTCATGTAGTCGTGGGGGGGGA
>DASUXL010000334.1:0-3020 GCA_036377915.1 Candidatus Limnocylindrales bacterium
GTCGCTGACCTCTCAGTGCCGATGGCGGCTTCAAGGATCAGGTCAGCGTCCTACTTTGCCCGTTGGCCGCGAACGGACCCACAGGGCCCAACACCTCGTCCACGCTGGTCCACAACCAGCCACTGACCCATGACCACGCAGTACCGGTTCCCTGTCCACTTATCGACTCTCACCCGGACCAAGACCAGGTCACGCCGTTCCTACTGGTTCTCTCGATCGGCTGTCTTACCGCCAGGTCGCAAGCATCGCCTCGGTCCACGCAACCCTCTGCCGGCCCCAGCCGCCCGGATCGTGGTCGCCGGCCGCACTGCCGAAGACCACGTGGCCTCGTACGCTCCCCACGCCACCGGCACGGTCGCCTCCACTTCTGCCACCAAGGTCCTACTAGGACCGTTAACGGCATCGGTTGATGCATGAGGACGGTACCACCGGTCGTCAACGACGGCCGGCACTTCCGCGGCGCCCGCTCCAGCTACCGTGCCGCCGGCGGTGGGGTGGCAGCCCCACCGCCAGCGGCTTGTCCGGTGCCGGCCGCGCCCGCCCTGGCGGACACCTCGAGCGGGCCGGCAGCGCAGGTGCGTCAACGATATGTACGCCGATTACCTCGACCCGACGATCGACTCAGCCTCACGTGCGGCCGCCGGTACGTTCGACGACAAGGTTGGTCCGGCCAGGGCCGTCATGGACCCTGACCGATACCACGTGCCCTTCCGGGATATCCGGTATATCGACCCGACGGAAGTCGATGACGTCGTCTGTGCCCGGTGCGCTGTAGGGGCCATACAGGGTGCCGGTAGTGTGGTCGAACAACGGTCGCCACCCACCGGAACATGGTCTTACGTTTCACAGTGGACCTAGCGGTGCCGTTCACGAACAACCAGGCAGAGCGCGACGTTCGCCCAGTCAAGCTCCAGCAGAAGATCTCCGCCACCTGGCGCACCCTGCAAGGGCTCGCGAACTTCGCCACCGTCCGCTCCTACCTATCCACCGCGGCCAAACACGGCAAAGACGCCTACGAGGTCCTGCGGCCAGCTGTTCACCACTGGGCCGTGGCTGCTGGACCGGCTCGATCCGGCTGACGGCGGGCGCTTGCTCGCCCTGGCGGGCGAACTGGTCTGGGCGAGCACCTGGATGGTGGAGGCGAACGAGGTCGTCACGGCCCGGCTCGACCTTCCGGTGCTGCCGGTCGTCGACTGGCCGGACGAAGACCGGGGAACCGCTGCGCGCCGTGCGCTGGAAGACTAACCCCTCACACGGTGGGCCGCCGGACGTCCGTTCGTATGGCTGGACGATGAGACCACGGACGCCAACCGCCGCTGGATCGCCGCGCATTCGCAGCCGGCGCTGTTGCACCGCGTCGATCCGCACCAAGGGTTGACCGAATCCGACGTTGCGGCGGTACGCCAGCGGCTCGAACAGCGCGACGAAGCCGGCTGACCATTTGCGCGCTCTGCCGCAGATAGGGGTTCGTTCCTCTGGAGATCCGCCAAAGATGCCCACCCGCGCGGTGCAGGCGCCGGCCGCCCGCCCGTCCACGTCATCCGTGATCACGGCATAAGCAGGAGGCAGCCACGTCGGCAACGACTATCTTCAATGAAGGCGAGCAGGACCGCCGCTGCACGAACCGCAACAACGCAGCTCAGTAGCATGATCGTGTTCTATGGTGGGCGGTACTGGGATCGAACCAGTGACCTCTTCGGTGTGAACGAAGCGCGCCCCCGCTGCGCCAACCGCCCCAAACGACTCCGTACTGTACCTCACGCCGGGGTGGCGCCGCATCCGCGTTACCCCGGCGTGCCGGAACCGGTCCGCAACGGGCCGGCCGGCCGGGGCGGCACGCTGGGACGACACGCGCGCACCTCCATGATCGAGCGTCTCCGCGGGGCCAAAATCGAGGGTACGCGGTCGTCACTCAACGCACTGGCGTGCCGTTAATGCAGTGAAGTCGGCGTCCCGCACCGCATCCGACGGCCCGACGGGCCATCGCCGCAGGCCGACGAACCGGTTATACCGCTATATAACAGACAAAAGTCGAACAATTGACTCAAGTAAACGGACACCTTACCCGACACAGGCAGGGTCATGACATTTTTATCGTATTTTTTCCCACTACAGGGTGAGATAGGCTCATGGCGGAGTGTAACGGCCTGTGTCGCCTGACCATGGAGAGGCCGGGGTATCTGTATCCCGTAGCGGTGCCGGGGGGAGAAAGTCGATGAGTGTCATCAAGCCAACGACCGTGGAGGTCGAGACGTCACTGCGGTTGGTCGCGCCGGACGCCACCGCCTTGCCCGTGCGGGCAAGCCTGCGGTACGACCCGGCCGATCCGTACGCGGTCCACGTCCTCTTCCACGCCGAGTCGGCCGGGGGCGAGGCGGTGGGGTGGTCGTTCGCGCGGGAGCTGCTGGTCACCGGGCTCGACGAGCCGGCCGGGATCGGCGACGTGCGGGTGTGGCCGTGGGCATCGCCCCGCGGCGACTTCGTAGCGCTCGCGCTGTCGTCGCCCGACGGCAACGCGCTGTTCGAGGTGCCGCGCAGCGTGCTGGTCAGGTTCCTCCGGCGCACCTACGTGGTGGTGCCGCGCGGCCGGGAGCCCGAACAGCTCGACATGGACGCGACCGTCAGCCGGCTGCTGGCGGGAAGGTAGCGACCGCTCACCGCAAGGGCAGGCCGTCGTCGGTCAGGTGGTCGCGCCAGGAGCGGGTGGGCCGCCAGCCGAGCAGCGCGGCCGCCTTCCGGCAGTCGATCGGCGAGGCGTCGGGGCGTGGCAGCGGCCGCGGCACGGTCCCGGAGTCCGGGTATGCCGCCCGCCAGGACTCGTGAAGGTCGCGGCCGCCCATCGCGTCCGCGGCCGCCAGGAAGAACACCTCGTGGCCCGGCAGGTCGCACTCGACCGCCAGCCGGATCGCGTCGGCCAGATCAGCCGCGTCCAGATAGGACCACCCGTTCGCGACCGCCAGCGACGGGTCGGCCAGGAACCGGCCGAGCTGCTGCGGGTACGAGTCGGCGTCCTGCACCCA
>DASUXL010000335.1:0-34773 GCA_036377915.1 Candidatus Limnocylindrales bacterium
TACGTGGAATCACGCGGAGGGTTGAAAGGCTGTTCGGTGCCGTGACCGTGCTGCGGTGGGCGTTGTTGTTCTGTCGGTGGTTCCCGAGGAGAAGTGGCCGGTTCTGTGCCGGCATGAGCGTGCGGCTCAGTGGCTGCGAGTATGGACGGATCTGGGTCGTGCGGCGCGGACGATCGACGCGTATGCCCGTGGGTTGGCTGAGTTTCTTGAGGTCTGCGAGCGGGAGGGTGTCGACCCGTTGATGGCGACGCGGTCCGACGTCGCGGTGTTCGTCCGGGTGCTGACCTCTCGGCCGAGCCGGCACGGCTCAAACGTGGTGTCGCTCGATTCGGGTGCGGGGTTGGCCAACGCTACCTTGCTGCAACGCTTGGTCCCGGTGCGGCTGTTTTTCGACTATCTGATCGAGGAGGGCGTGCGGGAGTCGAATCCTGTGGGGCGCGGGCGCTATACGCCGGGTCGCCGGTTCGGTGGGCAGCAGCGTGGGTTGGTGCCGAGGCTGACGAAGCTGCCGTGGATTCCCGCCGAGGCCGAGTGGGCGGCGCTGCTGGACGTGTTTCGTGGCGAGTCGGCACGTAATCGGCTGATGCTGGCGTTGGCCTACGACGCGGCGTTGCGGCGTGAGGAGTTGTGCGCGTTGCGCACCGAGGATCTCGATCCGGCGCGGCGGATGCTGCGGGTGCGTGCGGAAACGACGAAGAACCGGCGGGAGCGTGCCGTGCCGTATTCGGCGCCGACTGGGGTGCTGCTGGCCGACTACCTGCGGCACCGTTCGAGGTTGAGCAGGGCGCGGGGTCCGCTGTTCCTGTCGGAGTCGCGGCGCAACACCGCGCAGCCGGTCACGTTGTGGACGTGGTCCAAGGTGGTGCGCCGGGCCGCCCTGACGGCGGGGTTGCCGCGGTTTTCGACGCATACGACCCGGCATCTGTGCTTGACCGATCTGGCCCGGATGGGTTGGGAGATCCACGCTATCGCGACGTTCGCCGGTCACCGTCACACCGACTCCACGCTGCAATACATCCATCTGTCGGGTCGAGATCTCGCCGACAAGCTCGCCGCCGGGATGGAGCACATCCATGCGTGGCGGGTCGCGATGCTCACCGACGCGGCTGGAGGGGTTGAATGAGCGCCGCGGCATCGTCGCTGTCATCGTCGTTGCCGTTGGCGCCCGACGTGATCCGATGGCGTCCACCGGTGATCCGCCCTCGATTGCAGGTTGTCGTCGGTGCCGAGGAAGCTACGGCCATCGTCGAGTTGGGGGTGTCCAACCTTCGCCGGCTTAAGACCTCCGACCTGGCAGCGCCGGGCTGGCGGGCGATCGGCAGACTGCTACGGCCGTTGGATGCCGTCAATGCCGGCCTGGATTCTCCACCGACCCCGCACCGGCGCCGGGCCATGCTGGACGTGGTCGCGTGGCTGCTGAATCGTTGTGCGCAACCCGGCACCGGTAGCTACTGGGATTGGAACGCTGACGAATGGGTTGACCTTCTCGGGCGCACGCAGACCGAGTTCCGCGCCGCGGCCCCGGCGTGGGTTGGCGACGAAGTCCGTCCTTACCTTGCCGCGCATGCCTTTGTGCTGGGCGGGTTCAACCAGTTCCATCGGCTTGGCAGTTTCCAGCGGCTGGTCCTGTGCTGGCGCATCTTCAGCCGCGACCTTGTCAGCGCCGAGATCGGCAGGCTCCGAGTGGTTTTAGCCGGCTGGGGCTACCAGCTTGGCCGAGCCGACGACCCCATGCTGCCGCTGACCGTTTCCCAGCTCATGTTGCTCAACCGCAGCCCGCACCTGGAAGATCTGAACACCGACCTGTTCGATCGCGTCCGCGAGCAGCGGCTGCTCGGCGGTGCCCGGCTCAACACCGTGTATGCGGTGCAACGGGCCGTGGCGCAGCTCGGATTCTGCACGGCGCCGTCGGGCAGAACGGGAACGCATGCGGTCCGATCCACCGGCGGTGCCAAGGCATGGGAGCAGTGGGCCGACCGGTGGCATGCCACGTCCACCCTGACCTCACGCGCCCGTGGCGGGACCCGGTCCAACCTGCTCAAGGTCGGCCGCTGGCTGGCCGCCGAGCGTCCTGAGGCCGCCGACCCGTCTGCCTGGACCCGCCAGACCTGCGCGACCTGGATCGGTGCCCTGGACCGCATGCGTGTCGGGGATTTCGTGCAGCGCACTGCTGGCATCAAGGCGCGGTTGGGCAAGCCGTTGACCGCAGCCAGCAAGGCCGGGCAGATCGCCGCGCTGCGCACCTTCTTCCGCGACTGCCAGGAATGGGAATGGCTGCCACGCCGATTCGACCCGCAACGGGCGCTGGCCACCCCGCGCAGCATCGCCGCCACGTTAGGACCCAACCCACGAGTGATCGCCGACGAGGTATGGGCAAAGCTGTTGTGGGCCGGGCTCAACCTCACCGCCGACGACCTTCCCGCCAGCCAAGCCGGCCCGTTCTATCCGCTCGAGCTGGTCCGGGCGGTGACCCTGACGTGGCTGTTCAGCGGCCAGCGCAGCGACGAGATCGCGCGGCTGCGCGTCGGCTGCATCCGCTGGCAGCACAACGGGAACACGATCAGAGGCGACTCCGATCAAGTCCTGGCCCGCGACGCCGTGTGTCTGCTCGACGTGCCCACTCACAAGACCGGGACCGCGTTCACCAAGCCGGTCGACCCGATCCTCGGCCAGGCCATCGACACCTGGCAGGCGATTCGCCCTACCCAGCCGCCGTTCACCGACCGGCGCACCAGCGAACTGGCCCATCTGCTGTTCGCCGCGCGGGCACGTCGCATGTCACCGTCCTACATCAACAACACGGTCATCCCGATGCTCTGCCGCAAAGCCGGCGTACCACCTGCCGACGTGCGCGGCAACATCACCAGCCATCGAGCCCGTTCCACCATCGCCAGCCAGCTCTACAACGCCAAGGAACCCATGACCCTGTTCGAGCTGCAGGCCTGGCTCGGTCATCGCTCACCCCAATCCACAGTGTTCTACGCCAAGATCAGCCCCAACACGCTGACCCGGGCTTACCAGGACGCCGGCTACTTCTCCCGCAACATGCGCACCATCGAAGTACTCATCGACCGTGACGCCGTCGACTCCGGCGCCGCCACCACCGGCCAGCCGTGGCAGCACTACGATCTGGGCCACGGCTACTGCAGCTACACCTTCTTCGAGCAGTGTCCACATCGGATGGCCTGCGCCCGCTGCGACTTCTATATCCCCAAGCAATCCAGCAAGGGCCAGCTGCTGGAAGCCAAACAGAACCTGCAAAGGATGCTGGTGGGCATCCCGCTCACCGACGAGGAACGCGCCGCCGTCGACGACGGCCATGCCGCCCTCGGCCAGCTGTTGAACCGCCTCACCGACATCCCCACCCCGGCCGGGCCAACACCACACCAGCTCGGCACCCATGCCACAGCCACACTGTTGCCCATCATCAACATCTCTGGCAACGCACCCCACCGCGGCGGCGGGTGTGGTGGGGCATGCTGATCGGATGGATCGTTGTCCGTCCTGCGGAGCCGAGTTCGCCGACCGCACCTTGGACTCAGTCAAGGCCGGCCAGCGGCGACAGCTACGCCGCTGCCCAAGCTGCCAGCGCCTCGCCACACGCGAAACCCCCACGGACGACTGGACCGACGCGGGAACAGACCCCAGCCTCGACTACCTATTCGACTGGCAGCCAAAACCACTCCCCGAACCCTGGTACCTCGTCCCGGCTGAGCAGCGCACCGCACTGGAGACCGAACTCCAAACCGAGCTCGGCCCCCAACACCCACTGTTCGGCCAGAAGCCAATCGCCGTCGCACGCTGCGCCGCATGCGACGACGTCATCTTCAGCATCGAAGCCGAACCGGCCGCTTCGCCCAGGTGCACCTCACCTGGCGGCGAGGTGCCGAACCGGCTCCTTGGCCCAGGTTCCGACTCCTGGACCTGCCCCTGTCCACGAGCCTCACAGCACACGAACACTGAACTCATTTAAGATCGTTAATTCCACAGAATGACTCGGGTAATCGCGCCCTCGACGGCGCCGGAACTGTAGGTGAGCATGAGACCGTTGCGGACGGCGTCGTAGTCTCTGCCGAGGCCGGTGGCGAAGGACCGCAGTTCGGGGATGCTTGCTTGGTCGGCCTCGGTCAGCCAGCGCTGGAGGTTTTCACCACCAAAGGTGCGGACTATGGCGGTGAAGCTTCGAGCGAGGACGACGACCGCGGCGATCCCCTCCGATTTGGCTTGAATGTCTTTGAGAGCGAGGCGCTCGGTCTCGTTGAGTTTGTGATGCGGTCGCATGATCCATGCGGTGATCGCTCGGGCTGAGGGAGTCTTCGGTGGCAGCGGTGGCGGCTGGGTGCCACGGACGGCGATCAGCCAGCGGCGCAGGGTTCGCTCCGCGCCGCGGTAGCCGCGTAGCCGAATTTCGGCGAGCAAGATCGTGGTACCGGTGATTCCTTCGGTGCGAAATTTGTGCCAGAGCCGAAGATCACAGACCGTTGACACCTACCCACCCACAACACGACTACTCAGCTCAATGTCGCTGCGGTGCTTGATCTGCTCGGTACTGCCCCTGCAGGTGCGTACCGGGCTCGTTATACGAACCCGATGAACGTTTACGGTCGGCGCGCTAGCCAGCAAATAGGTTGTACTCCGACCCCCCGATAGCGAGCAACCCGAAGAAGACTGCGAGAAACACCAGGATCGGAATGATGCAAAGTCCGCCGAGGAACCGTTCGCGGGAATAAGGTCCTCCGACTGTGCCGCCGACGAGGCGATCGCAGTCCAACTGCGCTTCGCCATCCCACCACACGTCGAGAGAAGTGCCAATGTTCGTCTGCGGGTCGACGATCACCGTGAACGAGCGAACCTCGCCGGACGCCGGACGGATCGTGCACTGTGCCGAGTGGTCGTCGAACGGGGGCGCCAGGTTCACCACATCGCCGCGCTTCGCCGTGATCGTCACAGGGTGACCGGGACCAGCGTCGCCAGGAATGCCTTGGGTAGATCTGGACTGCCACCAGAAGAACACACCGATAGCCGCGAGACAACCGAGCATCCCCACGGTCGCCGCCATCGCCCCCAGGACGCGAAGCGCCTTCTTACGTCCAATCGCCACTGGCCGACTATAGATGGCCGACTATGTCAGCGCGAAACGGTGCGTGGGGCCACAACGGAACGTTAAGTGGATGACTCGATCGCGGCCGCGCTGTGGGTCGCTGGTCTTTCTGCTGATGCGCTTTTGTTTCTGTTTCACAACGGAACCGCTTGCGGTCAATGTCCGTTGCTGTCGCCGGCGGAACGTAAGCGGCCAGGGTGGATCTGGACTTGCTTGAATCAATCCGTTGAGACGCCCGCCCACGGGTTATCCCACAGTTCGAGCGGTTCCCTCCCGTGGATCACCGCCATGGCTTCATCGACTTCTCCCTGGCCAAGCAGCAGCTCAGCCAAAGTGCCCCCGACGAAATGCGACGCGGCATGCGGTCGCAGCAGCGCGATCGCCTCGTCGGTTCGACCCAGCCCGTCCAGGATGTGGGCCGCCAACGTCAACCGCCTGGAACGAGACGGTGAAGATCCTTACGAGCCGGTCGGGGTGGTCCGAGTCCAGGTAGGCGGGGACGGTCCGGGTGGTCTCGGCGGTGGTGTCACGGACCGCCTCGGCCGGGGAGGCGCCCGCCGCTGCCGGCAGCAACGCAAGCACGAGCCCGGCGGTCAGCGCGACACCGACGGCCCGCGCGATGCGGTGCGGGACAGGACGTGCGGTCATTGGGAATCCTCCTGCGGGTCGACTGTAAGTGTGCATCCACATTGGAGGATGTCAAGGCGGTGTTCGACTGGGTACGTCGAAGCGGCGGCCGGGAGGAGTTTCTGATTGCCGCGCAATACCTGCCCCGACGAGCTGATCCCGCTGGAGATCGAACGGCTGGGTAAACAGCTGCGGGAGAACCGTTTGCAACGCCGGGCGGTCAAGGAAGGTACATCGCCGAGGCTGACAACCCGGCCGCGAAGGTGGACAAGCGAAAGCGGCAAGCCAGTAGCCGCCATGCCATCAAGGACGACCGGCTAGCGGAGATCAACCGCGTCGCCGGGTCCTCTGGTGACATTCCGAGCTTGACTCGCTGATTCTGCGGCTGCGTCAAAAGACTGCGTGCCGTCGCGCTGGCGCGCTCGCTCTGCGCCCGATCGACCTGGACACCGAGCAGTGCCTCATCCGGTTGCGTCGGCCAGGAGCTGGGCCAGCTCGCGCGGCTTGGTGAACATCGGCCAGTGACCTGAGTCGATGTCCACGTACTCAAGGTGCTTGGCCTTGGCCAACTCCGGCAGCTCGCCGGCGGTGATCCACTCCTTGGCCTGTTCCGGGGAGAACTCGGGGCACACGAGCAGGACGGGTACGTCGTAGCGCCGCTCGCTGGTAAGCCGCACCACGCCTTTGGCCACGCCCTCGGGTACCGGGATCGTCACCGACTCCATCCTCTGCTTGGCCTGGTCGTCAAGGTCGGCCGAGTCCGCCCCCTCGAACGGCCCCCAGCCGGGGAAGGCCATGACGCCGTCCTTCGCCTCGAAGAAGTCGGCGTAGGGCTTGCCGTCCTCGTTCGGGAAGCCGCCGATGAGGGCGACCTTGGCCACCTTCTCCGGCCGGGCGTCGGCGGCCAGCCAGGCCAGCGTGGCGGCGGCGGAGTGCCCGACCACCAGGGCCGGCCCGTCGGCCGCGTCCACAGCGGCCAGCACCGCCGCCACCTGGTCGTCGAGTGTGGCTGAGCTGCTGCCGTCGCCCTGACCCGGCAGGGTGAGCGGGATAGGGCGGTGGCCGAGCGTCTCAAGCTCGGGCACGACCTTGTCCCAGGCGGATCCGTCGAGCCACAGGCCGGCGATGAGTACGATATCCATCGATCAGTTCTCTTTCTTCAGTACGGTCAGATCCCGCTCCGCGTAGAGCCGGTGTTCCCATTCCTCAATGAGCACGATCTGCAAACATTCCTTGAAGGGAAAGCTCTCCGCCTGCGGCCAGCCGGGTTCGGTCTGGGCCACGTCGGAGGCGAGTTGTTCGTCGGTCAGCGATGCGATGACATCGCCGACCATCTCCTGGCGTTCGCGCCGGACGGTGAGTACCTCGTCGAGCGAGGGCTGTGCCGCGCGGTCCCAGGGGATACCGTCCCATCCGGGCGCCTCGTCCCACGGCAGATCCAACGGGTGCCACGGCGAGGCGTTGCCCAGGATCATCCGGCCGACCCAGGCGGCGCTGGCGAAGTTGAGGTGTCGCAGGGTCTGGATGAAGGACCACTCGTCGCCGACGCTGCGGTGAAGGTCGGCCTCGGGGAACTTGCGCGCCCGCTCGACCGTGCCCTCCCACAGCCGCTCAAGGATGACCCAAGCCTCCCGGAACCCGTCGGCGTCGTCGGGGCGCATCTTCGTCCGCTCCGGCATGCGGCGGTTGAGTTCGGCATCGACGAGCGGGGCGATGTCCACGCCGTTGACGACAACGTTGTCCACCTCGCCGTAGATCTCGACGTTGACCATCTCGACACCGCGTATGCGGCTCCCGTTGAACGAGACGCCGCGCATGTCGGCCCCGGACAGGTCGACCTTCCGCAGGGTCGCCTCGTTGAGGTGGACCTGGCGGAAGGTGGCACCGCGCAGGCTGACCCGCTCGAAGTGGGCGCCGTCGAGGTTCTGGTCGCGAAACTCGGTCATGAGGCACCACGGTAGGGCCAGTTCCGGACGCTCCGCTTCCGGTTTGTTCCGCAGCCGTCTAATGTTCTTCTGTGCCTACCGACTTGAGCCCCACCGCGCGAGCTCTTCGAGCCATGGAGATCCTGCAGGCGCGCCCCGGCGCGACCGCCGACGAACTCGCCGCCGGGCTGGGAGTCACGGAGCGGGCCGCCCGCCGGTATGTCGGGATCCTTCGCGAGGCGGGCATCCCGGTCGAATCGGCCCGGGGGCCCTATGGCGGGTACCGGCTCGGGCGCGGCACGCGGCTGCCCCCGGTCGTCTTCACCGAGCCCGAGGCGCTCGGCCTGGTGATGGCGGTGCTCGACAGCCACCCGGCCGCCGCCCCGGCCGACGACGACCTCGTGGGCACGGCGCTGGGCAAGGTCATCCGCGCGCTGCCCGAAAGCGTCGCCCGCCAGGCGGCGGCGCTGCGCGAGCACGCTTCGACCGCGCCCGACCGTTTCTCAACCCGCCCCGATCCGGCCATGACCAGCGCCCTCATCACCGCCATCGGCGCCCGGCGCGGCGTGCTGGTCTCCTACCGCAGCGAGTCCGGCCGCGAGTGGGAGACCGAGGTGGATCCCTGGGCGGTCGTCGTCCGCCACGGGCGCTGGTACCTGCTGTGCCACTCCCACCGCGCGGACGCGATCCGCACCTACCGGCTCGACCGGGTCCGCAAGATCCAGCAGACCGAGCACCGGTTCGAGTTGCCCGACGGCCTTGACCCGGTGAAGTCGCTCGAGGAAAACCTTGGTACCGGATGGGAGTTCCCTACCCGCGTGGTGTTCGACGCCCCGATGGAGAAGGTGGCCCCGTGGATCCGGGCCGCCATGGGGCGGCTAGAGCCGTTGGAGGACCGGTGTGTACTCATCGGCAGCACGAGCAACCCGAACATGTACGCCCAAGAGTGGCTGACGACCATACCCTTCGACTTCCACGTCGAGGGCGGCCCGGAACTGCGCGACGCGGTGGCCACCCTCGTCACGCGTCTCACCGCCGCCCTAGGCGATCATGCCTGAAACGTTATTGCGGACGTTCCGTGTCCGGAGCTTTCTTGTCCGGAACATTCTTGTCCGGCGCGATGTCCTCGAGGACGGAGTCGATGGCGGTCATGACCGCGTCCGGCTGATCCCAGTGGATGTAATGACTGGAGTCGGGTACCACGGTGTGTTCCCCGCGCGGGAAACCGGCCGCGGTCTGCGCGCCGAATTCGCGGGTGTGGGTCAGCAAAGCGGGCGGCAGGCCCCGGGTCGCGGTGAGCACGCGCATCGGTATGTCGGGGATGGTCGCGGCCGCTCGGGCGGCTTTCGCCTGCTCGGTGCATGAGTCGGCCAGCCGGCCCTCCGCGCGGATCATCGCCACCTGGCCCATCGTGGGGTAGCACGCCTCGTACGCATCGATAAACATCGCCTGAATCCGGGGGTCGTCCGTGAGGCGCCGACCGTACTCGCGGCCCTTCCGGCGGGCGATGCTTCGGAACAGCCCCACCGCTTGCAACACCACGATGAGGTTCAGCAGGACACTGGACATGGCTCGAAGCGTCCACGGCACCTTGGCCGTGGTCTCTTCATGGAAGGGGTCGACCAGGACCAGGCCGGCGACCCGGTCCGGGCGGGCGAACGCGGCCAGCTGGACGAGCAACCCACCCCAGCTGTGCCCGACCAGAACGACCGGGCTTCCGTCGGCGCCGAACGCGTCGACCAGCGCCACGAGGTCGTCCACCTGAGCGTCCAGCGTCAGCCGCGTAGCGCGGTCGCTGGCGCCCAGGCCGGCCCGGTCGTAGGCGACGACGTGAACCTTCTCCGCCAGCGCCGGCAGGATGGGAGCCCAGTCCAGCCCCATCTCGCCGGCGCCGGCCACGAGGATCACCGTCGGCTTGCCCGGCGAACGGACCATGCCGCCCTCAATCCAGCGCAGCTGCCGGCCGTGGTCGCGGGCCAGCCCGCCACGGGTGACGCCGCCAGCCACCAGATTGGACAGTGCGATCACGACCGGATCGTTGCGCGGCTCGTCACCCATGTTTCCTGTTTACAGGTCCCGGCGCTGGAAGACTACTGCCGCGGTCGCCCGTTGGGTTCGAACACGAAGGTCGCGTGATGCGCCGCAGGAGTTCACCTCGACCGCGAAAGTCGATCAGAGCAACGAGGCGCAGAAGGAGCTTGTCATAGTTGTCGATCCATCAGTGGCGGAAGGCCTTGGCGTGAGCCGCCCAGTGCCTCATCCGTCGCGCCGCAGGGGCTGGCCAGCAGCGATCGTGGCCACTGTCGGACTTCCGACCATCCTTAACCGGTACCAAGCTGGAGATCTACCGATCGTCGACACACGTCTCATGAGTGGCGCCCTCGATCCCCTAGGGTGACTGGCGCGGCGGGTATTCGTACCCAAAGCGGCGCCGAATATGGCCGCGTTAAGCCATTTCGCCACCCGTTCCGGTGCGTGCTGTTGCATTCCGTGAGTAACACTGAAACGGCCGAGTGTTAGTTTTACGACACCGCTTTTGCAAGCACGAGAAGCTCGAGTATCGCGTAGGTGGAAAATGCTGCTATGCCGATGGTTCGGGCCATGGTGCGTGCAGCTCTTGGCCGCAGTAGAGCGTGCCGACATCTCGTTCCAGCCGCTCGGTATTCGCTCAGGTCTCGCGAAACGTCGTCGGTGGTAAGAACCTCCGGAACAGCGAAACAGCCCGATATATCGACACATATATCTTGGTTTATTTCGGCGAGAACCGTCCGCTCGGGGAACTCCGATTCGAGGGTTCGACCGCCTACTATGTTAGCGGTGGGGCCTTCTTCGATAACCCGTTCACGACGTGCCGTCGCCGGCGAGCAGGACGGCATGTCTGAATGTCTGCGCGTGTGCCTGCGCGACCAGCAGCGGAGGAAATCGGGAAGGGGCGCAGCGTACGCCACCCAATAAGGGTCCAGGCGGAATACGGCTGCGGTTGGGGGATTGGCGGTGTCATGCGGATTCAGTTACTCGGTCCAGTTCGCGTCTGGCGCGATGATCAGCTGTTTGATCTCGGATCCGGCGCCCAGCGGGCCGTGCTGGGGCTGCTGGCGCTGGCTGTAGGGCAGCCGCTGTCCCGGGCAGAGCTCATCGACGGGGTGTGGTACGACCGGCCACCGCCGCCGAGCGCGGCGAACGTGATCCAGACATACGTCAAACATCTGCGTAAGGTGCTGGAGCCAGACCGGGCGCCGCGTGCCCGGAGCGCGGTGCTACGCCAGGTCGGAGACGGGTACGCGTTGAATGTTCCACCAGACACGGTCGACGTGGTGCGGTTCCGGCAGCGGCTGGACGCAGCCACGGCCGCCCAGCGCGAAGGACGGCTGGACCGGGCCGCCGAGCTGCTCGCGGAGGCGCTTGGGCTGTGGCAGGGCCACCCGATGGCGGATGTCGGCACGCTGGTGGCACATCCGAAGGTGGTTTCCCTGGCTGGCGAACGGCATGCGGCGCTCGGGCGGTACGGCGAGGTGATGGTGGCCGCGGGTAGGGCAGCCGAGGTGCTGCCTGCGTTGGAGGAGGCGGCGGCCACCCAGCCCTTGGACGAGGCCGCGCAGGCCCGGTTGATCCGGGCATACCAGGCGGCCGGCCGGCGGTGGCAAGCGTTCGAGGTGTTCCACCAGGTCCGTCACCGGCTCATCGAGGAGCTGGGTGTAGAGCCCGGGCCGGAGCTGTCCTCCGCGCACATCACAGTCCTGCAGGCGGAATCTCGGGGCCCGCGGCCGGGCCTCGCGGCTCGCGCAGCCGCGGCGCCGGCGCAGCTTCCGGTGGACGTGCCCGGGTTCGTAGCCCGCACCACTGAGCTGGCACGCCTCGACGCCCTGCTGGATGATTCTCCGCCCGCGGCGATAGCGATGCTGTCGGGTACGGCCGGGGTGGGCAAGACCGCTCTCGCGGTCCGGTGGGCGCATCGGGTGGCGGACCGGTTCCCCGATGGGCAGCTCTACGCCAACCTGCGCGGATTCGACGCGACCGGGACTCTCGCGCGTCCGGCCGAGGTGGTGCGGACGTTCCTCGACGCCCTCGGTGTGCCCGCGAGCCGGATCCCGGTGGAGCTCGAGGCGCGGACCGCCCTGTACCGGAGCGAGATGTTCCGCCGCCGGATGCTGGTGGTGCTGGACAACGCCCGCGACTCGGCGCAGGTGCGTCCGCTCCTGCCGGCTGGTCCCGGCTGTCTGCTCGTCGTCACGAGCCGCGTCCAGCTGGCCGACCTCGTCGCCATCGAGGGGGCTCGCCCGCTGGCCCTCGAACCGCTCACACCAGCCGACGCGCGGCAGCTGATCGTCCGGCGTATCGGCGCCAGCCGGGTCGATCAGGAGTCGCACGCCGTGGCGGAAATCATCGAGCGCTGTGCCGGCCTGCCGCTGGCACTGGCGATTTTGGCCGCGCGGGCCTCGACGAACCCTATGATGCCGTTAAGCACCTTGGCGAGCCGGTTGCGCCGCGTGGACGACCGCTTGGACACACTCACCACCGGCGACCCGGATTCCGACCTGCGGGCAGTGTTCTCCTGGTCGTACCGGTCACTCAGCTCGTCGGCCGCGCGCCTGTTCCGGCTCCTCGGCCTGCATCCTGGCCCGGACATCGGGACCGCAGCCGCGGCCAGCCTCGCGGCCCGTTCCCCCGCGCAGGTACGCCCGCTGCTGGCGGAGCTGTGCCGGGCCAACCTGGTCATCGAGCGCGGCGACGGCCGATACTCCCTGCACGACCTGCTGCGTGCGTATGCCTCCGACCTGGTCGAGCGCCTCGACCCGCGGCCGCGCCGGGAAGCCGCCGCGCTTCGCGTGCTCGACCACTACCTGCACAGCGCGCACGCGGCGAACGGCATGCTGGACCAGGATGCGGCATCGGTTGCGGTCGCCCGACCCCGGCCTGGCGTCGCCCCGGAACGGCCACTTGACCGCCGCGAGGCGCGCGCCTGGTTCACCGCTCACCACACGGTTTTACTGGCGGCGGCCGAGCAGGCCGTGGTTGCCCAGTGGGACGTCCATACCTGGCAGCTGGCCGCGGTACTGGGGACCTATCTGGACCGCGGTGGCCACTGGTACGAGCTCGCGGAGATCCAGCGCGCAGCTGTGGCCGCGGCCGCGCGGGTGGCCGACCCGTCCGCTCAGGCCGGCGCGCATCGCTTTCTCGCGCGCGCATACACCCGGCTGCGCCGATTCGACGACGCGGAGGTGCATCTTCGGCACGCCCACGAGCTCTACGGGCGCTCCGGCGACCGACGCGGGCGGGGCGACACGCACCTGAACCTCGCGTTGCTGTTGGAGCGGCGCGACCGCCCAGGTGAGGCGCTCGGCCACGCCCGGGAGGCGCTGGCAGCCTTCGAGGACGACGGTCATCGACACGGCCAGGCCCGAGCGCTGAACTCGATCGGCTGGTACCACACGCTGCGTGGCGAATACCTGCAGGCGCTCTCCCACTGCGAGCGGGCGCTCGCCGCCCTTCAGGAAATCGGCGACCGCAACGGACTTGCCAACACCTGGGACAGCCTGGGATATACCCATCACCACCTCGGCAATCAGGCGTACGCCGGGGAGTGTTACCGACGCGCGATCGACCTGTACCGCGAGGTCGGTGACCGCCATCTGGAAGCCATAGCGCTGTCTCATCTCGGCGACCATTGCGACGCGATCGGCGACGTCCGCGGCGCGCACGAGGCATGGCAGAAAGCACTGTCCATCGTGGACGGTGTCGACCAGCCGGAGGCCGAAGCGTTACGCGCCAAGGTCTCACCGGCCCTCGTCTGATAGCCTCGCACCACGCCGGCCACAATGCGCCGCCGTCACTCTTGGGTGGCCTCGTACGGATCGATTCCGCCGGGACGGAGCCGGATCCTCATACAGTCGCCGTCCAATCCCGCTCCAACCAACCTCGATAGCCTTGCCGCGTCCGTGCCGAGACCACCAAGGCGAGAGACGTTGACACTGTGCCCGGAAGGGAGCCGGCTTCGAGGCAGCGATTCTGCAGGCCGCCGCAATTACCTCCTTGAACAACGCTGCCAGCCGCTGGTGTCTGCAGGCGTTCGCCCGCCCACGGTATGGAGCGATGAGCATGGCGACAGAAATTGTGTCCACCTGGCATGGTGGACCCTTGGTCGGTCGCGATCGGGAGATCACCGCGCTGATTCAGGCACTCGATGACGTCGTGGCCGGAACGCCGCGCATTGTGGAGATCGTCGGAGAACCCGGCATGGGCAAGACACGCCTCCTCATCGAACTCGCCGACATGGCACGTGCGCGTGGTATCCAGGTTCTTGCTTGCCGAGGGCCGGGATCGGGGCATTCCTTGCGGGCGGATATCACCAGCGCACTCGACCTCCACCTCGCCGGCCTCGCGTCGGAACTGCTCGCCGGCATCCCCGCCGACCGCCGTGTCCACGCGGTGCGGGTCCTCGTCGGCCGGCTCGGGTTGACTCTCCCGATCGTATTGACGGTCGATGATATACAAGACGCTGATGACGCGGACCTGGATTTAGTCAGCCAGTTCCTGTGCCGGCCGCTCGACGCGGCGATTCTGCTGGTGCTCGCTCATCGACCACGCCAGATACCGGCCCGATTACGCCGGGCGCTCGACAACACTTCCGCGGTGTGCCGCCTGCCGCTGAAAGCGCTGTCCGCCGCCGAGACAGGGCTGCTCGTCGGAACCCGCCCGACCCGCGTCGACCACCAGGCCCTGCACCAGGCGAGTGGCGGCAACCCCTTCTACCTCAAGGTGTTGCTGCACCTCCCACCGTCGTATGGCGCCGGCGGCGATGCCGACGTCGGCGATCTGTCGCCGGCCATCCACGCCGCCGTAGTGGCCGAGCTCGAGGTGCTGTCACCCCCCGCGCGGCTGGCGGCGCACGCCGCGGCCGTCGTGGCCGATCCGATCGAGTCGAGCCTTGTCGGCCACGTCGCCGGCCTGAGCGAGCCTGAGCTGCTGTCATCCCTGGACGAGCTCGGTCGGCGGGACATCATCCGGCCCGTGCAGGGCAGCCGCTGGTACCTCTTCCGGCATCCGGTCTTCGGCCACCTCGTCTATCTGGACAGTGACTACGGCTGGCGGCTCGCGGCGCACGCTCGGGCCGACGCCGCACTGGCGAGGCGTCACGCGCCGGCGGTCACCCGGGCAGCGCATCTCGCGTACGGCGCCGTGGTTGGCGCTGAATCGGTTGGCGTGCTCACGGAAGCGGCGGCCGCCGTCGCGCACCGCTACCCGGAATTGGCGGCGCGATGGCTGCTGGCGGCGCTGAGACTGACCCCCGTCGGCACGCTCACGGTCGAGGAGGGCAGCGCCCTGCTGTGGCGCCTGTGTCGTGCCGAGGGTCGGTCGGCGATCGGGGCGGATCGCCGGCAGATCCTGCGTGAGGTGCTCAGACTACTTCCCGAAGCACCAGTCTGCCTGCGGCTGATCGTCATCGCCTGCCATGCCGAGCTTGACCGTCTGCTGCGCCAACCCGCGCCGGCCCGGCAACTCGCGCGTACCGGTCTGGAGGCCATCGCGGATAGCTCGGAGACCGACCAGGTCGCGGCGGTCGGTGCGCGCCTGACTCTTGAGCTCGCCTGCGCCTATCTCAACCACCGCTACGCCGCCCAGTCCCGGACGCACGCCCGGCTGGCACTCGCGGCGGCAGCGGACTGCGGGGACCGCGCCGTACAGGCGTGCGCCACCGGCGTCACGGCGTTGGCGGATTGCCTCGCCGGCGCCGTCCAGACCGCAGCCGACCAGCTCCACCGCGCGGTAGAGATGCTGGACGGGCTGCTCGACGTCGAGCTGGCGCAGCGCTTGGATGCCGCACTGTGGATCGGGCTCAGCCACGTCCTTCTCGACCGGCCCCAAGCGGCGCTGCAGCACCTGGACCGGGCGATCGAGATCGGGGTCGGTGTCGGCGATCCTCTCACGTCGCTGTACCTGTTGACCTGCAGGGCGGTGGCATTGTGCTCAGTTGGCAGGCTGGACGCCGCGGCAGATGATGCCGCCTCGGCCCACGACATCGCCGCCGCATCCGGCAGCGATGAGCTGCGAGCGATGACCAGGGCACTGACCGGCTGGCTGTCCATCTGGAACGACGGCGGTCCTGCCCATGAGGTGGCCGTGGGTAGTACGCGGCCAGGCGAGCTGGACCTGTTCGCCACGTTCGAACGGGGCATGCTGGCCGAGGCCAGGCTCGCCGCCGGAGACTATGCCGGCTGCGTCGCCGTGCTGGCCGTGCTGGAGGACCCCGAACTTTCCCAGGTCGATCCGTGGTCTCGGGTCGGCTGGTATGAGTTGCTGACCCGCGCGGCACTGCTCGCGGGTCGCTACGACACGGCCGAGATGTGGGCCGGGCGGGCCGAGTCCGTGGCGGTCCTGTTGGGATCGGGCGGGCGGCTCGGACTGGCCGGCCTCGCCCGGGCGCAGGTACTCGTGCCCAGTGCACCGGTCGTCGCGGCCGCGCTCGCGCAGGAGGCCGCGGATGCCCTCGCCTCGTCGGGCTTGGTGGTGCAGGCCGCGCGGGCGCTGGCGATCGCGGGGTCGGCGCTTGCGGGATTGGGCAAGGTCGATCGGGCGCTGGAGGCGTTGACGCGCGCCGAGGATTGCTTCAGCGCGTACGGCGCGCGCCGGGGTGAACGCGAGGTGGCGCAGCTACGGCGTCAACTTGGCGGCCGGGCAAGCCGGACCGGGCGTGCAGTGAGCGGAGTTGACGCGTTGACCGGCCGGGAGCAGCAGGTCGCGGCGCTGGTGACGCACGGCATGACGAACCAGCAGATCGCCGCGCAGCTCTTCGTTACGGTGAAGACCGTGGAGATGCACCTGTCGCGCGCGTTCACCAAGCTCGGTGTGTTCAATCGCGCCGGCCTCGTGCGGGAGATGACACTGGCGGGTCAGGGAGATCGGGGTGCCCGGTGAGCGGGCTGCCAGCTGACTGGCGGCGCCCGAGCACCGACCTGACCTTCGCCGGCACCTCGGTCACCAGCCGATGGCGACGGCAGCCACCACTTGGCCCTTGTGCGTGATGGAGACTTCGACGTCGGTGATGCATCGGCGCCGCGCGGCCAGTTTGGCGGCACCGTGCAGGGTGACCGTGGGCTCACCGTTCTCCGTGCGCCCCAACGAGATATCGCGTGGCGGCACTCCCTGGAACAGCCCGACACCGAGCACCTTCAGCACCGCCTCCTTGGCGGCGAACCGGCCGGCGAGGAACTCGCGGCTGCGCGCGCCCAGCGCGTGCGCCTGGCCCAGTTCTGGGTCGGCGAAAATGTAGCGCTGGAACCAGGGGCGCGTGTTGAGCCGGTCGAGCTCGTCGACGTTGAGCAGGTCAATTCCTACTCGCATCGCCGTCTCCGGGTTGGCTCCACGTGGTCAGGTAGGTCCCCTTGAGCAGCCCCCGGAGCACCGACAGCCGGTGCAGGTTGGTGGTGCCCTCCATGATTTCGAAGGCACGCACGTCGCGATAGGTTTTCTCCAGCCAGGGGTGCTCGATGAGCGAAGCCGGGCCGAGCAGCCGGGCGACGAGCAGCGTCATCTCCTCGGCCAGGTGTGCGGCCTGTACCTTGACCGCGCCGATGCGGTGTGGGTCGGGCGTGCCGTGGTCGACGTCGGCGGCCACCGCGTGCGTCAAGCGGCGCACCGCGGCGATCCGGTCAAGCAAACCGTCGAGTTCGGACCGATCGGCCTTGGAGAACCGGGAACGGTGCTCGCCGAGGTAGTCGTGGGCGGCTTGCGCGCATCCGAGTGCCATCGCGGCGACACCGGGCCGGAACTGGTAGAGACCGTGCAGCGCGCCCCGCAGTCCGCGCCGGCTGGGCCGCAGGTGTGCGCCGAGCAGGTTATCGGCGGGAACATGGACGTTGTCGTAGCGCTGCCAGCTGATTCGCGCGCCGCGCAGCCCGACGGTGAGCAGCACGCCCGCGCTGAAGCCCGGCGAGGCGGTGTCGACCAGTACCGCCTCGATGCCCCAAGGTCCGGGGGCGCGGCGGCAGAAGGTGACGCCGAGCGGGGCGCTCGCCCCGTTGCCGATGTAGCGTTTCTCGCCGTTGAGCAGCCATCCGTCGCCGTCCGGTGCCGGGGTCAGCGTGGTGGTCAGCTCGGTCACCGCTGATCCCTTCGCGAGTTCGGTCAGCCCGAAGAAGGTGTGTACCGGCGCGGCGGCCAGGCGGCTGTAGTACCGGTCGGCCTGTGCCTCGTCGGCGAGGGACCGGATGATGGCGCCGGACAGTGATGGCCCGGGCGCGGCCATAACCACGTTGGGGTCGCCGTACGCCGCCCGTTGCAATGCGACGACCACGCCCTGGCATGACGCGCCGGCATCCGCGAGCGCGGCCGGCAGATCGAGGCAGGTGCGGTACTTCGGCGGCACGTGGAGCTCGCGGATGTACTGGACCGCGGCAAGATCGAGGAAACGGCTGATGGCGTCCGGTTCCCGGTCCAGGATCATGCCGGGTTCGCGCATTTCTCTCGCGATTTCCCACCAGTACCGGTCCAGCGCCCGCATCCGGTCGTCGGGCAGGTCGGCGCCGGCCAGCATGCCAGCGTGCTCGACGCTAGTCATCGTCGTCCTCCAACTCGGGGTGCAGGTAGGTGTTGCCGGTCACCTCGGCGAGGTAGAGGTCGGCGCCGGGCCCGTCTGCGAGGAACCCGTTGGCCCCGAACAACCGAACGAGCTGGCGTCCGGCGGCCACCAGGCGCTGATGCGCACGCCAGCGGGACTGGCGGTCGGCGTATCGCCGTTGGGCCGGCACGGCTTCGTCCGCGTTGAGCGCCATGGCGATCTCCGCGAGCTGGGCCTCGACGAGTTGCATTGCCAGCAGGGTCGACCCGGCCGACGTACGGGCGTGCAGGTGCACGATCGCTTGCGCGAGGACCCGCCGCAACAGCTCGCGGTGGATGCCGAGCAGTTCGGTCGCGAACCTGTCGGCGCCGCGCCCCTCGCCGAAGACCGAATCCGGCCCGGCGTCCGCGACGGCGAGGCCGAGCCGGCGCAGTGGGCCGTCCGGGGCGTCGGGCAGCCGCGCGGGTGAGGCCATCACGTGACCGGTCGGCGAGGCCACCAACCGGCTGTTTACCGCCCGTACGTGCGCGGCGTCGAGCATCGCCGGGTACGGCATAGGAATGCCGGGCGCCGGCACGGCACTAGTGCTGGTGCTGGTCATCGTCGCGGCTCCTCAACAGCGGACGGCACGTGGTGCAGCAGCGCGGCCTGGCTGATGCCGGTACGCGGATCGGTGTCGCACAACACGAGCGCGTCGAAGTCTTGCGCCCAGCGCTCGTGGTGGCGGGCAAGGGCGAGCCAGACGCTCGTGCAGTACGTGCCCGGCTCCACCCGGTGGATGTGCGGCACGAGCGACTCCACCGGCTGTTCGGGCACCCATGGTCCGACCACCAACAGCATCCGCTCAGGGTCCACACAGGACAGATAGGGCTTGATCGCAGCCTCCGGTCCCGCCGCGGCGCGGGTCGTGCCGGCGAACCGGAACGCCGCGTCGGCGGTGTTGTCGAAGTAGAGCACCGCCGCGGAATCCACCAAAGGCGTGTCGTGGACCACCGGGTCGTGATAGGGCAGCGTGGTCTGGTCGCACACGAACAAGGCCAGGCTGGCGTACCGGCCCGCCCGGACGAACGCGTCCGCGATATGCAATGCGGTGAACGGGGCACGCAGTCCCTGTTCGGAGACGGCGAAGCTGCGGCTTCCGCCACCGAGCAGGTGGTTGAGGTACGACGTCGTGCTCTTCAGCGGGTAGATGTCGGGCAGCCCGTAGGCGAGGATCAGCAGATCCGGATTGACAATCGGATGGGTCATCCCGCGCAGCGCGGCCTCGGCCAGCTCCGGGAAGCCGACGTTGCTCGAGCGCCGCAGCAGCTCCTCGTCGACCTCGATCCCGAACGGCGTCAGCATCTCACGGTGGTAGATCCTGAGCTGGTCGTCCGGCTCGAACGGTTGAGGGTCCGACCAGACCAGCGCGGAGCCGGCGCGTAACGACAGCGCCATCAGACCGCGACGTCCAGCGCGGCGCCGACGTGGTCGGCCAAGGTCCCGACGGTCTTGAAGTCGTCCATCTGGAGGTTTTCCGGATCGACCTCGAAGCCCAGGGTGTCCTCCACCGCCATCAACAGTTCCAGAACGGACGTCGAGTCCATCTGTAAGTCCTCGATGAGCCGGGTATCCTCGGTCGCGCCGGAGACGTCTCGCTTGAGCACCTCGCTGAGAGCCTCCGTGATCCTGTCGACAATGGTCTGGCGTTCCATGTGGTGGGCTCCTTTCGGAAGGGTCCGGCGGTTTGCCGGGCCTGGCGGGTCACACAACGAGTCGTTGCGGTCGCAGCAGGTCGTCGACCGTGTCCCGGTCACGGACGAGGTGCGCCTGTCCGTCGAGCACGAGCACCTCGGCGGGGTACCCATGGCTCAGGAAAAGCCCCGGTGAGGCGGTGGGGCCGTACGCCCCGGATTTCTCGACGCCGATCAGGTCGCCGGGGTGTACCTCAGGCAGTGCGACCTGCTTGGCGATGACGTCATTGGGGGTACACAGCGGTCCGACCACGTTGTAGACGCGGTCCGCCGGCTCGCCGGCCCGGGTCAGTGAGCTGATCGGGAAGTTGCGCTTGACGAAGCTGCCGATGCCGACCGCGGCCATGTGATGGTGCGTGCCGCCGTCGGTGACCACGAACCACTCGCCGCGGGACTGCTTGACGTACCGGACGCGGACCACGTACGTGCCGGCCCACGCCGCGAGATAGCGGCCCAGTTCCATGAATATCCGGGTGTCGGGCGAGTCAGCGAGGAACGCGCTCACGGCCTCGTTGATGCCGCGAGCCGCCTCGACCAGGTCGAGGTCCTTCTCGTTGTCGAAGTACGGCACACCCAGCCCGCCGCCGATGTCGACGGTCTGCCACGCCATGCCGAGCTCGGCCGACAAATCCCGGGCTGCCTCAAGGACGCCCTGCGTGTTGCTCACGACGTCGGCGGCGTCGAGAATCCGGGTTCCCAGGTAGGCGTGCAAGCCCGTCACCCGCACATTGCGCAGGGCCCGCAGCATCGCGCCTGCGCCGCGAAGCTGTTCCTGGTCGACGCCGAACTGGCGGGGCTTGCCGCCCATGGCGAGCCTGGAGCCTTTACCGGAGAAGGACGGGTTGACCCGGATCATGGCACGGGGGCGGGTGGGCAGGCCCATCGCGTCCAATGCGGACAGTTCCTCCAGCGACTCGCACACGATCGCGTGGATACCGTTGTCGCAGCACGCCACCAACTCCTCGGTGGACTTTCCGGGTCCGACGAAGATGATGTCGTCGGGATCGGCGCCGGCGCGGAGCGCGGTCACCAGTTCGACCAGCGAGGAGACTTCCAGCCCGGCGCCGAGTGAGCGGAAGACCGCGCACACACTGAGATTCGGGTTCGCCTTCGCCGAGTACAGGATCCGTATCCGCGGATCGAGCAGGCCCCGTAACCGGCGGTAGGTCTCGCGGAGCACGTCGCCGTCATAGAGGTACATCGGCGTGCCGAACCGGTCCGCCAGGTCACTGATCGCATGGCCTTGGATGACGCTCATATGCTCTCCTGGTATGCGGGCAACTGGTTCAGGGCCAGCGCGACGGTGTGGTCGAGCGCCGCAAGACGCTCCTTGTCCGGGGCGATGAGCATCGCGTAGAGCCGCCCCTCAAACGGCGCGGGCCGGTGGGCGTTGGCGTTGACCGTGCCGAAGCAGGTCACCACGAACCGTTCGTCCTCGGCGAGGTCGAGCGCGGGTCCAAGGGTCCGGCGCAGGTCGTCGAAGGTACAAGGTCCGTCCAGCCGCACCGGGTAGTACCGGGCCATCGCGACCTGCCCGGCCCGCTGGAACCGCTCGGTCAGGCCACCCTGGTACGTGGACATGTTCAACCGGGCGTTGATTTCCAGCACCGGGTACACGCACCCGCGGATGTCGACGATCGCGTCGATGCCCACCACGCCGTAGTAGCCGTCCGCGAACAGGCGCTGGCCCACCAGGTGCGCGGCCGCCTCGATCTCGTAATGTTGGTAGCCGGTCAGCTCGGGAGGCATGAGGTGTCCCTTGTGGACACCGTTCTCGGTCAGCGCCTGCTTGACGAAGTCCAGGCTGGTCCGGCCGTCCCGCGAGATCGTCACCTGGTAGTTGAGATCGCACTGCTTCGGTAGCCACTCCTCGACCACGACCTGCAGGCGTGGGTCGCTACGGCGTTCGGCGCGTCGTTGTACCATCCGCACCAACTGATCGGCCTTGGCCGGGGTGTCCAGGACGACCAGACCCTTGCCCGAGACGCCGTAGGCGTCTTTTACCACGATCCGCAGCCGGTCGGTGCCGAGCCGACGCCGGTAGCCGTCCAGGGTCGCGGCGAACTCGGCGACGGTCTCGCAGCAGGCGCCCGGCACGCAGCGCACCTGCGCCTGCGCGGCCAGCCGCCGCCCGTAGATCTTGCTGTTGACCCGCGTGAACGTGGCCGCGTCCGGGACCGCCAGGGGAAGGCCGGATGTCTCGGCCAGACGCTGCTCCCACACCGTGGTACCCATGGGCAGCAGGTGGGCGCCGTCCGCCGCGGCCGCGGTCAGCTGTTGCAGCGCGACCGGTGAGTCCAGCACGTCCTGCGCAGTCGACCGGTCCGCGGTGGCGTTCTCGGGGACGATCACGGTCGGTGGGCGAAATCCCAGGTCCTCCAGGTACGCCCGGTAGCTGTCATCCAATGGCCGCTTGAGCACCAATATGTCGTCGGGGCCGGCGAGCAGCGCACCCAGCTCCTCCATGCGCCGCACCAGCGGTGTGGAGCTGTTCATTACCGGGGCAGGCAGTCCGATGTGGCCCTCGGCCCACTGTGTTTCGGCTTCGAAGTTGCACACCAGGACCAACGCCGGGGCGGGCTTGGCGACCAGAGCGCTCTTGAGTAGACGTAGATAACGTGTGTCCACGCGCCCTCCTCTAGTATTCGAGCACCATGGCGGCGTAGGTCGCGCCGAGTCCCACGGTGACCAGGAGATACCGGCCGCCCTCGATGAGCAGCCCGCGCTCGCGCATCGTGGTCAGGTTCAGGAACAGGTCGGTGCTGTAGCAATGGCTGCACCGCGGGACGTTGTCCAGGAACACGCGGTCGCGGTCCAGCCCCAACGCGCGGCACAGCCGCAGCCAGGACGACACGTTCACGTTGTGCGGCACCACCATCGTCAGGTCGGCCGGGCTCATCTCCGCCCCGGCGAGCGCCTCATGGATGACCTCCACAACGGTCTTGATGTATGTGTCCTCGAACTGGGCCCGCAGTTGCGGCTCGAGCCAAAGGCCGTCCGCGAACTGGCCGGCGGTCCGCACGGCATAGGACAGCACCCGCCCGCCCCGGCCGTCGAGCCCCACCAGGCAGGCCGCCGCCGCGTGACCGAGCAGACTGACGTTGACGATCAGGCGGTTCGCCACCGCGGCCGGCTTCTCGCCTACGACCAGGAGCGCCCGGGCGCTGGGATCGCCGCCGGCGCGCAGCAGTTCCCCGGCTATGTCGACGGCTTCCAGGCCGCTGCCGCAGTTGACATGGGTGACCGCGAAGGCGTCGGCGTCGGCCAGGCCGAGCATGTCGCGGAAGCGCTCCGCCGCCGGCATGAAAGAGGGTGTCAGGTCGGAGGTGGTGTGCGCGTAGACCAGGTAGCGGATCGACGACTGGACCTCGGGTTGCGTGCGCAGCAGTTCCCGGGCCGGCACGCTGATCATGTCGAACATGTCGGTCTCGAAGTCGGAGGCCATCTGGTCCAGCCCGTGGATACGGCGGAACATCCGGGCCTGGAAGCGGTTCAGACCCACACTCCTGGCAGCCTCCTCGACACTGATAACGGTGCGAGGCAGCGACGCGGTGACCCGCTGCAACGTGGTGACCTGGTCAAGCATCCGTCCCTCCGGTTCATCCCGGCCGGTGTTCAATGACCACCGCGGCGTGGGTGGCGCCCAGGCCGACGGAGACGAGCAGGTACCGGCCGCCGGCCACCAGCTGGCCCCGCTCCCGCATCACCATCAGGTTCAGGAACGGGTCCGAGCAGTAGCAGTGGCCGTACTGGCCGACGGTGTCCAGGAACACCCGCCGCCGCTCGATGCCGAGCGCTTCGACGGTCCGGTACCACAGCATGCGGCTCACGTTGTGTGGCACCACCATCGCGATGTCGCGCAGGTGTGTTCCGGAGCGCCGCAGTGCTTCACCGACGACGTACGTGAGGTCCTCCGTGTAGCGCTCCATGATCTTGTTGATGAACGCCTCCGATACCCAGGCCGGCTCCTCGGGCTGGCCCCGGGTGATGTCCGCATAGGACAGAACACGGTCTCCGGATCCGTCGAGGCTGATCAGGCACGCGGTGGACGCCTCGCCGATCGCCGTGCTGAGGCCAAGCAGCCCAGCCAGCGAGGCCAGGCGCTTCTCACCGGTCACCAGCAGCACACACGCGCTGCGATCACCGTCTGCCCGCAGCAGATTGCCCGCGATGTCCAGCGCGCTCAGGCTGTTGGCGCAGCGTTGCTGGCTCACCGTGAAGGTCTCGACCTCGGTGAGGTCGAAACGCGCGGCGATCGCCGCGGGCAGGTGCACGTACGACGGGCTGATGGTGACGGTGGTGTGCGCGAACATCAGGTACTTGATCGTGCTGCGGTCGGCAACCGAGCGGAGCACCTCCCCCGCCGGTGCGCTGACGAGGTCCAGCACCGGCAGTTCGGGATCGACCCGCAGGTCTGAAAAGCCGTGCAGCCGGCGCAGCATCCGGGTCTGGGGCCGGCTGAGACCGTAGTCCGCCACGCTGTCCTCTACGGCAATCGTGCATCGCGGCAGAAACGCTGCGACGTCGCCGATTGTGGCAAAGGAATCCACGGCTACCCTCCGGTGCTGGTCTGGGCCTGAACGCTACGAACGCGGCAACGCCGCCGCTAGTCGGGGAAACCCTGGATCCGGTACGTCGACGCCGCCGCCACCGAATATGGGGTCTTCCCTACTGCCGCCGAGGGGTGTCGGCCCATAACTTGTGCGCTGACACCCACGGAGGTTGCAATGGATGACCTAAGGCTCGTGGACCGTATTCAGGTAGAGGCCACCGGCCTGCGCAGCGGCTCAGGCGCGCTCACGCTGGGTCAGCTCAACGTGGCGAAGTGGGTCGGCGACACGGACCACAACTACTTCGCCATCATCGACCTCGTCCTGCACCTGCCCAGGTCGGTGACCCTCGACGACCTCGCCGAGGCGTTCTCGCTCCTGATGGCCCGCAACGAATCCCTGCGGACCAGGTTCACGCTCGGACCCGAACCGCGCCAGCACGTCGCGCTGACCGGCGAGTTCCCTGTCGACATCTACGAGTACGACCCGGCCGCGTACCCACAGATCCACGTCCACGGCGCCGACGGTGACACCCGCTCCACGATCTCCCCCGAGACGAGGCTGGAAGGCGCGCTCATCAGGCGGCTGCGCGAGACCGCGCTCAACATCGACGATGTGCTGGCCCGGGCGGCGGTGGCAGTCAGCGACGGCAGGCCCGTAGCGGCCGCGATGGTGTTCTCCCACCTGATCGCCGACTTCAGGGCGAAGGTGGCGCTCGACCATCAGTTCACCGAACTGGCCGCCGACCCGGCCAACCGGCACATCGGTACGCCGGCGCACCAGCCACTCGACCAGGCGGTCGCGGAGCAGGACCCCCAGTCGCGGCGCCGTGCCGAGCGGTCGCTGCGGTTCTGGGAAGCCAACCTGCGCTGGATGCCGCAGGCTGTGTATGCGGTACCGGTAATCGCAGAACCCGGTCCGCCGTTGGCCGGATGGTTGTTCTCCCCGCCCATCGCCCGGGTCCTGTCGAAGATCGAGGCCCGGCTGGGTACCGGAGGCTCCCAGGTGATCACAGCCGCGCTCGCCGCCGTGCTGGCCCTGCGCACGGACACGCCCCGGTTCGGGTGGCGGATGATCGGGAGCAACCGGATCGGCGCCCGGCTGCACGACTACGTGGGCACGATGGCCCAGGACTGTCTCGTCCTCGTCGACGCGGCAGTGCCCACCTTCGATGATCTGGTACGCCAGTGCACGACGGCCATCCTCCGGGCCAGCAGGCTGGGCCCCTACGACACAGTCCAGCTCATCGCGGCGTGCAAGGTGATCGAGCGTGAGCGAGGCATCCTCATGCATCGCGACGCGGCGCTCAACGACATCAGCAAGTACCTGTCGGACACCGAACGCACCGCGCCGGAAGACATCCCGGAAGCGTTGCTACAGATCATGAAGGGGCCCGAGAGTGTGATGCACTGGTGGGACCCACCCGTCCACCAGGACATCCTGACCGAGTTCCGGGTCTTCCAGTTCGGCGAGATGACCGCGCTCGGGCTCTGGACCTGGGATCCCAGCAGGCTGCCGCCGACCGAGATCGAGGCGTTTCTGCGTGGCACCGAGCGGTTGATCCTGGCCGCCGCGGAGGGCAACGTCGACATGGCCAAGCTCAGTGAGGTGACCGGGCTGGTGCCGGTCGTCCGGGATCCCGCCACCTGGCTGCTCCTGGACTCCTGCTGGGTCGAGGTCAGCGAGGTGCAGCGTCTCCTCGACGACGCGCTGGCGCCGTCCGCGTCGCTGTTGCACGTGGGAACCGGCGCTGACGGTCAGCCCAGCCTGATCGCGTACCTCGCCGCCGGCGACCACATCCGCACACCCGATCAGGCGCACACGGCGTGCCTCGGCACGCTGTCCCGCCGGTACACGGCAATGACACCGGGCTGGTACGTCATCTGTGACGGCGCCCCAAACGATCCGCTCGACCTTGCCGCGTGGCAACGCCAGCCGGTGCTCGCGGCGGGCGACGGCCGCGCGATCGCGGCGGATTAGAGGAGAGGGCGTCGGTATGGCGATCATCGAGTCACACGGCCTGGCGCGCGAGTTTCGCATGCGTAAGCAGGTCGTCCGGGCGGTCGACGGTCTCGACTTCCAGGTCGAGGCCGGGGAGATCGTGGGGTTCCTCGGCCCCAACGGCGCCGGCAAGACCACCACGCTGCGGATGTTGACGACGCTGTTGCGGCCGACCTCCGGCACCGCCAGGATCGCGGGTCTGGATCTGCTGGCGGACCCGGATAAGGTGCGGCGGCAGATCGGGCTCGTGGCGCAGACCGGCGGTACCGACATGAACTGCCTGGTCGGTGAGGAAATCATGCTCCAGGGCGGTCTGTACGGCCTGGACAAGGCTCGCTGCCGTGAGCGCACCGCCTTCCTGCTCGACCGGCTCGACCTCGGCGGCCTGGCCGGGCGCCGGGTGGGGACACTGTCCGGGGGCCAGCGCCGGCGCCTGGACATCGCGATCGGCGTGATGCACGAGCCACGCGTACTCTTCCTGGACGAGCCGAGCGCGGGCCTCGATCCGCAGAGCCGCCAGAACCTGTGGGAGCACCTGCGCTGGTTGCGCCAGGAAACCGGTACCACCGTGTTTCTCACCACCCACTACCTCGATGAGGCCGACGCGTTGTGCGACCGCATCCTGGTCATCGACCACGGCCGGATCGTCGCCGAGGACACCCCCGAAGGGCTCAAGCAGCAGATCTCCGGTGACGTGGTGACCGTGGTGCTGGAGGGCGACCCGGAGATCGCCCGGCCGCTGCTCGCCGGCCTGCCGGGAGTTCGGGACGTCACCGCCCTGGGTGCGACGACGCTGAGGCTGACCACCGACCACAGTGACCAGACCGTTGTCGACCTCATCACGACCCTGCGGGACGCGGGCATCTCCGTGGCCGGTCTGGAGCTCACCAGGCCGAGCCTGGAGGACGTCTTCCTCACCCTGACCGGAAGCTCGCTGCGCGACGGCTCCGGCTGAACGCCAGCAAACAAGGAGGCCACACATGTCCCTGGTACGGGAGACTCGGCTTATCTTTCGCCGGTACCTGATGCTGTCGCTGCGCGAACCGGGCTGGGTGGTGGCCGGGCTCAGCCAGCCGATCGTGTTCCTGATCCTGTACGGCCCGCTGATGACCAGAATGATCAGTTCCCCGCAGACGTCCTCGGCGCAGGCGTGGCAGATCTACGTGCCCGGCGTCCTGGTCCAGCTCGGCCTGTTCGGCGCGGCATTCGTGGGCTTCACAATCATCGCGGAGTGGCGCGCCGGCATCTTCGACCGCCTGCGGGTCACACCCGCCAGCCGGCTGGCCCTGCTGCTGGGGCGGGTCTTGCGGGACGTGCTCGTGTTGACCGTGCAGGCGGTCATCCTGGTCCTGGTGGCCATCCCGTTCGGGCTGCGGACATCGATCGCCGGTGTACTGGTGGCGATGGCCATCGTCGCCGTGATGGCCTCAAGCCTGTCGGCGCTGTCGTACACCCTCGGCCTGGCGCTGAAGAGCGAGGCCGCGCTCGGCCCGATGCTCAACAGTTTGACGATGCCGCTGATACTGCTCTCCGGCGTTCTGCTGCCGATGTCCTTCGCGCCGGCCTGGCTGGACCTGATGTCGAGATTCACGCCGTTCCGGTACGTCGTCGACGCGATCCGCGACGCGTTCCTCGGCCGGTTCGGCAGCGGGCAGATGCTGCAGGGCGCGGCGGTGACCGTGGGCTTCGCCGTCCTTTCCATGGCACTGGCCGTACACACCTTCCGGCGGCAGAGCGCTTAGCCACTTACGCAGGCCCGGTCACCAGCCCGGTCGCCAGGACCCGGTCACGGTCACGAGGAGACAGGAGCACGCACATGCCAGACTTCCGGCTCGACGAGGAATACAAGGCGCTGCGGCAGACCGTACGCGAGTTCGCGCAGGACGCGGTGGCTCCCGTGATCGGCGACTTCTACCAGCGGCACGCATTCCCGTACGAGCTGGTGCGCCAGATGGGAAAGATGGGTCTGTTCGGGCTGCCTTTCCCGGCCGGGTACGGCGGCGAGGGCGGCGACTATTTCGCGCTCTGCCTGGCCCTGGAGGAGCTGGCGCGGGTCGACTCGAGCCTGGCGATCACGCTGGAGGCGGCCGTGTCGCTTGGCGCCATGCCGATCCACCGGTTCGGCACGGTGGCGCAGAAGGAGCGCTGGTTGCCGGCGCTGTGCCGGGGCGAGGCGCTGGCGGCCTTCGGCCTGACCGAGCCGGGATTCGGGTCGGACGCCGGGGGCGCCACGACCAGGGCGGTCCTGGACGACGAGACCGATGAATGGATCATCAACGGTACCAAGGCATTTATCACCAATTCGGGTACGGATATCACCTGTCTCGTCACGGTGGCGGCGGTGACCGGACAAAAGTCGGACGGCTCGAAGGAGCTGTCCACGATCATCGTGCCGTCTGGCACACCCGGGTTCACCGTGCAGCCGGGATATTCGAAGGTCGGCTGGTGCGCCTCGGACACACACGAGCTGAACTTCGACGATGTGCGGGTACCGGCCGCAAACCTGCTCGGCGAGCGGGGGCGCGGGTACGCGCAGTTCCTGCGCATTCTTGACGAGGGCCGGATCGCGATCGCCGCGCTCGCTGTCGGCCTCGCCCAGGGGTGTGTGGACGAGTCGCTGCGCTACGCCGCCCAGCGGGAGGCGTTCGGCCGGCCGATCGAAGCGTTCCAGGCGATTCAGTTCAAGATTGCTGACATGGAAGCCCGGACGCACACCTCGCGGCTGGCCTACTACGACGCCGCCAGCCGGCTGCTCGCCGGCGCGCCGTTCAAGCGCGAGGCGGCGATTGCGAAGCTGGTGTCTAGCGAGACGGCCATGGCGAACGCCCGCGAGGCCACCCAGATTCACGGCGGGTACGGGTTCATGAACGAATTCCCTGTCGCGCGCTTCTACCGCGACGCCAAGGTTCTGGAGATTGGCGAGGGAACCTCGGAAGTCCAGCGCATGATCATTGCGCGATCACTGGGGATTTCGCCCTCAACGTAGAACAGGGCATGTTCAGCGGTAGCTACCTCGTTGCGCTGCATCCTTTCAGGACTCCGAATGCGGTCGAGGCACTGACGCGAAGCGTTCACTTCGCGGGAATCCTGCCCACGCCTCCATAGATACCGCCTAGCGCGGTGTCGTAGCTGGCGTTGATACTGGCCGGGCTCAGACCGCCGGGTTCCGGCCGCCACTCCCACACCGGCACGATTCCGGGGTCGACCAGTTTCGAGCCTTCGAAGTACTCGCCGACCTGGGCGCGGGTACGCATCCGCAGCATGGTCATGGTCTGCCGGTTGATGACATCGTGCACCCGATTGAGCTCGTCGCTCTGGGCGAAATCTGGTGGGGTCTCATCGATCAGATGGGTCACCGCCAGGTAACCACCCGCGGGCACGCTGTCGACCAGCTGCCTTACCGACTCACGCGCCTGCCCGTCATCACCGACGAAATGAAGGACCCCCACCAGCAACACCGCAACCGGCTGCCCGAAGTCCAGCTGCTTACGCACCTGTGGGTGTTCCAAGATGGCAAGCGGATGGCGGACGTCACCCTGAACGGCGATGGCGAACTCGTTACCCTCCAACATCCCCTGGCTTTCGGCCACGGCCACCGTGTCGATGTCCACATAGACTACGCGCGCCTTGGGATTGGCCTGCTGGGCGATCTCGTGCACGTTGCCCTCGGTCGGGATGCCCGAGCCGATGTCCAGGAACTGGGTCACTCCCCTCTCGCACATGTGGATCACCGCCCGGCACAGGAACGCCCTGTCCATCTGAGCGACCAGCCGGGTGCGGGGGAACATCGCCATGATGGCATCGGCAGCCTGACGGTCGGCCGGAAAATTGTAGATGCCGCCCAGAAGATAGTCGTGCATGCGGGCAGCCGTCGCCGGCTTGGTTCCGGCGTGGTTGCCACCGCCGACCGTGCGTGGTGATCCCATCAAGTCTGCCTCCGTGCTGTCGCATGGGGCTCCAAGTACATCACATCGCCAACGAGACGAACATCGATCAGTACGCCGATCTGAGCCGACCATCGCCGCACGGCGTTCTGATCCGCTGTGGTCGAATCCCTCCAATTTGCCAACGCCATCCGGCGGGTGGGGTTGGCCGTGGAGCTGGCCGGGGACCACCCGCCGCCATCACCATGCACCTTCCGCTGCGCTTAGGCCCGCCAGGACTGGTGCGGCGAGCCGGACAACACGGCCGATGTCGGCGATGGTGTCGATCCCGACGATCCTGCCCTCGGCCACCGCGAAGGCCATCACCGCGAAGGGCCGCCCGTGCCTGGTGATGACGGCGCCGGCCGCACCGTTGACGAGAGCGGGGTGCACCTCCACGGTGGGATCGGTACCCAGCCGAGCCTGGCGGGCAACGGTCGCCGCCCCGCGGATCACCGTCGAGCCGCCCGGACGACTCCGGCCAAAATCGGCACGCGCCACGACGTCGGGATGAAGCACCGCGACGAGGGCGTCGAAGTCGCCTGCCCGGCCGGCGGCGAAAAACGCGTCCACGACGGCTCGCTGGCGCACCGGATCGCGCTCGGGAGACGGAGTCCCGGCCGCTTTGATCCGGCGCCGAGCCCGGCTGGCGAGCTGCCTGGTCGCCGGGAGCGTACGCCCGACCATCGGCGCGATCTCCTCGAAGGGCAGGTCGAACAGGTCGTGGAGCACGAACGCGAGCCGCTCGGCGGGGCGTAGAAACGCTGCCGTACCAGGCTGTCCGAACCCACCAAGCGGCCGGGCGAAACTTGGAGGCTGGCATCGCCGCCCGCTGTTTTCGTGACGCCGCGCTTGGCGGCGTTTCCTTCGGGTTACACCAGGGTGAGACTGCCGTTACGCCGGGCCAGGACCGTGAGGCGTACCAATCCTTGAATTGAAGGAGTACAAGATGATATGCCTCAACTGGCTGGTCGCTGTGGCAACCGCGCTCGCCCCGGTGGGCACGTCGCCAACGTCGTTACACGTCGTGGACCTCGGCACGCTGGCCGGTGGCTACAGTCACGCCCGCGCCATCAACGACCGGGGCGAGGTCGTCGGGGTCAGTGCCGTCGAGGACAGTGTCCACGCGTTCTTGTGGCGCGACGGGCGGATGACTGATCTGGGCACGCTGGGCGGTCGCTTCAGCGTGGCCTCCGATATCAACGACCGGGGCGAGGTCGTCGGCTACAGCAGCACGGCCAACGGTGCTCTGCACGCCTTCCTCTGGCGCGATGGACACATGACCGACCTCGGAACCGTTGGCCCTCAAGACAGCGCCAGCGCGGCCACGGGGATCAACGACCGTGGAGATATCGTCGGGCAAACAGACGGCCCAGACAACCTGCACGCTTTCCGTTGGCGCCGCGGACAGATGACACTGATCGACAGCGGTCCGTCGATCGCCTACGGCATCAACAACCGCGGCGACGTCGTGGGAACCAGCTTCGCCGACGGGATCGCCACGGCGACGCTGTGGCGCGACGGCCGGGCCATCGCGGTGGGCCAGGGTGACGCGCTGGCCATCAACGACCGCGGTCAGATCATCGTCGGCGCCGGCCTGTGGCGCGACGGGCACGTCACGCCGATCGACCCACCCGCACACGCCGTCTATGTCCAGGGCACGGGACTCAACAACCATGGGGCGGTCGTAGGCTTTTCCGACGTGGGGGCATTCCTTTGGCGGCAAGGCCACGCCATCACCCTGCCCGCCCTCGCGCCGGAGATCAACAGCGCGGTGGATATCAACGATCGCGGACAGATCGTCGGCATGAGCGGCTCCGCGGAGGGCAAGCTGCGCGCAGTGCTATGGACCCGATAAGCCAAGCCGTGAACAGCGCCCGGGGGCGGTGAGTGGCACACCCATCGCCCCCGGCTCCACGCCATAGGAGTATCCCTACACCTCAACGGTGACGCCTTGCGCCTCCGTAGATCAGCATCGCGACCACGAATCACTAGCGATGTCCGATGAGGACCCACCGAATGACACCGCTTACGCGTGGACCATGATGGATGTGATGCGTGTGATGAAGGTACACACGCCCCACGGATGAGGGCGTCGTCCTAGAGAGGGAGTGCGGTGTCCTGCGCGGGGTTGACGCGCCCCAGCACATCGGGCCTCGACGATGGACCCATGTTGAAGTTCTCCCGCGTCCAATGGACCGTCGTCGCTGCGGTCCTCGTGACGCTCGTGCCGGCCACTGCCGGTCAGGCTCAGCCCGGACAGTCTCGGCCCACCCTGCGTTGGGGGCCGTGTGCCGACCTGCCGGGCTCCCCCCGCCTGGAGTGCGCCGACCTGCTCGTGCCGCGCGACTACCAGGCCCCAGGCGGCGAGACGATCACCGTTGCCGTATCCCGGTTCAAGGCGGCCGATCCGGCCAAGCGCCGGGGGGTCATGCTGGTCAACCCGGGCGGTCCGGGCGGAAGCGGGATCGATTTGGCGCTGTACCTGGCCGAGGCTCTGCCCGCCGAGGTGCTCGACCGCTACGACCTGATCGGGTTCGACCCGCGGGGCGTCGGGCGCAGCACGCCGATCAGTTGCGGCATTCCGGAGAACACACCACTGGACCTGCAACTGCCGTACCCGGCGCCGGACGGCTCGATCGACCGGAACATCGCCTACGCCCGAGCCACCGCGCAGAGCTGCGCCGCGACCGCCGGAGACCTGCTGCCGCACATCACCACCGCGAACACCGCGCGCGACATGGACCGCATTCGGGCCGCGCTCCGGGAGTCAAAGATCTCCTATCTCGGGTACTCCTACGGCACGTACCTGGGTGCGGTCTACGCCTCGCTGTTCCCGCAGCGAACCGACCGGATCGTGCTGGACAGCGCGATCGACCCGAACCGGGTGTGGTACGACTTCATACGCAGCAAGAGTGAGGCGTTCGCACTGCGGTTGCCCGACTTCACCCGGTGGGCTGCGGCCCGCGACGGCATCTACCATCTCGGCGCCACGCCGAGCGAGGTCGAACGCACCTATTACAGGATCGCCGAACAGCTGGACCGCTCGCCGGTCGAACTGCCCGGGATCACCGTCAACGGCAACGTCTTGCGCCAGGTGACCCTGAGGTTGCTTGAGGACGACCGGTTCTTCGGTGACCTCGCTGCGTTCTGGCAGGCGTTCTCCGGCCCGGCAATGTCGCCCACCACCGAGACCGCCAAAGCGGCCACGCTCGCCGCGCCGGCGCCGGACAACGGCCTCGCCGTGCTGTACGCGATCGTCTGCGGCGACGTGAGCTGGTCGCGTGACATCGGCCGGTACGCGCGTAACACCGCCGCCGACCGCCAGGCCTTCCCGGGGACGGCCGGCTGGCCCGCCAACATCTGGCCCTGCGCGTTCTGGGCGCACCGGCCGGTCGAGCCGCCCGTCACGGTGACCGACCGCGGGCCGCGCAATGTGCTGATCCTGCAGAACCTGCGCGACCCATCGACGTCGTGGCGCAACGGGTACGGCCTGCGCCGGGCCCTGGGTGAGCGGGCCGCGTTCATCACCGTCGACGCCGGCGGCCACGGCATCTACCGCATCCGATCCGGTCCGTGCGCCGACGCCATCACCACCGAATTCCTGGTGAGCGGCCGCCTGCCGGCCCGGGACCGGTTCTGTCAGGGCCCATCGCCGGAAGACGTGCCGGCCGCCGCGGCCCGGTCCGCCGCCCCTCACTGGCACCCCGGACTCTGGCTGTAACACCGGCATGTCACCCGCCGACATTCCGGGTGGCTGGCGAGGCCCGGCGCTGTTCGTCCGCGAACGCGACATGCAGATGCTGGTTGAAGAGGTTGCGGCGCAGTAGCTTCCCAGCGGGGCTTCGCCCCAGCCTGACCTTTGATGGCGGCGTGCTACGGGGTTGGCGAACGCGGCCACGACGAAGCTGACACTTCAATCACAGCAGGGTCCACGCCGACCAATCGTGACACTCATGCTCGGCACAAATCGCCCAGCGATTTCGGACCCGTATAGTTCGGGCCTGCGTGACCGATGCCGCCAGCTCGATCCCGCGCCGTAGGACGTGTGCCGGCCTCACCCTCGGGCAGCGGAACGGCCCCTGTAACAACGCTGCCCTGCCGATCGCCGATCGCCGATCGCCGAGCACCGGCCGGCTACCGGCGTGGATGCGGCCAGAACAGACGCACAACTCCACACCGAAGAACCGCCCAGCGAATTGCCGGACTCGACCGAGAACCAGGCGTTCAACGTCTGAAGTGCCAGATCCGGAGTTGTTGCGCCGTGGTAGTGCAGACCAGGTATTCGGTTCCGACATGACATGGCGGCGGACCGTATGGCGGGAGGGCTTCGGATATGCCGGAGATGGAACCTAGCG
>DASUXL010000336.1:0-46496 GCA_036377915.1 Candidatus Limnocylindrales bacterium
TGGTTCTGACCGGTGTCTTCGGTTTCCAGAGCGTTCCGGCCTTGCGCGAGATGGTGGAAAACCGCTTGGAGGAGCAGAGATCCGAGTATGCCGGAGAGCTGATCGACAAAGCCGACCAGCTCCAGTCGACCGACCCCGACACCGCCTTGCGGCTGCGCATCGCCGCAGCCGAGATCGACCCTGTGACCGGATTTCCCACCGACGACCTTGCCTCCTTCCTCCTCATGCGCGGGCGCGTCCGCCCGCTGCTGTGGGGCCGGGGCGCCCTGCCCAGTGTGGCCGAACGCTGGGCGGTGCTGAATCACCGCGGGCACGCCGTCGCCTGGGACATGCATGCCGATCCGCCCGTGGAGATCACGCTTGGACTCGCCGTAAAAGAAATCTCCACCAGCAGCGACAATCGGGCGGTCGCGGTGGTGACCCTCGCGGGCGAGGCCATCGTCTGGAATCTCGCCGCGTCGCCGCCGCAGCGCCGCACGCTGAGCCAGCAGGCCCGGTCCGTCCTGGTGGACAAATCCGGAATCTGGGCGGTGATCAGCCAGGCCGACGGCGACCTCGTCGCCTGGCACCTGGAGTCGGGGCGGCAGCGCCACCTGGGTCCCGCGGGTGGGCTCCACCTGTCCATCGCCCACGATCGCTGGCTCATTTCCTACGGCGACACCGAGGCGCACGCCTGGGACCTGGAGACGGGCACGCGGATCGCCGTGATCAGAGGTCACCGGATTGCCGACCCTCACATCGACCGGACGGGAAGGCAGCTGATCGGGTTCGAGGGACAGGACAGGAAGGCGTGGCGCCTAAGCGATCCCGCGGCCGCGCCGATTGTCCTCGGGCGGAACGTCCTCAGTTACCAGGAGAGCGCCGATGCCCGCTGGATCGTCATCCGGAACGGCACCGGCGACAAAAGCTCCCCCGTGGCCTGGGACATGGCCGCCGACCCGCCCAGCCCCCGCGAGCTCACGGGGATCGTGCGCGACCCGCAAGTGGTGGGCCAGACGGTCATGGGTGCCGACGCCGACGGGAACCTGGTGCTGTGGGAGCTGCCGACCGAGCGCGTCACCACCGCGCGGTTCGGCTCGCCCGTGGACGAGGTGAGGCTCAGCAGCGACGGCAGGTGGGTAATGGTGCACCTGGAGGACAATCGCGTGTTCGTGTCGGAGGCCACCAACCTCGAGGTCCGGCGCCCGGTGGGCGTGTCGGAGGAGGCACCCACGGCGGGGGAGCGGTGGGCCAGAACGGTCGACGGGCAGAGCACGTCGTTCTGGGACCTGGGTTCGCCCAAGCCGAGGGAAGCGCGCGTGCCGTTCAGGCTCGACCCGGGCAAGGCCGGTGAGACCATGGCCGGTGGAGTTGATCCCGACGATCGCGTGATCCTGGTCGACCTGTCCACGTCACCGGCCCACATTGTCCACATCGGACGAGCCTACGACCTGTGGCTGGTGATGGATGACCGACGCGTCCTGCTGGTAAATTACGATCTTGTCACTCTGTGGGACATTCCTCCCGACGACCTCGCCGTTGCCGCCGACCCCGTCGCCGAGGCATGCGGGATCGCCCGCGATCTCGGCGGGCCGATGACCGCGCAGGAGTGGGAGCGTCACGCGCCGCCGAAGGTGCCGTACCACCGGATCTGCGAGGTGAACGACCATCGGCCGTGACGAGTTTGACAACGCGTCAAGCACCTTTGAAGTGCGGCTTGCGCTTTTCGGCGAACGCGCGCGGGCCTTCCTTGGCGTCGTCGCTGGCGAACACCCGCATGCCAAGGGCCGCTTCGAGTTTGAACGCCTCGTTCTCCGCCATGCCCTCGGTCTCGCGGATCGTGCGCAGGATCGCCTGCACGGCGAGCGGGCCGTTGGCGGCGACCAGCTCGGCAAGCTCGCGCGCCTTGTCAAGGGCCTGCCCATCGGGGACGACGTGGCCGATGAGGCCGATGCGGTACGCCTCGTCGGCGGTGAGGTGCCGCCCGGTGAGCAGGATGTCGGCGGCGACGGTGTACGGGATCTGGCGCGGCAGCCGCACCGCCGAGCCGCCCAGCGGGAACAGGCCCCAGCGCGCCTCGGAGACGCCGAACCGGGCGCTGTGCCCGGCGACGCGGATGTCGGTGGCCTGGAGGATCTCGGTGCCGCCCGCGATCGCGGGGCCCTCCACCGCGGCGATGAGCGGTTTGGTCAGCCTGCGTCCTTTGAGGAGGGCGTCGATGACGCTCAGGTCCCAGCCGCCGGAGGCGAAGCGGTCGCCGGGATGCTGCGCGGTCATCGCCTTCAGGTCGGCGCCCGCGCAGAAGGAGCCGCCCGCGCCGGTCAGCACGCACACCCGGATCGCCGGGTCGTTGTCCACCTCGTCCCACGCCTCGCGCATTATCGCCATCATCTCGGAGGACAGGGCGTTGCGCGCCTCGGGCCGGTTCATGGTGAGGGTCAGGATAGGACCATCGCGTTCCACCAAAGCGTCGGGCAAGACGGCCTCCCATAGAACCGAACGGGCCTTTACAGAAACGATAACACGTTCTAGTTTTTGTGGATGGCGCTCAATATTGCCGACCTGTTCGAGCACGCCGCCGACGCCTTCCCCGACCGGCTGGCGGTCGCCTGCGGCGAGCACGCGCTCACCTTCGGCCGGCTGGAGGAACGGGCCAACCGGCTCGCGCATCACCTTGCCGCTCAAGGGATCGGGCCCGGCGACCACATCGGGCTGTACGCACGCAACTCGATCGAGGCGGTCGAGGCGCTCATCGCCACCTACAAGCTGCGCGCGGTCGCGATCAACGTCAACTACCGGTATGTCGAGGCCGAACTCCGCTACCTTTTCGCCGACGCCGACCTGGTCGCCCTGATCCACGACGAGGAGTTCGCCGGGCTGGTGTCGGCCGTCGGCCACCCCATGCGCTGCACCGTCGAGATCGGACACTCCTACGAGGACGTGCTCGCGAGCGCGCCCGCGGGCAGGGACTTCGGGCAGCGCAGCCCGGACGACCTCTACATGCTCTACACCGGCGGCACCACCGGGTACCCGAAAGGTGTCATGTGGCGCCATGAAGACGTGTGGCGCGTCCTGGGCGGCGGCATCGACTTCATGTCCGGCACGCCGCTGGAGGACGAGTGGGCGCAGTCCAAGCGCGGCATCGAGACCGGCGGCATGGTCCGGCTGTGCGTGGCGCCGCTGATCCACGGCAACGCCCAGTGGGCAGCGCTCGCCGCCCTGTTCAACGGCGACACCGTGGTCCTGCTGCCGCACTTCGACCCGCACGAACTCTGGCGGGCGGTCGAGCGCCGCGGCGTCAACGTCATCGTCCTCATCGGCGACGCCATGGCCCGCCCCTTGATCGAGGCATTTTCCGGGGGTACCTATGACGCCTCCAGCCTTTGGGCAATCTCCAGCAGCGCCGCGCTCTTCAGCCCGTCGGTAAAAGAGCAGTACGTGGAGGCGTTCCCCAACGTCGTCATCACCGAGTCGATCGGCTCGTCCGAGACCGGCTTCGCCGGCCTGGGCTTCGTCACCAAGTCGGCCGAGCGTTCGGACGGCCCACGGGTGACGCCCGGCCCCAACACCATCGTGATCGGCGACGACGGCAGGCCCGCGCCGCCGGGCGTGATCGGCCGCCTTGCCCGTGGCGGGCACGTGCCGTTGGGCTACTACAAGGATCCGGAGAAGACCGCGCGCATGCTCATCGAGGTGGACGGCGTGCGCTATGCCATGCCCGGTGACCTGGCCAGGCTGGAGTCCGACGGCAGCATCACCCTGCTGGGCCGGGGCAACACGTGCGTCAACACCGGCGGCGAGAAGGTCTTTCCGGAGGAGGTCGAGGGCGCGCTCAAGTCGCATCCGGACGTCTTTGACGCGCTCGTCATCGGCGTCCCCGACCCGCGGCTCGGCCAGACGGTCGCGGCACTGGTGCAGCCACGGCCCGCCAGAGAGCTCGACCTGGCGGCGCTTGAGGCGCATGTCCGTACCCAAATAGCAGGCTACAAGGTACCGCGGAGGGTGTGGATCGTTCCCGAGATCGCCCGCACCATCAGCGCCAAGGCCGACTATGCCTGGGCCCGCCGCTACGCCGAGGAGCACCCGTGATTAACAAGCTGCTCGGCATCGAGCACCCCATCGTCGGCTTCAGCCCGTCCGAGCAGGTGGCCGCCGCGGTCAGCCGGGCGGGTGGGCTCGGCGTGCTGGGATGCGTGCGCTTCAACGACCCGGACGATCTCGAGGCCGCGCTGTGCTATATGGACGACAATACCGACGGCAAACCGTACGGTGTCGATATCGTTATGCCGGCATCGGTACCCATTGAAGAAAATCTCGAAGCCCGCATCCCTTTGTCACACAAGGAGTTCGTCGAGAACACCCTGCTGAAGCTGGGCGTGCCACCTCTGCCCGAGGGGGAACAGGCCGGGGTCGGTGTGCTGGGCTGGCTGCACTCGGTGGCCCGCTCACACGTGGAGGTGGCGCTCAAGCACCGGCCCCGGCTCATCGCCAACGCCCTCGGCCCGCCGCCGCCGGACGTCGTCGATCGAGCGCACGAGCACGGGATGCTGGTCGCGGCGCTGGCCGGCAAGGCCGACCACGCCCGCCACCACGTCGAGCTTGGCGTGGATGTCATTGTGGCGCAAGGGTACGAGGCGGGCGGGCACACCGGCGAGATCGCGAGCATGGTGCTCGTCCCGGAGGTCGTCGACGCCGTGGGGGAGCGGGTGCCGGTCTTGGCCGCGGGTGGCATCGGCTCGGGGCGGCAGATCGCCGCGGCGCTGGCGCTCGGCGCGGTGGGCGCGTGGCTGGGCTCGGCCTGGATGGTCTCTACCGAGTATCAGATGTCGACCGACGCGGCCCGCAAGGCCCTGCTGAAGGCGACTTCGTCGGACACCGTGCGGTCACGCGTCTACACCGGCAAGCCGGCGCGGCTGCTCAAGAACCGCTGGACCCAGGCGTGGAACGATCCGGACGCCCCCGCGCCCCTGCCCATGCCGTTGCAGAACCTGCTGGTGGCCGAGGCGCACCAGCGGTTGATGCGTGCGAACGACCCCGAGGTCGTGCCGATTCCGGTGGGGCAGATCGTCGGCCGGATGAATGAGGTCCGGCCGGTCGCCGCCATCGTCGCCGACCTCGTCGAACAGTTGCGGGCGACCCTGGCCCGCCTTTCTTCAATCGACTGATACCACGTGGGGGTCGAGGCGGTACCCATAACCGTGGACCGTCGCGAGGTGGTGCTCGAAGCGGCCCAGCTTGGTCCGCAGCCGCCGCACGTGTACGTCGACGGTGCGCTGGCCGGTCTTGTCGTGTCCCCAGACGGCCCGCATGATCTCCTGCCGGGTGAACGCCTCGCCGGCGTTCTCGGCCAGGAACAGCAGCAGCCCGAACTCGCGCTTGGTGGTGGGGATCTCGTCACCCTCCACCAGGAGCTGGCGGCTGCGGCTGTCTATCGTGATCGGACAGTCCTTTCCGGACGGTGCGGGGACGGCCTTTACCTCCGCCACCGTTGTCACCGCATCGACGTCCCAGTCGACAGCTGTGGCGCCAAGGGTGCTCGCGAGGCGGGTCAAGGTCTCCTCGGGCCCGGTCAGCGTCACACTAATCGACACAGTTCGCATCAAGCCGTCCTTTCTGGAGCGCAGTCAGCATAATCCATGAGCCTTAAGCCTTTACGTTGACCTGGTAGTGATGAACATCTCTAAGTGATGATTTGACTACTACGCTAATACATGAACTCCAGTGACCGTGCCCCTGGCGTACCCGGTCGTGTAGTCCTATCCTCTGTTGACCACGGGCTGTAAAAGATTCCCGCCCGTGGTCATCTTTGTGAAAGGAATTGGCATGACCGAAAGTCAGCCGATGCGGCGAAGGACCCTGCTCAAAGCCGGCGCGGGTGCGGCGACGGTGGCGGTGGTGGGCACGGAGCTGGCGACGGCCGGGGCAGCCCACGCCGCACCGAGCGAGAAGTTCCCCTGGATCATCGACGGACAGACGTGGGGCGCCCGCCCGCCCACCAGCGAGGTGGTCCTGAGGGCCGGCACCACCAAGAAGATCATCGTGCACCACACCGCCTACCCCAACTCCACCGACTACTCCCGCGAGCAGGCAATCTGGCTGGCGCGGGACATCCAGCGCCTGCACCAGGACGTCAACGGGTGGGCCGACTCCGGTCAGCACTTCACCATCAGCCGCGGCGGCTACGTCCTGGAGGGCCGGGCGCGCAGCCTCGAGACCCTCGACACCGGCCTCGCGCAGGTCGTGGCGGCGCACTGCCCCGGCCGCAACATCGACTCGATCGGCATCGAGAACGAGGGCACCTACATCACCGAGACCCCGACGCAGGCGCTGTGGGACTCGCTGGTCAGGCTGTGCGTCGCCATCAGCAAGCAGTACAACATCAAGGCGCACAACATGTTCGGCCACTGGGACTTCCGCGCCACGCTCTGCCCCGGCCGCGCGTTCTACGACCAGTTCCCGCAACTGCGCCGGGATGTGGCGGTGGCCCTGGGCACCCGCCTGGCCGAGGTGCCCGAGCGCACCTGGCCCGACATCTACAACGCCATCGGCGGCCCGGCGGTCCGGCTCGCCCAGTGGCTGCTGCGCAACGCCGGCTACGACATCCAGCCCACCGGCGTATGGTCGGCGGCGATGACCCTGGCGATCCAGGACTGGCAGGCAAAGCACGGGCTGCCGGTCTCGCCCGACGGCAACATGACCGACGCCACCTGGGAGAGCCTCGCCCCGGAGCTGGACAAGAAGGCGACGGGCGACGCGGTCAGCGGCATCCAGAACATCCTCAACGCCAAGGGCGACGCGGAAGTGGTCGTCAACGGCGAGTTCGACCTCGCGACCAAGCACGCCGTCAAGCGGCTGCAGCTGCTGCACGGCCTCGACGAGAACGGCAAGATCGACGCCAGCACGTGGTGCGCCATCTCCGGCGGCATCGTGCGCGAGTCCTTCACCGGCGCGCTCTCCTGAAGCCGGGGCGCTCTCCTGAAGCCGGGGCGCTCTCCTAAAGCCGGGGCGCTCTCCTAAAGCCGGCGCGCTGTCCTAAAGCCGGCGCGTTCTCCTGAAGCCGGCTAGGGCGGGGTGATCCGGAGCAATGATTCGGTCGCGTGGCCGAGCGTGAACTCAAGGCGCTTGGCCATGAGGAAGTAGCGGTGCACGGGGGAGTCGAGGTCGATCCCCACACCGCCGTGCACGTGGACGGCGGTGTGGGCGACCCGGTGGCCGGCGTCGGCCGCCCAGAACTTGGCGACCGCGATCTCGGTACCGGACGGCAGGCCCCGCGACAGCCGCCACGCCGCCTGCCACATCGTCAGGCGCACCGCCTCGACGTCGATGTACGCGTCGGCCAGCCGCTGCGCCACCGCCTGGAAACTGCCGATCGGACGTCCGAACTGGACCCGGTCGCACGCGTAGGCGGCGGTCATCTCCAGCGCCCGCTCGATGACGCCAAGCTGCTGGGCGCACACGCCGACGGTCGCCTCCTCCGGGGTGAAAACCGTTGCCAGGTAAGGGATATCGGAGACGGCGCGGCCCACCTCGATCAGCACCGAGCAGCGCTCCAGCAGGTCGAGCGACGGGTCGAGCAGGCCCGCCGCGTCGAACTCCTTCCAGTGCCGGCGGTCGCCGCTGAGGATGCGGCGGGCAAGGGCGGCCAGCTCGGCCTGCGACTCGGTGAGGGTGAAGTCCATCTTTACCTCCTGGCGGCGGGCAGGCCCAGACCGGCTGCGGCGATGATGTCGCGCTGCACCTCGTTGGTGCCGCCGCCGAAGGTGAGGATGAGCGCGGAGCGGTGCATCCGTTCCACCCGGGAGCCCGGTGCCAGGGCGGCGTCGCCGAGAACCTCCATCAGCAGCCTGTACGCCTCGGTGGCGAACTCGGTGCCGAAGACCTTGGTGGCGCTCGCCGCGGCCGGGCCGACCTGAGCGGCGGTGGCGATCTTCCAGTTGATCAGCTTGAGGAACTCGGCCTTGGCGTGGACGCGGGCAAGGTGCAGCCGCACCCACTCCCGCTCGATCGCGCCCGTGGCGCGAGCCCACTCGGTGACCTCGCGCAGCGCCAGGCGGATCGGCGCCGACGAGGTCAGCGCGACCCGTTCGTGGTTGAGCTGGTTGGTGATCAGCGGCCAGCCGCCGTGCAGCTCACCGACGAGGTTGCCGGCCGGTACCCGCACATCCTGGTAGTACGTGGCGCTGGTGGTGGTCCCGGCGACCGTGCGCACGGGAGTCCACGAGAATCCGGGGGCGGACGTCGGGACGATGATGACGGAGATGCCTTTGTGTTTGGGGGCTTCTTTGTGGGTACGGCACGCGAGCCACACATAGTCGGCATGCTGGATGAGGCTGGTCCACATCTTCTGCCCGTTGATGACGAACTCGTCGCCGTCCAGCACCGCCTGGGTCCGCAGCGAGGCGAGGTCGGTGCCCGCCTCCGGCTCGGAGTAGCCGATGGAGAAGTGCAGCTCGCCCGCGGCGATCCGGGGAAGGTAGTACTCCTTCTGGGCGGGCGTGCCGAAGCGCATGATGGTCGGCCCGACGGTGTTGATGGTCAGGAACGGCACCGGGCAGCCGGCGGTCGCCGCCTCGTCCATGAAGATGAGCTGGTCCAAAGTGGAGCGACCGCCCCCGCCGTACCCGGCCGGCCAGCCCAGCGCCAGCCAGCCGTCGCGGCCGAGCTGCCGCACGACGTCACGGTAGGCGTCGCCGTACTCGCCGTCGTGGCTTTCCAGCCGGGCGCGCAGGTCGCCGGTCATCAGCTCGGCGAAGTACGCGCGGAGTTCGGCTTGCAGCGCTTCCTGTTGCGGCGTAAAGGCGAGGTGCAAGGGGTACCCCTTTTTCTGGCTCGTGCAAAGCAACGCGCGGCACCGCCGCCCCGGAGTCGGCGCATCGGCAGGATCGATCTTGCAAACGAAAAGCGTGTTTGCAAGATCGACGAGCCGAAACGCCGACGGCGGCGACGCGGAATTAGAACCTGTTCTAAAATACGATACATGGGAGAGGCCTACCTTGTGGATGCCGTCCGTACCCCGATCGGGCGCAAGAACGGCGGCCTTGCCCGCGCCCACCCCGCCGACCTCGGCGCCCACGTGCTGCGCGCCCTCGTGGGCAAGGTGGACCTCGACCCGGCGTGCGTCGACGACGTCGTGTTCGGCTGCGTCGACACGCTGGGGCCGCAGTCCGGTGACATCGCCCGGACCAGCTGGCTTGCCGCCGGGTTTCCTGAGGGGGTACCGGGGGTGACCGTCGACCGGCAGTGCGGCTCCTCGCAGCAGGCCGTGCACTTCGCCGCGCAGGCGGTGATGAGCGGCACCTGCGATCTGGTCATCGCCGGCGGAGTCCAGAACATGAACCAGGTACCCATAGCATCCGCGATGCAGGGAATGAGCCCTTTCGCCGGATCGGCGGGATGGGTCGCACGCTACGGGGACCAGGAGATCTCACAGTTCCGCAGCGCCGACCTGATCGCCGAGAAGTGGGGGATCGCGCGCGAGGAGATGGAACGGTTCGCGCTGCGATCCCATGAGCGGGCCGTGCGGGCCGCGAGCTTGTTCGCCGAGGAGATCGTGCCCTACGAAGGGGTCAGCCGGGACGAGTGCCCGCGGCCGGATACGTCGCTTGAGCGGATGGCCGCGCTCAAGCCGCTGCGCGAGGGCGGCCGCATCACGGCGGCGCTCGCCAGCCAGAACGCCGACGGCGCGGCGGCGTTGCTCGTCGCCTCGGAAAGCGCTGTGCGGCAACACCATCTGCGGCCGAGGGCGTTGATCCGGCACCTGAGCGTGCGCGGCGACGACCCGGTGCTGATGCTCACCGCGCCCATCCCGGCCACCGAGCACGCCCTGCGCAAGGCGGGCCTGAGCATCGACGACATCGACCTGTTCGAGATCAATGAGGCGTTCGCGAGCGTGGTGCTGGCCTGGACGCGGGAGACCGGGGCGGATCCCGAGCGGGTGAACGTCAACGGCGGCGCGATCGCGCTCGGGCACCCGCTGGGGGCGACGGGGGCCAGGCTGCTGACGTCGCTGCTGTACGAACTGGAGCGCCGGGACGGAAGAATCGGCTTGCAGACCATGTGCGAGGGCGGCGGACAGGCCAATGTCACCATAATCGAGTCATGTTTGACGTAGAGGTGTTCCGGCGAGAAGGCTATGTCGTCCTGAGAGATGTGGTGGAGCACCGCCTCATCGACGGGTTCGTAGCGGTGCTTGCCGAACGGGTCGACTCCCTTGCCCAGGGCCGGTTCCCGGAGCTCGGCTTCGAACACCGGCTCGACGCGCTCTACGCCGGGCGGCAGCTCAATACCCGGGAGTGGCAGAAGTCGTTGTTCTGCAAGGAGTTCTGGGAGATCATCACATCGCCGTCGCTGACCGACCCGCTGCGCCTCATCCTCGGCGAGGAGATCACCTATCAGGGCAACGCCCACCTGAGACCGTACCTGCCAAGGCATCTGGACCGGTTGCCGTGGCACCAGGACGGCCAGTTCTACGGCACCGGGGTCGAGGCGATGGTGCACAGCATCGCGCAGGTGTGGCTGCCGCTGGTCGACGCCGACGCCGACTCCGGCTGCCTGGCGCTCGTGCCGCGCAGCCACCACTGGGGCCTCATCTCGCAGGAGGCCGGGCCGGACACCGATCCCGAGGAGATCTACCGGCTGACGGCGCAACGGGTACGCTTCGAACCCATCCAGCTGCTGCCGATGCGCAAGGGCGACCTGCTCCTGTTCACCAACCTGATGGCGCACACCGGGACGGAGAACCGGTCGGGGCGGGTGCGGTGGAGCGTCGACATGCGCTTCGAGTCGACGTATGGTTCGCGTCCGTTGACGCCCGCGCTGCGCGAGGGGTACAGGGTCGTGCGCGCCCGCATGGCGTCGCGCAACGCCCGCCCGCTGCGCGTACGGGGCGTGGACGGGCCGCAGCACTGGGAGGAGTGGCTTGCAGACCGCGCTGAGCACTTCACTGACTGAGCTTGTGGGCTGCCGTGTGCCGATCGTGCAGACCGGCATGGGGTACGTGTCGGGTGCCCGCCTGGTGACGGCGACGTGCAGGGCCGGCGGGCTGGGTATCCTCGCCTCGGCCACGATGACCCTGCCGCAACTCGAGTCGGCGATCGACGAGGTTCGGTCGGCCACTGACGCCCCGTTCGGGGTGAACCTGCGCGCCGACGCCTCCGACGCCGCCGCACGGGTGGACCTAATCATCGACCGGGGCGTGCGGGTGGCGTCGTTCGCCTTGGCACCGTCACAGAACCTGATAGCGCGGCTGCGTGACGCGGGTGTCATCGTGATCCCGAGCGTCGGGGCGGTCCGGCACGCGCAGAAGGTCGCCGCGTGGGGCGCCCACGCCGTTGTGGTGCAGGGCGGCGAGGGCGGCGGGCACACCGGGCCGATCCCGACCGGCCTGCTCGTGCCGCAGGTGGTCGACGCCGTCGACATCCCGGTGGTCGCCGCGGGCGGCTTCTTCGACGGGCGGGGACTTGTCGCGGCGCTCGCCTACGGGGCCTGCGGGATCGCGATGGGCACCCGCTTCCTGCTCACCAGCGACAGCCCGGTGGCGGACGAGGTCAAGCGGGTCTACCTGAGCAAGTCGCTGGCGGACACCGTGGTGACCACGCGCGTGGACGGGGTACCCCATAGGGTCCTTCGAACCTCCTTTGTGGACAATCTCGGCCGCAAGGGCCTGCTCTACGCGGTCCGCAACGCCGCGCGTTTCCGCAGACTGTCCGGGCTTTCCTGGGCGCAGATGCTGCGCGAGGGCCGGGCCATGCGCCACGGGCGCGAGCTGACCTGGGCACAGGTGCTGCTTGCCGCCAACACGCCCATGCTGCTGCGGGCGGCAATGGTCGACGGCCGGGCGGACCTGGGAGTGATGTCCTCCGGCCAGGTCGTCGGCCTCATCGACGACCTGCCGTCGTGCGCCGAGCTGATCGAGCGCATCATGGCCGAGGCTTCCTCGGTGCTGGAGGTGCTGGAGCGACTGCGGATGGGGGTGGGACACCCGTAAGCGCCCCACCCGGCCATTATCCGACCACGCGGACCTGGAACTCGTCGCCGTCCAGGACCCGGGAGGTGTAATAGAAGTTACCCAGGTCGCTGCCGCCAAGAGTGTTCTCCCACAAGGGAATCATGCAGACGCTGTAGCCGGCCCTGTCGCCCAGCATCCGCCTGGGCAACCAGGACGCATTGCAGTTGAACATGTAATTGGTCTGGAAGTTGAAGATGAAGATGTTCCTGCCGTGGTCCGGAGCGGACGCGGCGCCGTTATAGGTCGACGCGAACGGATACTCGTCGCAGGAGTAGTTCTCCCTCGGCAGGGGCTGTGGGTGCCCGGGCGGGCAGGCGACCCCGCGGTTGGCGTCCTGGATCGTGGACGACTGGGTCCGCATCAGGACGTCCGTCATCCCGTAGTAGTGCACGGCCAGCTGGATGTGCCGGGCGTAGGTGGGGTAGCGCGGCGCCGGGATGTCGTGCAGCGGCCGGATCGAGTCGTAGACGCAACCGCTAGGGCGGCCCGGCAGCGCGTCGTCGCAGCGATGCGGCCCCGGGGTCGTGATGTCGGGGCTGGTGTTCTTGTTGAACCAGAACGGGTTGGCGAAATAGAACTTCCAGCCGCCCTGCGCGTTCCACTTGAGTCCGTTGAGCGGGCTGACGTAGTAGGCGGTGGCCGAGTGCCTGAAGCCCGGCAGCGCCGACCCGCCGATCAGGCCGCTGCTGGTCACCGAGCAGCTGGTGATACACACCGGCTCGGCATAGACGAAGGTGTCCATCACGACGGCGCCCGCGGTCGACCCGCTGACGAAGCGGGCCTGGTAGTGGAACGACGTCGCCCAGTCGAGAAAGTGGTGGTTCAGGGTGGTGAGGCCCGAGATCGTGTACTCGATGAAGCCTACGATCGCCCCGTTGGGTACCAGGAAAACAACGACGGTGCCGTCCACCACGATGCACGCGCCGATACGGGACTTCGTCGACCTGCCACCGCAGATGTCGGCGGCGACCGATGCCCGGCCGCCGTTGCCCCCGAGATCGGGCTGCCTCGGTGTCGTGCGGACGCACGCGCCCGTCCCGGTGTGCCCTGAGGCGGCGAGCCTTGCCGCGTCCTGCTTGATGTCGGCACTGCATTCCTGCGCGGGCGCGAGTGTCGATGTCGGGGGTGCGAGCGTCGGTGCCGGGGGTGCGGCCATCGCCGGGGGCGCGGAGGTGTTGGGCGCAGGTAACCTCACGTCTCTGGACAGGCTCTGGTCATGCATTGAACATCGCCACTAGACTGTCGCGGTGTTGGTGGTCCAGGTGCTTGGCCGCCTGCGGGTGTGGCACGGTGATCGTGAGGTGGACACCGGTCCGCCCGCCCGCCGCGCCGTGCTGGGCCTCCTGGCGCTCAACGCCGGCCGGCTGACGACCCGCCGCGAGCTGGTCGAGTCCCTGTGGGGGGAGCGGCCGCCGTCGAGCGCGGTGAATGTGCTGCACACCCACGCCAAGCATCTGCGCCGGCTGCTCGACCCGCAGCGCAGCCCGCGCGGACAGGACGGTGTGCTGTGCACGGTGGGCGACGGGTACCTGTTGCGCCTGCACGACAACGCTTTGGACCTGCAGCGGTTCCGCGCGCTGGTGCGCTCCGCGCAGGCGGCCGAGAGCGACGGTGACCCGGCCCGCGCCGCGGCGCTGCTGCGGGACGCGTTGCGGCTGTGGGAGGACGACCCGCTGTGCGACGTGCCGGCCCTTGAGGCACACCCGAAAATCTCCGGACTCAAAGCGGAGCGCCGCCGGGCCCAGCTGTCCTATTGGGACCTGACGCTGCGGTTGGGCAACGGGGCCGAGGTCGTCGCAGCGGTGGCGGTCGAGGGCGCGGCGCACCCGCTCGACGAGGCGGTGCAGGCCACGCTGATCCGGGCGTACCAGGCCACCGGGCAGCAGACACTCGCGTTCGAGCGCTACGAGGCGTCGCGGCGGCTGCTGGCCGAGGAGCTCGGCGTGGACCCGGGCCCGGAGCTGGCGCTGGCGCACCGTTGCCTGCTTGAGGAACGCGCAAGCCGCGGCACGCCAAGCATTCCCCGCCAGCTGCCGGCGCAGGTGCCGGATTTCGTCGCGCGCGCCGGTGAGCTTGACCTGCTCGACGCGGCGCACGCCACCCGCCCTCCCGGCATCGTGGTGGTGTGCGGCACGGCGGGCGTGGGCAAGACCGCACTGGCCGTGCACTGGGGTCACCGCAATCGCGACCGCTTCCCGGACGGCCGGATCTTTCTCGACCTGCGCGGCGACGACGCCGGGCACGCGCTGCCGCCGCATGAGGCGCTGGGCCGCCTGCTCGCCAGCGTGGGAGTGTCCGATCACGACATTCCGGCCGACGCGCAGTCGCGCGCCGCGCGCTGGCGCACCGAGATCGACGGCCGCAAGCTGCTGGTGCTGCTCGACAACGCGGCCTCGGCGGACCAGGTCCGGCCGCTGCTGCCCGGTGCTCACGACGCGTTCGTCGTGATCACCAGCCGGGACAGCCTCGCCGCGCTGGTCGCTTTGGACGGTGCCCGCCGCGTCGAGCTGGACCTGCTCCCTCCGGCGGACGCGGCACAACTGCTCCGCAGGCTGCTGGGCGACCGGGCGGGCACCGACCCCGCCAGCATCGAATCGCTCGCCGCCATCTGCGCCTTCCTGCCACTGGCGCTGCGCCTTGCCGCCGAGTACGCCGGGGCGCAGGCGCACCATCGGCTGGCGGAAGTCGTGTCGCAGCTGCGCCGGGGCGGGCCGTTGGATCTGCTCGACCCGGGCGGCGACGCGGCGATCCGGCACGTCTTCGGCTGCTCATACCGGCGCCTGGACACCGATTCGCAACGCCTGTTCCGCCTGCTGAGCCTGAACCCGGCGCCACACTCCACACTGGCCTGCGCCGCGGCGCTGTCCGGATTGGACGAGATCGGTGCGGCGCGGTTGCTGCACCGGCTGACCGGCGCGCACCTGCTGCGCTGCGATTCCCTTGGCAGGTATGCGTTTCACGACCTGCTCCGGGCCTACGCCGGCGAGCTGAACCTTGCCGTGGACGGTGAACCCGACCGCCGCGCCGCGATCGACCGGCTGCTGGAGCACTATCTCGGTACCGCCGTCGCCGCCAGCGACGCCCTCTACCCCGGGCAGGGCGCGAGCTGGCGGCGCGCCGGCCTCGCCCTGCATCCGGGCGGCGCACCGCTGTCCCCACCCGCCGCACTGTCGTGGTTGGACAGCGAGCTTGCCTCGTTCGCCACGGTGTGCCAGTTCGCGGTCAAGCACGGCCGGCCGGACTATGCTGTCAACCTCGCCGCGGCCCTGAACCGGTACCTGGAGGCGGGCCACGGCACCGAAGCGGCATCGATCTACGACTGTGCCATCCCGGCCGCGCGCGAGATGGGCGACTCGCAGGCCGAGGCGCACCTGCGCACCAACGCCGGGGTCAACCTGCGCCAGCTTGGCCGCTATGCCCTGGCACGCTCGGAGCTGGAGCAGGCGCTGGCGCACTACCGCCGGGCGGGCAACCGCCACGGACAGGCGCGATCCCTGTCCAACCTGGGCATCATCGCGGAACGGCTGGGCGAGTTCGCCGCCTCCGCCGCCCATCACCGCGAGGCGATCGCGCTGTACCGCGAGATCGATGACCGGTTCGGGCAGGCCGCCGCGCTGACCAACCTCGGCAACCTGGAGTCCGCGGTCGGCGAGCACACCCAAGCGGCGCAACGGTTCGTGGCGGCGCACGACATCTTCGCCGAGCTTGGCGAGCGAGCCGGGCAGGCGATCGCGCTGACCAACCTCGGTGAGATCTACACCGGCCTGGGCGAGGCGACCCTCGCCACCGCGCGGCTGCGCCAGGCGCTGAGCCTGTTCCGCGAGATCGAACACCGCGACGGCGAGGCGACGGCACTGTCCAACCTCGGCACCGCCATGAGTCGCCAGGGATTGCATCAGGATTGCCTCGGGTACCTGGAACAGGCTCTGGAGATCTTCCGCGCCATAAAGCATCGCTACGGCGAGGCGAGTGTCCTCAACGCCATGGGCGATGCGCTGCGCACCATGGGCCGCGACGGCGAGGCGCGCGAGCGGCACGAGCTGGCCCTGGCCATCGCCACCGAGACCGGCGACGAGGACGAGCGCGGCCGGGCCGCCGCGGCGATGGAGCGACTGCGGGCGGGGCACCCGTGAGCGCCCCACCCGGCGTGCAGCCGCAGCCTGTCGCCTACCGGTTGGTCGCGGTGCAGAGCCCCGCCGGTGTGCTGGTCTCGCAGATGTTGCCCTGCAAGCGGTTTCCGGTACCCTCGGCCAGCACCGCGAGGTCGTAGGGGCGGTTGCCGCGCAACAGGTTGGCCTCGACGCGGTTGTCGACCGGGTCGGCCGGCCCGCCGTACTCGCTGGCCATCAGCAGCACGCCGCCGCCCCTGGTGGCGGTCGCGTCGGTCGGCCCGCTGTCGGTGACCACGTTGTAGGTGACCGTGATGTCGCTGGCACCCAGGATGGCCACACCGGAGCTCGGTGGGGCGCCGGGTGCGCAGGCGGTGTTGTTGGCGTGGATGCGGTTGGCGGTGACCCGCCAGCCGGTGACCGCCGCCCGGTCGGGCGTTGTCGGCAGGAAGCCGACGCCGACGCAGTTCCCGCGGATGTTGTTGCCGGCGATGGTGCCGTGCGAGGCGTCGCGCAGGAAGATGCCGTAGACCCCGTTGTCGAAGATGTCGTTGCCGACGAGGGTGGCGGTCGCCTCGGGGGCGAGTCCGATGTAGATCCCGGCGCTGAAACCGCCGTGCACCCTGCTGCCCACGACGACGCTGCCGGAGGTGCCGAGGGAGAACAGGATGCCATAGCTGGCACCGCCGGCGATGTCGGCGCGTTCGATCCGGGTGTTGACGGCGCCCAGGCCGACGACGCCGGTGCTGGGGAACCGGCCGACGGTCAGGCCGCGAATGGTGACGTCCCGCACGGGACGCCGTATCTCGGGAAATCCGCCGGGTACCGGCACGACGTCCCCGGCGACGCAGACCCCGTAGCGGTTGGTCTCCGACTCGAAAGCGGTCGAGCAGCGCCGGTGCACGGGAGTTTCGGGTGCGGCGAGAGTGGCGCCGAACCCGGTCAGGGTGACACGGTCGGTGCTCATCTCCAGGTTTTCCCGGTACGTGCCCGGCTTCACCAGGACCGTGTCGCCCGGGCGGGCCCGGTCGAGCGCGGCCTGGATCGAATCGCCCGGTGACACCGTGAGAGTCGTTGACCCACGGGCGGAGGCGACACCCGCCGGCATCAGCAGCAGCGCCAGCGCGCTCACCGCCGCTGCCTTTCTGATCTGGTACTTCATGTGTGACCGATCCCTTCTTGGGTTGGGTGGTCCGCGGGCCGCTCGGCGAACCGTTGCCGCAGCCGGCGGAGGCGTTCGCCACGCAGCCTCAGCAGCGTGACCACGAAAAGGGTTTGGAAGAGCAGCAGGATGGTCAGGGTGGCCACGCCATCGAGCACCCGGATCCACCCGCCGCCGCCGTCGAGCGCGGCGAAGGCGCGGGCGACGGCCGTGAGGAGATTGCCGCCCAGGGTCGCCAGGATCAGCGTGACGGCGACGGCGCTCCCGGCGACCATCACGATGGCGTAGCGCCGCACGGCAAGCGTTTCGCGTGCGGACAGCCCGGCGAGCGGGTCGGGCCGGGTACCCGTGCCCTGCCGCCGGTCGCGTACCCGCCGCAGCCGGTCGAGCAGGTACACCAACGCGTCGTTGTGCAGGTTCTTGGTACGGGCCAGGGTCGTCGCCACCAGATACAGATCGGTGCGCATGTAGAGCTGGCACTGGCCGAGCATGGCCAGCACCGCGAGCAGCGACAGCGCATCCATCGGGGCCCGCAGGCCCGGCAGGTGCGCACCGGCCAGCTGGGCCACGCTGATCACCATCAGGTCGCTCGCCATCCCGGCGAGATAGACGCGGTAGCGCCGCTTCGGTGCCACCGCCCACAGGCACCGCACGTCGGTCACGGGCGCGAGGGTGCCAAGCCTCGTGCTCAGCCCCACCCGCGCCGGCAGTCCCAGCGAGCGCGCCGCGATCAGATGGGCGAACTCGTGCAATGCCGCCAGCCCGGCGAACAACGCGAAGTTGGCGACGAGAGCGAGGCTGACGGAGTCCGACCAGAGCAGCGTGTCGTAGCGCAGCCAGCCGGGTGCGGGCCGCCGGGCCGTGACCGCGGCGGCCCAGGCCAGTACGGCCAGATACGGCACCACCAACCACGGGCGGAACAGCCATCGGACATGGTGCTGCCGCAAGCGCGGAAGGTTCGGCCGGAAGGCCGGTTCGCCGCCCTCGACCGGGATTCCGTCGATGGAGGTGACGAAGCCCAGTTCGCACAGCTGCTCCACGAAGTCCGCGAGCGGCACCCGGGCGTCGAACTCCCGCCCGAGCTGCCGGCCGGCCTCGTCGAGCGTCCGGCCGTCGCGGAGCAGTTCTATGGCTCGCTTTCCCACGTCGGGTACCGCAACGAACTCGCCGACCTCGAGGCTGCCCACCACATACTCGCCGTCCTCCGGCCGGATGACGAGCGGCCGCAGCTCCACGCGGCTGGTCTCAAGCGGAGCGGACACTGCACTCACCCGTTCCCGCCGCCGCAGTCCGGGCACTCCGGCCAGAACTTCAGGTCCAGGAAGAAGTTGTGGTCGTAGACCACGAGACTCTGCCGGAAGATGCGCCCGGCGGTCTGCGCCGGCATGCCGGTGAGGTGGCAGATGGCTTCCAGCGCACCCAACTGTCCACCCACGACGGCCACCGGGGCGATGACCGCGTGTCCCGGCGGCTCCGGATGCAGCGGTTGCCAGTCCACTTCCGCGTCGGGACCCATGGTCGGGTACTGGTGGATCAGGCACGTGTAGCACGGTGTGCGGAACGGCACGAACATGCCGATGAGCGTCAGCGGCCCGCTATAACGGCTGATTAACCAGGGGGTACCGGTGAGCTGCGCGGCTTCGTTGGTCCACATCTGTAATTCCGGCTGCGGGTGGTCCGCGCACATCAGGAAGATGTCGGCGTCCATGAGCGGGATCAGATCCTCGACGGATCCCACCTTTACCGTGAGACCGGTCACCTTCACGTGGCGGTTGATGCCGCTCAGCTTCCGCACGGCGGTGTCCACTTTGGAGGTACCCACATCATCTTCGGAATAGAGCAGCTGGCGGTTGAGGTTTCCCGGCTCGACCACGTCGTAGTCGGCGCACAGCAACGATCCGACGCCGACGGCGGCAAGGCTCATCGCCATCGCGCCGCCGGTGCCGCCGAGGCCGAGCACGCTGACCCTTGACTGCTTGAGCCGGCGCTGCAGCTCCAGCGGCGACGGGCGCGGGGCCATGTCCACCCAGGAGAAGTAGCGGGTGTTGCCCGCGTACCGTTCGATCTCCTCGGCCGACAGGCTGCCGGGTGCCGCCGCCCCGGCGTCCTCGACCAGGCCGAGGTCGATCAGCGCCCGCACGCTGTCGCGGACGCTCTGCCCGTCCAGATCCGGGTCGTCGTGGCGCATCCGGGCCACGACGGCGTCGATGTCCCGGGTGCCGTCGAGCAGATCCATCAGCTTCCACACCGAGCCGTCCGGTGTGTCCTGCAGTTCGAGGGCGATGCCGAACAGCCCCGAGCCCGACAGGATCACTCCGTCGTCGCGGCGGCCCACCGCCTGCATGTGTTTCATGCGGGGGAGTTTCATCTCAGCTCCGATCCCTTGTCCGGATGGTTGCGGTGGTGGGCGACGCCAGGGGCCCGAAGTGAAGGCCCCTGGCGTCACGCCCTCATCAGCACTCGCACGCCACGCCACCCACATAGGTGATGATCGTGGTTTCGAGACGCTCGAGACGGCGGACCTTGATCTTGATTTCCTTCATGTTGCTCACCTCCTTCTGCTTCCGTTCCGGACAGCAGCCTGCGGGAGCGCTCGAGGGAGCCACGAGGGACGCTTGTCCCGCGGCACAAGGAGAATTGGCCTTCGCGGGTGGGGGAGCGAGGCGAGCGTTACCGGGTGAACCCGGCGTCGCGGGCGCGCAGCGCGGCCTGCACCCGGTCAGCGACCTCAAGCTTGGCGAACACGCTTGAAAGCTGGTTGCGCACGGTCTTCTCGCTGACCCCAAGGTGCCTCGCGATCCGCGCGTTGCTCTCCCCGGAAGCCAAGCAGGCCAAGACATCGCGCTCCCGCGCGGTCAGCCGGTCGAACGGCGAAGGCAGTTCGACCGGCTCGCGGCGCAGCGCCGTCAGGACCGAGGTGGCGATCCTCGGGCCCAGCACGACACCGCCGACAGCGACGGTGTGCAGGGCCTCCACGAGGGTGTCCGGGTCGGTCTCCTTGACGAGGTATCCCCGGGCCCCCGCCCGCAACGCCCGCGCCACGATCTCCTCGTCGTCGGTCATCGTCAGCATGAGAACCTTCACCACGGGACGGGCGGCCAGCATCCGGGCGACGGCGTCGACCCCGTCACCGTCGGGAAGGGACACGTCCATCGCGACGACGTCGACCTGGTGGGTGACGACCGCCCGGAGAGCCTCCGCCACCGTGGCCGCCTCAAGCACCTCGCAGACCCACTCCACGCCGTCGAGCAGCGTGCGCAGGCCGCGACGCACCACGGGATGGTCGTCCACCACCAGGACCCTCATCCCGACGGGCATGGCTCAGCCGTCCACGGCCTGCGCGGGCAGCGGAAGGCTGACCCGGACCGTGGTGCCGCGCGGGTCCGCCTCGGTGATGACACATGTCCCGCCCAGCTCCTCGGCCCTGTCCCGCATCGAGTCCAGGCCCACCCCGCGCAACGCGGGCGCGGCGATCCCCACGCCGTCGTCGACGATCTCCAGGCTCAGCATGCGCTGCCGGGACACCGACACCAGGCAGCTGCGCGCCTGCGCGTGCCGGGCCACGTTGGTCAGCGCTTCCGCCACGACGCGGTACGCGGCGACCTCGACGGCCGCCGGCAACCCGTCGAGCGTGCCGCTCGCGCGCAGCTGGACGGAGAGCGTCGGGCTGGTGAAGCGCCGGCACTCGGTCCGCAGCGCCGCCGCCAGACCCGCGTCCAGCGCCGGTGGCCGCAGCTGGTCCACCATGCGGCGCACCTCGTCGGTGCACGCCTGCAGATCCTCGGCGAGCGCGGTGAGGATGCCGCCGGCCTTGGGATCGCCGCCGACCAGCTTGAGCGCGGCCCGTACCTGCATCGACATCCCGGCCATCGTCGGGCCCAGCCCGTCGTGCAGGTCCCGGCGGGCACGGCGGCGCTCCTCCTCCCGCGCCATCACCAGCTGCTCGCGGGAGTTCTGCAGATCCCGTACCAGCCGGGTGGCCTCGACGGCGACCGCGGCCTGCACCGCCAGATCGTCAAGCAGCCGCCGCTCGCGCCGGCTGAACCGGCTGCCGGCACTGCGGTTGGCGACGATGAGCCGGCCGAGGCGCTCCCCGTGGGCGATCATGCCGAACGTGTCGACCGAGGTCGTCGCGTGGCCGTGCTCGGCGACCAGGCGGGTGTTGCCGTTGCGTTCGATCTCCACACCCACATAGGGCACGCGCAGCGAACGGGCGATCGTCTCGGTCAGCCGCGGCAGCACGGCGTTCGGCTCGACCGTCCGTTCCAGCAGCTCACCCAGCCTGCTGATGACCAGGTACGGGTCGTCGCGCTCGCCGTAGACGAGCCTGTTCACCCCGCGCTGGACCCGCTGGCGCAACGGCTCGAACGTGACCGCGATCAGACCGGTCGCCACCAGCGAGGCGGTCGAGGCGGTGGCGCCCAGCACCACGTCGCGCAGCAGGGTGACGATCGAGATGAACACCACGATCACCATCACGGTCATCAGCAGCCAGACAATCGTCCGGTTGACGACCTGGTCCAAACCGTAGAGGCGGTAACGCACGACGGCCACGCACATGCCCAGCGGCAAAGCCACGGCGATGACGACGAAGGCCTGCGGCACGCCCAGCGGATCCAGGACGAACAACCCGAGCCCGAACAGGATGGCGGCCGGAAACAGGCAGGCCAGCTGCTGGCGGGTGTCTCCCTCGGCCCGGCGCCAGCGCAGCCACAGCGCCCACAGCACCGCGAGCAAGCCCACGACGGTGAGCAGCGCCCCGATCGCGGCCACCCGGATCAGCAACTGGGCCCGCGGGGTGATCTCGTTGATGGCGCCGGTGATGACCAGATCGCGGGGGTGGTCCAGGGCCGCGACCGCCAGCGCGACGGTCGCGGCAGCCGTGCCCGAGGCGATGAGCGCGGCGACCGGGCGCCACCGCGGCGACGGCAGGTGCCCGTCCGGAAACACAAGCAGAGCAAGGGTTATCAGCCCGAACGGGGGCCACCACGCCCACTGGCTCAGCCACGCCGCCGGCAGCCACACCGTCCAGCTGATCCCGAGCAACGCCACGATGGCGGCGGCACCCGCCGCCACCATCAGGCGGCCCATGAGATGGCCCGGGCTGACCGCGAGGACGAGGGCTCCCATGACGGCGTAGGCCACCATGGGAGCGGTGAACGCGATCGCGTACCCGGACACCAATCCAGCGCTGGCAAGGTTTCCCGCCACGACGAGCGCGGTCACGGCGATCGCCGTGCCCGTCACCGTGATCCGGTGCGGCATTCGCGGTGGCAGGGCTGCATCGCTCATCGGCGCCGGCGTCAGAAGATCCGGTGAACCCAGAAGTTGTGCCAGGGATCGGCGGCATGCGACCCCTGACCGTGGCCGAGGACCGAAGCCCAGGCCTGCAAGGCGCTTTCGAGTGTCGCCGAGCGCAGGCTGGGCAGCCGCCTGAGCCCGTCCTCCACCCTCAGCCCGGCCTCCTCGGCCAGGCTCCCGTTGCTCGCAAGGAAGCTCTTCATCCGCTCGACCGTCATCTGCAACCGTTGCAGCACAGCGTCGGGCTCGGCGCAGTCCGAGAGCTGCACCAGATCCTGCAGCCGCCACTCGCGGTCGAAGACCGGCGCCAGCCGGTGCCCGGCCGTGCTGAAGAACTCCGTCCCTGCCGGATCCTCGGCCGCCCCCACCGGCAAGCTCGACAGCAACTGTTTGATGTCCCGGTAGACGTGCGCCCGGGAGTCATCGCTTCGGATGACCAATATGCCGAAAACGCTCTCCGTATGCATGGTGCTCGGTTCCCCCTGTTGTTTCGGGCCAATTGTTCTGTCGTGACGCTGTTTTGTCGTGACGCCCGAGGAGTGCCGTATGGCGAAGCATACGGCCAGACCATAGATGCATCCCAATTCATGTGTCAGATGGCGAACTGTCGAGATGATGACTTCCGCGCCAGCCCTCGGTGTCGCCATCATGCGTCGCCGCGTGTCCCCCGAGCCCGGGGCAAATGTCCCGGTGCACCGGGGACTTCCGCCGCTTGGCTCCTCGCCGTCCCTTGGCTCCTCCTCGTCCTTGGTTCCTCGCCGTCCCTTGGTTCCGTATGCACGACGAGCGGCGGGCATGATCGGTTCAATCGAGTCGCTGATCGCTTATGCTTCGCCGGTGAAGGTTGCCGGGCTGGTGCTCGCGGCGGGGGCGGGGACCCGGTTGGGTACGCCGAAGGCGTTGCTGCGCTTGGGCGGTCAGACCCTAGCCGAACGGGCGGTGGGCGTACTGCGCGGCGGCGGTTGCTCTCCCGTGGTCGCGGTGGCCGGTGCGCAGCCAATGGCGCTCGATGGCGTGACCGTGGTGGTCAACGGGGAGTGGGCGACGGGCATGGGCTCCAGCCTGCGGGGCGGCCTGGCGGCTCTGTCCGAAGTGGACGCTGACGCGGTGGTGGTCGTGCTCGTGGACATGCCCGGCATCACGGCTGAGGCGGTGCGGCGGGTCGCCGCCCTGGCCTCGCCGGGCGCGCTGGTGATGGCCGGATACGGCGAGCGGCGAGGACATCCCGTCCTGTTCGGCCGGGACCACTGGGCAGGTATAGCCGAATCCGCGAGCGGTGACATAGGCGCGCGAGCCTACCTGCGGGCGCACGCGGCCGAGGTGCGGATCGTCGGCTGCGACGACGTGGCGAGCGACGACGACATCGACACCGCCGAAGACGCGCGCCGATGGGACATTCCGCGATGATGGGACATCCCCGCGGTGATGGGACATCCCGCGGTGACGAGGGCTGGGGCGGCCGGGGCACACGATCCGGCCGCCCCAAAAATCGGCTAGTCGCCGAAACCGTTACACGGCAACGTCGCCCACCTGCCCGAAAGCGTGGTTGGTCAGCGTGCCGCCGGAGGTGTACCAGACGTACCACTTGGCGCCGTGCCGGGCGTAGATGACGAAATCGTCACGGCCGTCGCCGTTGACGTCGCCGACCAGCGGGACGTCGTCGAAGCCGCCGCCCCAGCCGACGTTGTCGAGCGTGCCGCCCGAGGAGTACAACACCCACCAGGTCAGCGTCGACGTGCGGCGGACGATGAAGTCGTCGCGGCCGTCGCCGTTGACGTCGCCGATGAGTGGTATGTCGCCGGGCAGACCCCAGGTGTACCTGTACTGCGGCAGGCCCGCGCCGGAGTACTTGACGAACCAGACGCCGCCGCGGCTCCAGACGATCAAGTCGTCGAGGTTGTCGCCGTCGATGTCACCGACGAGCGGGATATCGCCCACGCTGCCACCCCACCCGACCTGAATCGGTGGAGCTCCGGAAGCGAAGCGGATGTACCAGGTACCCCCTGATGGTCTTCGAATCAAAAAGTCGTCCCGGTTGTCACCGTCCACGTCCCCGAGAAGCGGGATGTCGCCGGGTTGTCCCCATTGGACGTTGTCGAGCGGCGGTGCGCCGGAGGCGAACCTGACCCGCCAGGTGCCGTCCGATTCGCGCCAGGTCACGGCGTCGTCGAGGTTGTCGCCGTCGACGTCGCCGACGAGCGGGATGTCGCCGGACTGGCCGAAGGCGAACGACTGCGGACCGGTCCCGGACGAGGGCTCGACCGACCAGGTGGCACCGGACTTGCGCCAGGTGGCGAGGTCGCCCTTGCCGTCGCCGTCGAAGTCCCCCAAGGCTTTCGGCTCACCCGGCACGCTGTAGCAGGCCCGGTGCACCCGCAGCGCCATAATGGTCCAGCGCGAGGCGGCTTGCAGCTTCGCGGCTTGCGTGGCGTTGGGGTCCGGGAAGGCGTGCCCGCGGGCCTGGCCGAGCAGGCTCGGCGAGATCCGGCCGCAGTCGTAGACCACGAGGTCGGCGTTGGCGCTCGACGAGTAGTTGCCGAAATGCCCGTTCATCCCCTTGATGCCGGTGGCCGGGTCCATTTCGTACAGTGGCCAGACCGTGGCGGCGTGATGCCACGGGTCCTGGAGGTCCGTCCTGCCCTGTTCGTAGGTGAAGCCGGGGTACCCACTCCAGCCCGTCCAGGCGTCGCTGAATCCGGCGGTCCAGTTGTAGTCCCGGAACGTGCGCCACTTGCGGTTATGCTCGTCCGCGCGGCCCGACGGGATGATTCCGCGTTTGTATGCGCTCCACAGGAACCAGGCAGCGGTAGCGTTGACGTTGTAGACACACGGTTTGTTGGCGTCGTTGGAGGACATCGAGTAGGAGATACACTTGCCTCCGGCCGTGGTCGACGTGTTCAGCAGGGACGTCACCGCCGACAGCACCCGGCTGCGCGGGACCGCACCGTCGTCATAACCGTCGATCAGCATCCGGCCCACGTGCCCGGCGGTGGTAATGGTGTAGGTGGTCGAGGCTGGATTGACCGAACCGTCGCCACGCCAGTCCCACGCGTAGCCCAAACCCCAGCCGCCGCTTGGCAACTGCCGCGCCCACACGCGATCCAGCCAGTACTTCGTCGCGCCCGCCTCCCAGCCGAACGCCTTTCCGGCGTACCAGGCGACCGGCGCGATCCACCACACCGGAATGTTCTGCCCGGACTGCTCCACGAACGGCATCGCCGTAGCCGAAATCGAGCCGGCCTCCTGGGCAAGTTCAAGCCAGGCCGTGTTGCCCGCCTCCAACTGCGGCGCGGGCGGCAGATCCAGGTCCCCGGCGTAGGCGTTCAGCGGCGCGATGACGGCCACCGCGACGACAACGAGAAATCCATGACGCAAAGCTCTTCGCATTCTCACACCGGGATGATGGCGGTCAATGTCATTGAACCGTCATCAGTTGATCATCAGGGGTAATCACTGGGTTAGGTCGGCTCATCTATGGCGCTCGCGTTGCGCGGGCTAGCGTTCCGGGATATGGACACCTCCCTGAAGCCACCGGGCGCCCCGGTGGAGCCGGAACAGTCGCTGCGCTGAATGTTTGCCGAAGCCGCCGCCGCAGCAGCCCTGCTGGACCGGATCCTCGATCCGGCGCTGGCCAAGTTCCGTGAGCGGCTGCCGGACGGCCTGGCCCCGGGGGAGCGGGAAGCTGTCCACAGTGGACTGGCCCGGGCGCTGCGCACGGTAGTTTGGCGTCACATCAAGAGTGTTGTGGAGCGTGATTTCCACGCAGCAGAGCGAGCCGCGCGCCTCGCCGCTGGCCCCCTCCCCGCCGCTGGCCCTTTCGCCGCCGCTGGCCCTTTCGCCGCGGCCGACCGCCTCGCTGCCGCGGACCGCCTCCCCGCTGCTGGCGGCCGCCTCGCCTCTGGCGCTGCGATCCCGCAGGATCGTCGGCGGGAGTGGATGGCCAGGCTGGCCCGGCTGGCCCGACCCGAGGGCTGGAGTGAACTGATCGCGCCGTATCCGGTGCTGCCCGCCCGGCTTGAGGCGCTCATCGACGGCAGATGCTCGGCGGCGCTGGCGCTGGCACGCAGGTTCACGGCCGACCGCGGCGGGCATGCCGGTTCGCGCGGCGGGCTCGCTGGTTCGCGTGGCGGGCTCGCTGGTTCGCACGGCGGGCTCGCTGGTTCGCACGGCGGGCATGCCGGTGTGCACGACAGGCATGCCGGCGAGCTGGGCGGGCTCGTTGGCTCGCGCGGCGGGCATGCCGGCTTGCACGACGGGCATGACGGCGAGCTGGGCGGGCTCGTTGGCTCGCGCGGCGGGCATGCCGGCTCGCACGACGGGCATGACGGCGAGCTGGGCGGATTGGGCGGGCCGGGTGAGCTGGGCGAGCTGATCGGGGTGGAGTTCAACGCCGGGGACACGCACCACGGCGGCCACAGTGTCGCAGTCCTGCGCGGTACCTCCGGCCGGGTGGTCTACAAGCCCCGGTCCTTGGCCGTGGATGCGGCTCTGGGCCGCCTGCTGCCCGGATTGCTGTCCGACGGGCAGGCGGGAAGTATCCGCGTGCCCGCGGTGCTGACCCGGCAGGACCGCGATGGTGCGTACGGCTGGGCGGAGCACATCGAGCACCGCCCCTGCGCCAACGACTCCGAGCTTTCCGCGTTCTACCGCGGACTCGGCCACTGGCTGGCGGTGCTGCGCCTGCTCGGCGGCAGCGACCTGCATGCGGAGAACCTGATCGCGGCCGGGCCGGTACCCGTGGTGGTGGACTGCGAGACCCTGTTCACCCCGATCCATGTGACTTTTCCCTCCAGGTATGGCCAGGCGGTTGATCGTGCGGCGGATCGGCTTGCCGGTTCTGTGCTGACGATCGGGCTGCTGCCAGGGCCCATGAGCGGGCCGGACCTTCCCCGCTTCTGGGAGGAGGTAGTGACCGGTTTCGCCGAGCTTTCCGGCCGGCTGCGCCGGATGGACGGCGCCGGCGAACTCGGCGAGCAGCTGGAAGCGTTCGCGGACTGTCCAATCCGGATCGTTTTGCGCGGCACGGCGGGGTACTCGGAGATCAGTCACATGCTGTGGCACCCCGCCTCGTTGCACGAGCCGGAGGCGGCGGCGCGGCGAGCCGCGGATCTGCTCGCCGGCGCATCAGCCGATCCGGACGTCGTCGCCGCGGAGATCGCCGACCTGGAGGCGGGTGACATCCCGGTGTTCACCACCACCCCGCGCTCGGGCGTGCTCACCGGCCCGCGCGGGATCCGCACCGGCCAGCCGGCAGACCTGATCGCCGGGGCGCTTGACCGCTGGCGCGCTGCCGACCTCGCGTTCGACCAGCGGCTCATCCGCGCCGCCCTCGTCAGCGCCTTCCTTGACGACCGGAAGCCCAAGCGCCGGGCCGCCCTCGTCAGCGCCTACCTTGACGACCGGAAGCCCAAGCGCCGCGCCGCCCGGATCAGGATGTCCGATTTGGACGGTCGCCGCCGCACCCTTGCCGCCAACGGCGTGCGCCAGCTCGCCATGGAGGCGATCCAGGGCGATGACGGCACGGTGACCTGGATAGCGCCGAGCCTCGGCCCGCTCGGCTGGACGGTGCGGCCGATACCGCTCGACCTCTACAGCGGGCTGTCGGGGGTCGCGGTCGCGCTCGCCGGGTACCAGCAGGAGATGGAGTCCGGCCGGGCCCTTCCCCTGCCCGACGTGGAGCGGCTGCTGACCGCCGCAGTCGAGACGATGCGCCGAGGTGACGAAGGCCAGCGGGCCGAACTGGAACGCGCGGCAGCGGCGGGAATCGACCTCCGCCCCGAGCCGGCAGGCGGCTACCTGGGACTCGGCTCCCGGATAGTGGGCTGGCTGATGCTGCACCGGCTCGGCGCGATCAGCCTCGACGAAGCGCGGCAACGGGCTGAAGGGCTGGCGGAGCGCTTGACCCGGTCGGTGACGTTTGAGTCATCCGTGTCGTCGGTGTCCGGGGACGGCATGCACGACGGCCCGCATGACCTGCTCGCCGGGTCGGCCGGAGCTATCGTTCCGCTGCTTTCGCTGGCCGGGTTCAGCGGCGATGGCCGGTGGATCGCGCTTGCCGAGGAGATCGGGCGGCAGCTGCGGCTTGCGGCAAGCTTCGACGAGGCCGGAGCCTGTTGGCCCACAAGCAGATTCCCCGGCGGGATCGGCGGCCTTGCCCACGGTACGACCGGAATCGGATGGGCGCTGGCCCGCCTTGCCGAGGTCGCTCCGGAGTTCGGCGAACTCGCCGACGCCGCCCTGCGATGGGAGGACGCGCTGTCCCTGCCGGATGGACGGCGGGGCTGGCGGGACCTGCGCGTACAAGGCCGGGTAGCGAGCGTTCACACCTGGTGCCACGGGTCGGTCGGCATCGGGCTCGCCGCACGTGACCTGGCAAGGCGCCGGAACACAGCACACTGGACGGCCGTGCTCGACCGGGCAACCGCGGCGGCGACCGCGGGTCTGGGCCGGCATCACTCCCTGTGCCACGGGGATCTGAGCGCATGGGAACTGTTAGCCGGTGCGCCGTCATCGGATCGTGTCCCGGCCCAGGTGGTGAGCCGGCTTGAGACCGACGACAACACCATGAGCGCCTTCCAGCCCGGCCTGATGGTGGGCACCAGCGGCATCATCTACCAGCTGCTGCGGATGGACCCGGAATGCGCGCTCCCGTCGGTCCTCCTCCCGGACGCCCTATAGTGGGACGCGTGCCGAGCAGCCCGTACAACGGCGCCGGGAAGCTTGCCGACTCCCTCGCCACCGCCGGTTACCTGGCGGACCCCGGCCTGGCCACCGCCGGCTGGCTCGCGCTGCGCCTGGGACGCCCGCTGTTCCTCGAAGGCGACGCGGGCGTGGGCAAGACCTCTTTCGCCGTCGCGCTTGCAGAGGCCGAAGGGGTACCCCTGATCAGGTTGCAATGTTATGAAGGGCTCGACGCGGCCCAAGCACTGTACGACTGGGATTTTCCCCGCCAGATCCTCCACCTGCGTACCATGGAAGCCGTTGGCGGGCAACAGGATCCGGCCTTGGTCGAGGCGGGTCTCTACGACCGCCGGTTCCTGGTGGCCCGGCCCCTGCTGCGGGCGCTGGAGAGCGCACCGTGCGTGCTGCTCATCGACGAGATCGACCGGGCCGACGACGAGTTCGAGGCGTACCTGCTGGAGCTGCTGGGCGAATGGGCGGTCACCATCCCCGAGCTGGGCCGGGTCACCGCCACCATCCCGCCGACCGCGGTCATTACGAGCAACCGCACCCGCGAGGTACATGACGCGCTGAAGCGGCGCTGCCTCTACCACTGGGTGGAGCATCCAAGCCCAGAGCGGGAGCTTGCCATTTTGCGGGTACGGGCACCCGACGTCACCGAGCGCGTGGCCGCACAGATTACGGCCGCCACCAACCGGTTGCGGCGCATGGATTTGGTGAAGCCGCCCGGGGTCGCCGAGGCGATCGACTGGGCGCTGGCCCTGCACGCCCTCGGGGTGACCGAGCTCGACGGTGAGGCGGCGGCGCTGACGATCGGCGCCGTGGTGAAGGTGCGCGAGGACGCTGAACGCGTGCGAGAGATGGACTGGGCGGCGGTGGCGTCTTCGGGCGCCCGGGCGGCGACGCCGTCAGGCGGCGACGCGCACAAAGCGCCGCCAGGCAGCGCTGAGCAAGCTGCGGGCGGTGGGGGATGAGCTCGCGGATGATGGGGCAGTTTCGGGGATATTGCCCTGTCCGATCGACGGGAGTGGGCAACAACCCCGAAACTGCCCACTCGGGTGGCGTCGGTTGATCGAGCGGGTGCAGGGCTTTGTCGCGGCGGTGCGCGAGGCCGGAGTGGCCGCACCCGCCGACCGGGTGCGCCTGCTCGTCGAGGCGCTGGATCAGCTTGGGCCGCAAGAATTGTACTGGGCCGGGCGGCTGACACTGTGCGCCAGCAGGGACGATATCGCCAAGTATGATCGTCTTTTCGAGGGGCCGCGCCCGAGCCACGATCAAGTGAAGCATAGGGTGTCGGTCGTGACGGCGGCGGTACAAGGGCTGGAGGCGGCGCCCGACGAGGTGCTGCGCACCCGCGACTACGCCAAGCTGACCGAGGACGAGCGGCAGGAGGCGCGGCGGATGCTGGCGATGCTGGCCCCGATCGCGCCGGAGCGGCCGTCGCGGCGCCGCCGCCGGGCGTCCTACGGGCCGGTTGACGCGCGCCGCACGACCCGGGAAATCCTTGCGGCGCTTGGCGAACCGGCCCGGCTCAGGCGGGCGCGCAAGCGCACCCGGCCGAGGCGGGTGGTGTTCATCCTCGACATCTCCGGGTCCATGTCGCCCTATGCTGACCTGCTGCTGCGCTTCGCGCACGCCGCGGTGCGGCAGCGGCCCGCGATGACCGAGGTGTTCACGGTCGCGACCCGGCTGACCCGGGTCACGGCGGCGATGCGCAAGCGCGACATGGACGCGGCGCTGGAGAAGATGGTGCCCGACTGGCGTTCCGGCACCAGGCTCGGCGATGCCCTGACCGTCTACTTGCGACGGTTCGGGCACCGTGGCATGGCCCGCGGCTCGATCGTCGTCATCTGCTCCGACGGGTGGGAGTGCGGCGACGCCGCCCAGCTCGGCGAGGCCATGGCTTGGCTGGCCCGGCTCGCCGGGCGGATCATCTGGGTGACGCCGCACGCGGCGAAGGCCGGCTTCGCCCCGGCCACGGCCGGGCTGCGGGCCGCCCTGCCCCACATTTCAGAACTCGTTGCGGGGCACAGCGTTTCAGCGATGGCGGAGGTGTTGCGGAGATGAGGCTCGGATGAGAGAGGTACTGCCGGAGCTGATGGCGTGGTGGCGGGACGGCCGGCCGGTGGGCATGGCGACCGTCGTGGCGACGTGGTCGAGCGCGCCCCGGCAGCCGGGCGCGACGATGCTGGTCGGGCCGGACGGGACGGCGGTGGGCAGCGTTTCGGGCGGCTGCGTCGAGGCGGCCGTCTACGAGTTGGGCAACGAGGTCATCCAGACCGGGGTGCCGGTGCTGACACGGTACGGCGTGAGCGACGACGATGCCTTCGCGGTCGGGCTGACCTGCGGTGGGACCATCGAGCTTTTCGTCGAGCGGGTGGACCGTTCGGGGTACCCCCAGATGGAGCTATTGAAAGAATCGATCGACAGTGGTGAACCGGTGGCCGTGGCCACCATCATCCGAGGCCGGCCCGATCAGCTTGGCAAACGGCTGCTCATCTGGCCGGACCGTCGTGATGGGACACTCGGCTCGTCGCGGCTGGACGACGCCGCCACCGACGACGCGCGCGGCATGCTGTCGGTCGGGCATACCGGCGAGCTGCACTACGGGCTCGACGGCGAGCGGCTCGGCGAAGGGCTGAGCCTGTTCGTCGCGAGTTTCGCGCCCAGGCCGCGCCTGCTCGTGTTCGGGGCGATCGACTTTGCGGCGGCGGTGGCGAGGATCGGGGTGTTCCTCGGCTACAACGTGACGGTGTGTGACGCCCGGCCGGTGTTCGCGACCCCGAAACGCTTCCCCGGCGTGGAGGTGGTCGTCGACTGGCCGCACCGCTACTTTACTGGCGAGCTGCAGGCGGGGCGGATCGACGCGCGCACGGTGGTTTGCGTGCTGACCCACGACGCAAAGTTCGACGTGCCGCTGCTCGAGGTGGTGCTGGGATGCGATGTGGCATACGTTGGGGCGATGGGCTCCCGGCGCACCCACGCCGATCGGCTCAAACGCCTTCGCGAAGTGGGCGTCGGCGAAGAACGACTGGCGAAGCTGCGCTCACCCATCGGGCTGGATCTGGGCGCGCGGACTCCGGAGGAAACGGCCGTAAGTGTCGCCGCGGAGATCATCGCGCAGCGCTGGGGCGGGCAGGGCAGTCCACTTTCGACACTCACGGAGCGTATACATCGTGATCCACAGGTTGCGTAAGAACTGCCGCGGGCGTTGACTGGACGGGTCCCGGACGTACTACTCAGCGCGGAGGGATCCATGCCCAGGGTCACCATCACGGTCGATGGCGCGCGCTACAGCGATGACGTGCCCGCCAGAACTCTTCTCGTCCACTACCTGCGCGACCAGATCGGCAAGGTCGGCACGGTGGTGGGCTGCGACACCGGCAACTGTGGTGCCTGCACAGTACTTCTCACCGATCCCGACGGCGTCCCCCGCGCCGTCAAGAGCTGCTCCGTGCTCGCGGTCCAGGCCGACGGCACGCAGGTGAGCACCGTCGAGAGCCTCGGCGGAGACCACCCGATGCAACGAGCGTTCCACGAACAGCACGCCCTGCAATGCGGCTTCTGCACCCCCGGCATGATGATGGCCGCCGTGGACCTGCTGCGCGACAACCCCGACCCCAGCGACACCGACATCCGCGAAGGGCTTGAGGGCAACCTCTGCCGCTGCACCGGGTACCAGAACATCGTCCGCGCGGTGCGGGCGGCCGCAGCCGAGATGCGTTCCGCTCCGGCGGCCGGGTCGGAGACCGACGCCGAGGCGGCGGCGGTCGCCAACGGTGTGCCCACCGACGCCTCCGCCGACGCGGAGGTGAAGGTATGACCACGACCGCCGCCGCCCCTACTGTCGAGATCGGACGGTCGCGGCTGCGCAAGGAGGACGCGCGCCTGCTCACCGGCCGCACCCGCTGGACGGAGAACATCACGCTGCCCGGCATGCTGCACATGGCGATCCTGCGCAGCCCGCACGCCCACGCCCGGCTGACAAAGGTCGACGTCAGCGCGGCGAAGAACGCCGACAACGTGGTGACCGCGTTCGCCGGAGCCGACGTCGCCGAGACCCAGGGCGTACTGGCGTGCGCCTGGCCGGTAACCGAGGACATCGTGATGCCGACCTACACCCCGCTGGCCATCACCGAGGTGCGCCACGTGGGCGAGCCGGTCGCCGTCGTCATCGCGCGCGACCGGGCCAGCGCCGTCGACGCCCTCGAACTCATCGAGGTCGACTACGAGCCGCTGCCGGTGGTGCTCGACCTCGAAGCGGCCCTGCTTGAAGAGTCGCCGCTTGTCCACTCGGACAAGGGCACAAACCGTTGCTACACCTGGGTTTTCGACGCCCAGGCGGCGGGCAGCGGCGCCGCCATGCCGGAGACCGGCGAGATCATGATCACCCGGCGCTATGTGCAGCAGCGGCTCATCCCGGCATCGATGGAACCGCGCAGCGTCATCGTCGACCCCAGCGGCGGCGGTGAGATCACCGTCTACTCGGCCACCCAGATCCCGCACGTGCTGCGCTTCCTGCTGGCAGCGACGACCGGAACCCCGGAACACAAGATCCGTGTGATCGCGCCGGACGTGGGCGGCGGATTCGGCGGCAAGCTCGCCGTGACGCCGGAGGAGTGGATCGCGTTCGCCGCGGCCAACCTCGTCGGGCGGCCGGTCAAGTACACCGAATCCCGTTCCGAGACAATGGTCTCCGCCCACCACGGGCGCGACCTGATCCAGGACCTGACGCTGTACGCCAACCGGGACGGCACGGTCACCGGGCTGGACGTCAAGCTCATCGCCAACATGGGCGCCTACCTGGGCATCGTCACGCCGGGCGTGCCGCTGCTGGGCGCGTTCATGTACAACGGCATCTACAAGTTCCCGGCGTACCGCTTCGAGTGCACGGGCGTGTTCACCAACACCACCAAGACGGACGCCTATCGCGGCGCCGGGCGGCCCGAGGCGACCTACGCCATCGAGCGCATCATTGACGAGCTCGCCGTCGAACTCGGGCTCGACCCGATGGAGGTCCGCCGCCGCAACTGGATCAAGCACGAGGAGTTCCCGTTCGACACCGTCGCCGGGCTGACCTACGACTCAGGCAACTACGAGGCGGCCACCGACAAGGCAATGCAGATTCTGGGGTACGACGAGCTGCGCAACGAGCAGGCGACCCGAAGGGTCAACCAGGACAAGGTGCAGCTCGGGATCGGCATCTCCACGTACACCGAGATGTGCGGCCTCGCCCCGTCAAGGATCCTGGGCGCGCTGCGCTACGGCGCGGGCGGCTGGGAGTCGGCCTCGATAAGGGTGCTCCCGACCGGCAAGGTCGAGGTGGTCACCGGGACAAGCCCGCACGGGCAGGGCCACGAGACGGCGTGGAGCCAGATCGTCGCCGACCAGCTCGGCGTGGCCTTCGACGACATCGAGGTACTGCACGGCGACACGCGCACGTCGGTGAAAGGCCTTGACACCTATGGCTCGCGGTCGCTGGCCGTGGGCGGCGTGGCGCTGGTCATGGCGTGTGCGAAAGTGCGCGAGAAGGCGCAAAAGATCGCCGCGCACATGCTGGAATGCTCCCCGACCGACCTTGAGTTCTCCGATGGGGCTTTCCATGTCATGGGTACCCCCGAAGCCTCCAAAACCATCGCAGACTGCTCTCTTGCCGTGTTCACCGCGCACAACCTCCCCGACGGCATAGAGCCCACATTGGACAGTGAGGCCACCTTCGACCCGTCCACGTTCTCGTTCCCGCACGGCACTCACCTGTGCGCCACAGAGGTCGACACCGAAACCGGTGAGGTGGCAATCCGCCGCTACGTCTGCGTCGACGACGTGGGCACGGTCATCAACCCGCTCATCGTCGAGGGCCAGGTCCACGGCGGTGTGGCGCAGGGCATCGCCCAGGCACTGTTCGAGGAGGCGGTCTACGACGAGGAGGGCAACCTGCTCACCGGATCGTTCGCCGACTACACCGTGCCGAGCGCATTCGACCTCCCCGAGATCATCAGCGACCGGACCGAGACCCCGGCGACGTCGAACCCGTTGGGCGTCAAGGGTGTCGGCGAGGCCGGCACGATCGCGGCGACACCGGCGGTGGTCAACGCCATCGTCGACGCACTACGCCCGATGGGCGTCAGGGACGTGCCCATGCCGTGCACCCCGGAGCGGGTATGGCGAGCCCTCAAGGAGGTGGCACCGTGATCCCCGCGTCGTTCGACTACATCAAACCGTCCACAGTGGAGGACGCGGTCAACGCGCTGGCCGAGGCGGGCGACGAGGGCAAGGTGCTGGCCGGCGGCCAGAGCCTGCTTCCCGTGCTGCGCCTGCGCATGGCGGCACCGGCTCTCCTGGTCGACCTCGGCGGGCTGCCGCAGCTGCGCGGGGTCCGGGTCGAGGACGACGCAGTCGTGATCGGAGCGATGACGACCCACGCGGCCGTCGCCTCCGACGCGGCGGTACTGGCGGGTGCGCCGCTGCTGGCGCAGGCCGCCGGGGTCATCGGCGACCGGCAGGTACGCCACCGGGGCACCATCGGTGGTTCGCTCGCCCACGCCGACCCGGCCGGGGACCTTCCGGCCGTCGCCGTCGCGCTCGACGCCACCCTCGTGGTCGCCGGGATGGACGGCCGCAGAAACGTTGCGGCCAAAGACTTCTTCACCGACCTGTTCACCACCGCGCTACAGCCCGGCGAGCTGCTGGTCGAGGTGCGCGTGCCCCGGCTGGAAGGCTGGGGAGTCCACTACGCCAAGGTGAACCGGACCGCGCAGGCGTGGGCGACCGTCGCGGTCGCCGCCGCCGTCCGCAGAGACAATGGATCTTTAGCGGAGGCACGGGTAGCCTTGACCAACATGGGTCCGATCCCGGTGCGCGCCAGCGCCGTCGAGGCCGCAATCGCCGCGGGCGAGGGCGTCGAGGCGGCGGCTTCCCGTGCGGCGGAAGGGACCTCACCGGCCAGCGACACCACGGCCTCGGCCGAGTACAGGGCACACCTGGCGCGGGTCCTCACCCGCCGCGCCCTCACCGCAGCCTCCGCGTTCTAGGGAAGTCAATGGAGTTAACCAACGAGTTCAGTGTCCCCGTCCCGGTCGAGCGGGCCTGGGCGGTCCTGCTGGATGTGGAAAAGGTGGCGCCGTGCATGCCCGGCGCCACCCTCACCTCCTTCGACGGCGAATCCTTCGAGGGCAACGTCAAAGTCAAGCTGGGGCCGGTGAGCCTGACCTACGGTGGCAAGGGCCGGTTCGTCTCGCGCGACGACGCCGCGCGCACCGCCGTCATCGAAGCGTCCGGAAAGGACACACGCGGCCGCGGCACCGCCGCGGCGACCGTCACCGCCTCGCTGCACCCCGACGAGGCCGGCACCCTGGTCAGGGTGGTCACCGACCTGAAGGTGACCGGATCGCCGGCCCAGTTCGGCCGCGGCATGATCGCCGATGTCTCCAAGCGGCTCGTCGACCAGTTCGCCACCTGCCTCGCCGGCAAGTTCACCGACGACGCAGCACCCGCGCCGGCCGGTACCCAGGCCGCGCAGGCAACCCCGGCTCCGGCCGACAACTCCCTCGACCTGCTTGAGGTCACCGGCTTCAAGCGCTACGTGCCCTATGTCCTTGGGGGCCTTGCGATTGTGGCCGCCGTCGTGATCTATCTCATCGTGCGGTAGGGCAATCACTGCCTTGACGCGAAACCGTCGGACGCGGAACGCTTCGTCGCCGCCGCCGGGATCCCGGCGGGCAGCGGGTCGTTCACCACCTGGAGGCAGGAACGGGCGAGCGCGCACGACGAGCTGAGTTCTTTCGCACTCGTGTTGACCGTGGTCGCCGCGCTGCTGGCGGTACTGACCGTTGCCACCGCGGCGGTACTTGTCGCTGGGCGGATGGCCGCGCAGAGCCGCCAGCTTGGCGCGCTCAAGGCGGTCGGGGTCACGCCGGGTCAGGCAACGCTGGTGGTCCTTGTCGAGTACCTGGTGGTCGCGGTGACGGCCGCCGCCATCGGCATCGTGGTGGGCACCGCGCTCTCGCCACTGATCGCCCGCTCAGCGCCCAGCCTGTACGGCGCGCCGCAGGCCCCGCCGATCACGTTGCCCCGCGCCGCGGCGATCGCCGTCGCAGCCCTCGTCGTGCTGCTGGCCGCCATCCGCCCGGCCCTGCGCGGGGCGAGGCAGAGCACTGTCCGCGCACTTGCCTCCGCGGCACGCTCGCCCGGCCGCCCGAGCCGGCTCGTGACGGCGCGCGTAACCATGCGATCCTGCGCGCGGTGGGCGCCACCCCCGGGGCAGACCGTGGTGTCGTTCATCGTCGCCCAGCTCAGCGCGGGCCAGCTGGCGTGCGCGACCGGGATCCCGCTGGGCGTGGTGCTGTTCAACACGTTCGGCGGGGACGAGCTGACCCCGATCACCTTGCCGGCGTTCAGCTATGTGATGGTCGCCTTGGCCGCGCCGCTGCTGTACCTGCTGATCGTCATCGCGCCCGCCGCCCGCCTGGCCCGCAGACCGGTCGCGCCCACCCTGACGTACGAGTGATAAAGATAGGGGCATGACGACGCGACCCGGTTTCCATCTGGCCATCCCCGTCGACGACCTGGCGGCGGCCCGCCGCTTCTACGGTGAGGTGCTCGGCCTCGAGCAGGGGCGGTCCGCCGAAGCCTGGGTGGACTGGAACTTCTACGGCCACCAGCTCGTGACGCATCTGGCCGCGACGGACGGGGCGGCGGACGGGGCGTCGCGCGGGCCGGCGCACAACCCGGTCGACGGGCACGACGTGCCGGTACCGCACTTCGGCCTGATCCTTTCCATCGAGGACTTTCACGACCTCGCCGCCCGGCTGCGGGCGGCCGGCGTCGGGTTCGTCATCGAGCCGTACCTGCGTTTCGAAGGGCAGCCGGGGGAGCAGTGGACGATGTTCCTGACCGATCCGGCCGGCAACGCGCTGGAGTTCAAGGCGTTCAAGGATGAGGCCCAGATCTTCGCCATTTGATCCACCGGCGTACCCTCACCGGAGTGAGCGGTGAAACCGACGAACTAGCCATCCCGGCGGAGGTCCCCACGCCCGGACGGGAACGGCCCGAACCATCCAACGGGATCGGCCGCTGGCTGCTTGAGCACAAGGTCCAGCCGGTGGGGCCGGAGACCGACGAGGGTCACGCCAAGCCGCACACCTGGTGGAAGGTGATGTGCCTGACCGGCGTCGACTACTTCTCGACGCTTGCCTACCTGCCGGGCATCGCGGCGCTCGCCGCCGGTGCGGTCTCGCCCCTCGCGACGCTGCTCATCGTGGCGCTGACGCTGCTGGGCATGCTGCCGATGTACCGGCGGGTCGCCAAGGAGAGCCCGCACGGCCAGGGTTCGGTGGCGATGCTGGAGGACCTGCTGCCGTTCTGGCGCGGCAAGATCTTCGTGTTGGTGTTGCTGGGTTTCGTCGCCACGTCGTGGATCGTCACCATCACCCTGTCGGCCGCCGACGCCACCGTGCACCTGGAGGAGAACCCTTACACGCCAAGCTTCCTGCACGGCCGCGAGGTAATCATCACCGTCGTCCTGTTGCTGATCCTGGGCGGCATCTTCCTGAAGGGGTTCAGCGAGGCAGTCGGCGTGGCGATCCCGCTGGTCGCGGTGTTCCTCGCGCTGAACCTGGTGATCGTCGTGGTGTCGCTGGGCGAGCTGTTCACCACCGGTGGCGCCTGGTCGGCCTGGGTGGACGGGCTGACCACCATGGACGGAGGCGTCATCGGCCCGGCGATCCTCGCCTTCCCGCTGCTCGTGCTCGGGCTGTCCGGGTTCGAGACCGGGGTGAGCATGATGCCGCTGGTCGCGGCGGACGGCGAGGACAAGCGGCAGCGCCTGCGCTCCCGCATCCGCAACACGCGAAAGCTGCTCACCACCGCAGCGGTCATCATGTCGGTGTACCTGATCTCGACGAGCCTGGTCACGACGGTGCTCATCCCGGCGGCCGAGTTCGAGCCGGGCGGGCAGGCCAACGGGCGGGCGCTTGCCTACCTCGCGCACGAGCTGCTCGGCGAGGGATTCGGGACCGTCTATGACGTGAGCACCATTCTCATCCTGTGGTTCGCCGGCGCCTCGGCGATGGCCGGCCTGATCAACATCGTGCCGCGGTACCTGCCGTCCTACGGCATGGCGCCGGAGTGGGGGCGGGCGGTGCGGCCGGTCGTGCTCGTCTACACCGCCGTCTGCATCGCCGTGACGGTGGCGTTCGACGCCAACGTCGACGCGCAGGCGGGCGCGTACGCCACCGGGATCCTGGCGATGATGGTCTCCGGCGCGGTCGCGGTCACCATCTCGGCGATCCGGTACCGGCAGAAGCGCGCCGTCATAGGCTTCTCCATCCTCACCCTCGTGCTGCTCTACGCCCTGTTCGAGAACATCCGCGAGAAGCCCGACGGCATCACCATCTCGGCCATGTTCATCGGCGGTGTCATCGCCGTCTCGCTGATCTCCCGGGTGACCCGCACGACCGAGCTGCGCGCCGACCACATCAAGTTCGACGAGAACGCCCGGCGGTTCATCACCGACTCGATCGAGTACGACGGCCGGCTCAACCTCATCGCCAACCGCCGCCAGTACGGCGACCGCGACGAGTACTACGGCAAGGAGATGGAGCAGCGCGGCATGAACCCCGTACCCGGTCACGCCGACGTGCTCTTCCTGGAGATCGACGTGGTCGACCCGTCGGCCTTCAGCGGCGCGTTGAGCGTTCGCGGGTACGAGGTCGACGGCTACCGGGTGCTGCGTGCGCAGAGCGCGGCCGCACCCAACGCCATCGCCGCGATCCTGCTGGCGCTGCGCGACGCCACGGGGGTACGCCCGCACTGCTACTTCGAGTGGTCCGAGGGCGATCCGATGCTGCACCTGTTCCGGTACCTCATCCTCGGGCGCGGCGACACGCCGCCGGTGGTCCGCGAGATCATCCGCAAGTCCGAGCGGGATCCGGCCCGGCGCCCCGGCATCCACGTCGGTGGCTGAACCGGGGCGCCGCGCATAAGGCCGGGTCTGTCAGGCCGGGTTGTTCCAGGCGGTCAGGTTGACCGTGCCGGAGTCGCCGCCTCCCCATCCTGGGTTGTACACGGTGTAGGTCTTCTGGCTCGACCACCCGGGCGGGATGACGAAGTCGATCGGCGTCTCGTCGTCGAGGTCGTCGGTGGAGTCGCTGTCGCCCTCGAACAGCAGCACCTTGCCGGTGATCTGCACGTCGCCCATCGGGCCGGTGGCGGCGGCGGTGACCTGCAGCTCCACCCGCACCTCGCCGCCCGCCCGAGCATCGAGGGTGATCAGTTCCTGTGGGTGGTAGTTGGTGACCGCCATCGTGGTCGAGCCGCTGTTGGACCCGTGTTCGTTGGAGCCGAACGTCTCGTGGTCGGTGGCGTTGATCGTGGCGGACAGCGCGACCACGCGGCGGATCATCGGGTCGGTACCGCCGTCGGGCAGGCCCAGCGGGTGCAGGCCACCGCCGCTGGCGGCCGTCCACGTGGTCTGCGCCACCTCCGCGCCGAACTCGGGGGACCAGGCGATCTGGCCGCGTTCGAAGTTGCTGAAGCGGCCGTTGGCCCCGACCGGCAGTTCGTCGGAGACGGGGTAGCCGAGGTATGACTGTTCCCAGCCCAGGGACGCCCACTTGTCGCGGATCGCGCCGTGAACTTCCCACGCGCCGGTGGCGCCCGTCCAGTAGATCGACCCGCCCTGGAAGTGGTTGAACCGGCCGTGCCCGTCGGGTGTCGGGGACTCGTCGGTCACCGGGAAGCCGAGGAAGGAGTTCTCCCAGCCCAGCGATGCCCACTTGTCGCGGATCGCGCCGTGGACCTCGAATGCCTGGATGCCGCCGGCGGACAGAGAGGATCCGTGGGTGTAGATGGAACCGTGCTGGAAGTGCTGGTACCACCCGCGCCCGTTGGGGACCCGGGTGACCCGCGTGACCGGGTCGCCCAGCCAGGGATGCTGCTGGTGTTTGGCGTTGATGGCGTTGGCCGCCTGGCTTTCGGCGAGGGCCCCGGCGATGTGCGGGGACAGGTGGATCGGGTGGTGGTCGGAGAGTGTGACGGCTAGGGATCTGGGCATGGGCTTACGCCTTTCTCGTGCGGTTGGCTTAAACGAGAGGCCGCTCGAGCGATCGTGATACAGGCCCGCCCTGTCGCCAACCCGATAGGGGTCGCTTGTATCCATCGACGTATGGGAGTACAACGGTGTCATGCGAAAGGTCGCCTCGGTGCTGGCAGCGCTGGCGCTGACAACGTTGTCCCTGACCGCCCTCGCGCCGCCCACCGCGTCCTGGGCCGCGCCGTACGTGCCGCAGGCGTCCAACCGCGCGGTGCTGAACTTCAACACCCACTGGCTGTTCGCCGGTGAGGTTCCGGGCGGCAACGGCCAGGCGGTGGGGCTCAACGAGTCCGGCTTCGTGCCGGTGACGCTGCCGTACTTCCGCACCCACCCGCACAAGGCCTTCCCCAAGGGCGACTTCGAACTGCCGGTCTCCTGGTACCGCCGCCACTTCAGCCTGCCCGCCGCGTACTCCGGCCGCCGGATCAACGTCGAGTTCCAGGGCGTGGCGAAGGTCGCCGAGGTGTACGTCAACGGCACGCTCGTGGGGCAGCACCGCGGCGCCTACACCGGGTTCACGTTCGACATCACGTCGCTGGTGACCTTCGGCGGGGCGGACAACGTCATCGCCGTCAAGGTGGACTCCATGACGCGCAACGACATCCCGCCCGAGGGCGGATCCGTCGACTACTTCGTGTGGGGCGGCATCGTGCGCGACGTCAACATGATCGTCACGGATCCCGTCAACGTTGACTGGACGTATCTATCCAGTCAAGGCGTCAATGTCGTCAACGCCCGATCGAGGATCCGCAACGCGAGCAACGCCGCCAAGGCGGTCACGGTCACCACGAGCGTCGTCGACCACACCAACAACGTGGTGGCGACCGGCACCGCGACCCAGACCGTCGCGGCCAACTCCGCGGCCGAGTTCGCCTATAGCACAAGCACAATCGCGAGCCCGACCCTGTGGCACCCGGACAACCCGTATCTCTACACGGTCTACACCCAGGTCCGCGACGGATCGACCTATGTGGACGAACACCGCACCCGCTTCGGCATCCGCACCATCCAGTTCAACCGCACCGACGGCCGGTTCTATCTCAACGGTTCGCCGTTCAAGCTGCGCGGCCTCAACCGGCACGAGTCCTACCCCTACATCGGCCGGGCCGCCCCGAACCGCTTGCAGGTCAAGGACGCCGACATCCTCAAGTTCGACCTGGGCGTGAACATCGTGCGCACCTCCCACTATCCGCAGGATCCGGAGTTCCTCGACCGGGCCGACGAGATCGGGCTGATGGTGCTGGAGGAGATTCCGGGCTGGAACCACATCGGCAACCTCGCCTGGCAGGACATCGCGGTGGAGAACGTGCGCGAGATGGTGATGCGCGACCGCAACCATCCCTCGATCGTGCTGTGGGGCGTGCGCATCAACGAGTCCGGCGACAACAATGCCTTCTACACGCGCACCAACAACCTTGCGCGCCAGCTGGATCCGTCCCGCCCGACCGGCGGCATCCGCAACTTCGTCGGCAGCGAGTTCCTCGAGGACGTGTACACGTTCAACGACTTCTCCGGCGGGGCAAGGGATCCCAACGTGCTGCCGTGGCTGGTGACCGAGGCGGTCGGGCACACCAACCCCGATCGCAGCTGGGATCCGGAGCGCGTGCTGCTGTCCACCATGCACACCCACCTCAACGTGGAGAACCAGGCGCACCAGAAGGCCAACATCGCCGGCGCGCTGACCTGGGCCGCCTTCGACTACAACACCACCTTCGACAGCCCGTCGTGCATCGACTTCACCTGCTACCACGGCGTGTCCGACATCTATCGGGTGCCCAAGTTCGCCGCGTCGGCCTTTGCGTCGCAACGCAATTCGCCGGCCTACGTCTCCATCAACAGCTACTGGACGGCCAGCGGCAACATCCTGGTCGCCGGCAACTGCCAGCAGGTGGAGCTGTTCGCCAACGGGACCTCACGCGGCCGGATCAGCCCCAACCTGTACCCCAGCATGCCGCATCCATTGTTCCAGTTCAGCAATGTGACCGGCGCTCCGGGCACGCTTCGCGCCGACTGCTACAGCGGCGGTTCGCTGGTCGCCACGGACACCAAATTCACGCCGGGTGCCCCGGTCCGGTTGGTGCTGCGCGCCGATGACACATCGCTGCGCGCCGATGGGGCGGACATGACCCGGATCGTGGTAGAAGCTTTGGATTCAAACAATCAGCGGGTACCCACAAGCAACGCCAAAGTGTCGTTCAGCGTCACCGGTCCCGGGGCCCTCGTCGGTGAGAACCCGTTGATCCTTGAGGCGGGCGTGGGTGCCGTCTACGCCAAGACCGCCTTGGGCCAGACCGGCACCGTCACGGTCGGTGCGAGCGCCTCCGGGCTGGCCGCGGCGACGCCGGTAAGCGTTGGGGTGCAAGCGTTCACCGATCCGATCGTGCCGGTGAGCGGTTCGTACACGTTCGGGTTCCCGCTCGACTTCAACGACCGGCACCTGTCCTACGCGGGCAGCGGCTGGACCGTCACCGGCGATTCCCAGCTGTTCAGTAAGGACAACACCTGGAGCGATACGGCCAACGACACCGCCACCTTCAGCTTCACCGGCAACCGCGGCGTCATCTATGGCGTGCAGGGCCCGACCCACGGCTCCGCCGCCATCTCGGTGGACGGCGGGGCCGAGCAGACGGTCAGCTTCCAGGCGTCCGCCCGCCGCGGCGACGTCGTGCTCTTCACCACCGGCCAGCTTGCCCAGGGTTCGCACACCGTGCGGGTGCGCGTGGTCGGCAACGGCACGGTCGCGCTCGACCGCGCCATCTCCGTGTCGGCGGCGCCCGCGTTCGTCGCGCCGCCCGCCACGCCACCGCCGGGGGACCTTCTCCCGCAAGCGGAATGGTCCCTGCGCTTCGTCGACAGCCAGGAGCTTGAGGGCGAACCGCAGAGCCTGAGCGGGCCGGGCCTGAGCGCCTTTGACAGCAGCACCCAGACCTTCTGGCATTCTCGCTGGCAGGAGGCGACGGATCCGTACCCCCATGAAATTCAAATCGACCTGGGGGCCGGCTACAACGTCTCCGCTTTCCTTTACACCCCAAGGCAGGACAGCGCCAACGGCCGGATCGCCGGGTACGAGTTCTATGTCAGCGCCGACGGCACGAACTGGGGCGCGGCGGTGGCGAGCGGCACTTTCCCGAACTCGACCGCCACGCAGACGGTCAGCTTCACCCCGAAGGCGGGGCGGTATGTGCGGCTGCGGGCGCTCAGTTCGCTTGGCGGCCAAGCGTTCGCGGCTGTGGCCAACCTCCAGGTGCGCCGGGCCGGCGGCGGACCCACCGTCACCACTTTGGACGATCGAGCGATGACGTTCACCGGCGCCTGGCAGACGTGTTCGGGGTGCGGGGCAGACCTGTTCGCCGGGACCAACACCTGGAGCAACGTCACCGGCAACACCGCCACCCTCACGTTCACCGGGACACAGCTGCGATTTTATGGGGTACGGGATCCGCGTCACGGCATCGGAGCGGTCTCGATCGACGGCGGCCCGGAGGTGATGGTCGACTTCTTCAACGCCACCCGCCAGGGCAACGCGCTGCTGTGGACGAGCCCGGTCCTTGCCGCCGGCACCCACACGTTCCGGCTGCGCGTGACCGGGACCCGCAACGCCAGCGCCACCAACACGTTCGTAGTGCCGGATCGGATCGATGTAGTGGGCTAGCCTCAAGGCCGTGTAGTTAAGCTCGCGGGCCGGTGTCAATTGGGTGTGTTGATGTATGTAGATGGAGCGGAGCTCCGGTAGAAAGGCTTGTCCTACCAAGACAACCGCTACCAAAGGGAGCTCCGCTGTCTGCATATTCTGCCATCACCCGCACGATCACCGTGGCGGGTGGGGTGTTCGCGCCGGGTCATCTGGGCGAGCTGACCCAGCTGATCCCGTTCGAGATGGTCGATGAAGCGTTGGCTGCCACCCAGACCGTCCGGTCGCGGGTACGCCGCGTGCCTTCGCGTGTCGTGGTCTACCTGCTGCTGGCTGCCGCATTGTTCGAGGGGCAGGGTTACGGGCAGGTCTGGGCGCGGTTGTGTGCGGGGCTGGGGGCCGGTGCCCCGAAAGCCCCGTCGAGGGAAGCGTTGTGGCAGGCCCGTGCCCGGGTCGGGGTGCGACCGTTGCGGTGGCTGTTCGACCTGCTGCGCGGCCCGGCCCCGGCCGCGGTGCGCTGGCGAGGGCTGCTGGTGTGCGCGGTGGACGGGACCACGATGGCGGTGCCCGACAGCGACGCCAACACCACCCGGTTTCCCAAACAGGGCGGCAACCACGGCGGCTGCGGCTATCCACTGGTGCGGGTGGTGGCCCTGCTGGCCTGCGGCACCCGCACGATCATCGACGTGGTGTTCGGCCCGTGCAGCAGCGGCGAGACCACCCACGCCTGGCGGCTGCTGCCCAGCCTGCGCGAGGGCATGCTGCTGTTGGCCGACCGCAATTTCGCCGCCGGGAAACTGTTTCGCGCCGTCGCCGACACCCGCGCACACGCGGTGATCCGCGCCAAGACCAGCAGCAGCGGCCCGAAACTGCCGGTGCTGCACCGCCTGGGCGACGGGTCCTGGCTGTCGCGTTTCGGCGGCGTCCAGGTGCGCGTCATCGACGCGCAGATCGCGATCGCCACCACTGCGGGTCGGCACACCGGGCACTACCGGTGGATCACCACCCTGCTCGACTACCGCCGTTACCCCGCAAGCGAGCTGGCCACGCTGTATCACGAACGGTGGGAAATCGAAACCTGTTACCTGGAACTGAAATCGACGATCCTCGGTGGCCGGGTACTACGCGCCCGCACCCCGACCCGTATCGAGCAAGAGGTCTACGCCCTGCTGATCGTCTACCAGTTACTACGCACGGCAATCGCCGACACGGCGCTGGCCGCCTGCATCGACCCGGACCGAGCCAGCTTCACCACCGCACTGCACACCGCCCGCGACCAGCTCATCCAAGCCTCGAACATCATCGCCGGCACCGTCGTCGATCTGATCGGCGCTATCGGCCGGCAGGTACTGGCCAAGCTGATGCCCGACCGGCGCGTACGGGTCAGCCCACGCATCGTCAAACGCGCCATCTCCAAATACCAAGCCCGCGGTCCCAACCCCAACCGCACCAGCTACAAGGCCACCATCGGCATCGACATCCTGGCCCCGCCCAGTCCTTGACAGCGCCAGCGAAGTCTTAACTACACGGCCTTG
>DASUXL010000337.1:0-5853 GCA_036377915.1 Candidatus Limnocylindrales bacterium
GCCGGTATAGATGTGACGAAATTTGCCCCACCCGGAGAAGGCTTCGGGTGCCCGACAGGAGGGTTCATGACCAAACCAAGGAATGTATCCCTGCTCGCGTCGGCAGCCGCCCTGGTGTTGGCTGTCACGGGAACGGTCACGCTCGGCGCGCTGGAAGGGCCGACCGCCGCGCTGGCGTCCACCGGCACATCGGGAGTCAGCAACCTGGCGGATCCCGACACGCTGCAGGCCAGGGACGGCACCTACGTCACCTACGGCACCACTGTCGGCCCAGGTGTCGGTCCACGATGCGGCGCCCCGGCCGACAAGACGCTGTATGTGCCCTTCCTCAACCACGGCTCGGGCGACACGGTCGGCATGTCCGACTGCTTCGCCGGTGACGCACTGCCCTCTGGCCCCGGCGCGTGGGCGGTAGAACCGAACGACGACGACAACGCCATCTGGGCCCCCGGCGTGACCGAGTTCAACGGCACGTTCTACATGTACTACACGGCCACGAAGGCCGGCACCGGCCAGAAGTGCATCGGCTACGCCACCTCCGGCGGGGCGAAATCTCCGTTTACCAACCGGGGCGAGTGGGCCTGCCCCAGCACCGGCCGGTGGGCCATCGACGCCGACCCATTCGTCGCCAACGGTAGGCTCTACGTGACCTACCGGGACGACGCGATCACCACCAAGCCGAACACCGGCATCTCCATCGTGCAGGTCCGGGCGGACGGGTCCGCGATCTGGGACACTCGCGTCGATGCGTTGAAGAGCACCGACCTCGTCTGGGAGAGCACCCGCATCTCCGGAGAAACCCACGTAATCGAAAACCCCACGATCTTCCTCGGCGGGGAAAACCACTACTACCTGATGTTCTCCGGCAACAACTGGAGAAGCGTCCGATACGCGACCGGTATCGCGGACTGCGGCACGAGCCCGCTGCCCTCGAGCCGGTGCACCCTCCTGAGAGACGGCGTCAACCAGCCTTACTTCGGCTACAACGGCACCGGCGGGCTCGGACCGTACCGCGGTCTGCCCGGCAACCACCCCGGCCCCGGCGGCATGTCGGCCTTCTACACGCAAAACGGCCGGCGCTGCGTCGTCTGGCACTGGTACAACCCTGAGACCGACAGGCGACGCCCGATCATCGGCGAGCTCAAGCGCGACGACGGCGGCTTCTACGTCGACTGACACCACCACTTCCGGCGATCTTGCGCGGCCTCCCGCGTCGCCTATGCCTTGCCCGAAGCGCGCAGCGACTCAGGACGGTCGCGCAAGATCGCTGAACTCGTTGAGGCACGGCAGTCAGCCTCCAGATTACGGAAGGAAATGAAAGCAGAATGAGGGTCCTTCCCAGACTCGCGTCCTACGCCAGCACCATGCTGGTGACAGCAACAGCCTTTGTGGCGATCGACACGCCCGGCGCCGCCGCGGCAACCGCCACCCATATGGATCCCAACACCCATCGCCAGAGCCCCGGGCTCGTCGCGACCGGCCCCGAAACATACAACTACGCGCCGACCGTGATGAAGGACGGCAAATTCCGGATGTGGTGGTGCGGCGGCATCAACGGCGACAACATCCTGTACGCCGAATCCGACAGTATCAACGGCCCGTTCAGGGCCCCTAACGGCGCCGACTACCAGTCAGTCTTCAAGCCCACCGGGAGCAGCACCGGATTCGACGGACTGCACACCTGCGACCCGTCCGTCATCCGGGTTCGTAGCACTTACTACATGTACTACGGCGGACTCGGCAGGTTCGAGAACTCGCGTACCTCGATCGGTGTCGCGCAAAGCCCCGACGGCATCCACTGGACCAGGCTGAACGGCGGCCGTCCGATTGTCACGCCGAGGAATGCCACCATCGACACCTACGGTGCCGGACAGCCGACCGTAGGCTACGTCAATGGCAAGTTCCACATGATGTACACCGACATGAGCGGCCTCAACGGCGCGCGGCAGTATGCGATCCGCTCAAGCGACCCCACCTTCCAGTCCGGGGTGGAGACCGCGACCGCCTCCGGCTGGGTGCCACTAACCAGCGCCAACAAGGCCACTTACCTGGTGAGCCGCTCGTTCAGCGCCGACATGCAGTACTCCGACGCATTGGACGCCTGGATCGTTCTGTCGAACCAGACGACAGGCAAGACCTACGTCCGTTTCCTCGCTGCGGACTTCAGCCACATGATCCGGGACGACCTGGAGATCGCCGCGACATGGGTGGAAGGCCCGGGGCTCGTGTCCAAGCCGGACAAGCACTCGCTGCCGCCGTTCGCCTCAAACTGCGGTCGCATTGCGCTGGACTACATCAACGCCTCCGGCCGGCGTGTCAGGCCGAATCGGCCGCCGCAGGGCGACCCGGACTACCTACGCCACTTCGGACAGGACCTCATCACCGACACCACCTGCGCGGACCTGCCCGCGGGCAAGGTCGGCGCCATCTATGACGGATACATGATGCAAAGCTCCGGACTGCCAGCGACCTTCGTCACCGGCAACAAGCGCCTGCAATCCGCGTCGTTCTCCCCGCTCCTGGAGCTGACCAAGAACAGCGTCAACGTCACGTCCGAGGTGTTCCACCTGGTCCCGCACGGCGCGGGCCTCCACGTCGGACAGACGGCGATCGGCGCGACCGGCAAACCCGGCGCCTTTCTGTTCGAGGACGACACGATCTGGCCGGTCAACGCACTGGAGATCCTCACCGCCAACAATTCCTCGATCACCATGGTCTCGGTGGACTCGTACAACAGTCACCCCCGCGGCCCATCGCTGTATCGGGTGCGCTGAGCCCCGGCCGGGTGGCTCAGGCGGCTCGCATTGCGTCGTCGCCCGGCCCGCCCGCGGCCACGCGCTCGCCCGACGGTGCCGGTATTGCGGAGACGAGCTGCTCGACGAGGCTCAGCCAGCTATCGGCGCAGGATCGGGCCACCGCCGCCAACGACCGGTGGCAGTGGGCGGGAACGGCGGTCACCGCTGGACCCGAGTCGTCGAGGATGGCGACAGTCATCGACAGCAGTCGCAGCAGCGCGCGACCGCGGTCGGTGTAGCGCAGCGACGGCTCACGTGTGAGCCACTCTAGCTGGCCGCGGGTCGCCGGCGCGGTACGCCCATGATCCTCAGGTGTCCCCCAGCGCTGAGCCGCCCGAAGTCTGGCGCCGGCGGAGTGTCCGGTCTCGGCAGGGTTCTGCGCGAGGCGGCGCCGCACGTCGAGGGCGGTGCCGGCGGACACACCGGCCCGCCGGGCCACCTCGCGCAGGCTCGCTTCGGGTTCGTCCCGCATGATCTGCTCGGCGGTCCGCCGGCCTTCTTGGGTCGTCAGCGGATACCGTCGGCCGTCCCGGCCGACGCGCGTGTTCAGGTGCTGATCGTTGTCGGCTGAACACCCCCGCAGTCCGGCGACGGTCCTCGGCGCGATGCAGCATACGGCGGCGATCCAGCGGTCCGACCACTCCGGATGGGCCGCCAGGATGCGCTGCGCCGCCGCGATCCGATCCCGGGTGCGCAATGCCTTGCCGTGGACCACGTTGAGACGTACGGCGATGACGAACGCCTCGTCCTCGGTGCCGTCGAAGTACACCACCGGCACCTGTTCCAGGCCACGGCTACGCATCGCCGTGAGCCGATGCGCACCGTCCACTACTCGCATCGACGGACGGTGGACCACCAACGGCGGCAGCTCCTGCTCAACTTCGGCCAGGAGCCGGACGTGCGCGGCGTTCAGGCCGCCCAACCGCACCGGCTGCCCCGCCTTGAGCAGTCGGATGTCCACCAAATCGATGTCGTCGCCGATTCCCGCGAGCATGTCCTCGATACGCGCCATGGCCCCAAGCTCCCTGTAGGTCGTCGGCCGCCGGCACCGGCGGATCTTGCCGAACGCGGTGAAGCTAGCGAAGGTCTACATAGGTTCTCTACAAAATCGGTACATGCGGCGCACACGGAAGAGGGTTGGTTGTTAAGACGGCGACGCGCTCGCTTCGCGAGCGATCTTCTATCGGTGCGGGTTCGCGGATGAAATGAACAGCAGCGAGTAGATCACGTGTCGCGGAGCGAGGCTGGCGATCGAGACCCTAGATCATGAAGGTCTGTAGGCTGTGGCTTGCCGCACGCTGATCCAAAATGGTCAGTGGGGGATCGTCGCGCGCGACACCGAAATACATCTCAGGTCGCTTGCGTACCGCCAAGTAGCCGGGCGAGACCGAGATCGTCATGCCGGCGTGTTGCAGGCCGAGGTCGCCACCTACATCGCGGCTCACGCCGGCGAGGTGGATGATCAAGGCCGCGAGTTGTTGGCGCGCAACGGATACGCCCAGGAACGTGAGGTGCTGACCTCGGCCAGGGCGGTGCGGGTACGCGCGCCGCGGGTCAACGACAAGCGCGTCGACGAGGTCACGGGTCAGCGGCAGCGGTTCTCCTCGGCGATCCTGCCGGCGTGGTGCCGCAGGTCGCCGAAGGTCACCGAGGTATCGCCGCTGTTGTACCTGAATGGCTTGCCCAGCAAGGACTTCGGCCCCGCGCTGGAGGGGTTCCTCGGCAGCGGCGCGGGGTTGTCCGCATCCACCATCACCCGGCTGACCACGCAGTGGCAGGACGAGGCTCGCGCCTTCAACCGGCGGGGACCTGTCTCATGTCGAATATGTGTACCTGTGGGCTGACGGGGTGCATCTCAACATTCGCCTCGACGAGGAGAAGCTGTGCCTGCTGGTGTTTCTGGGCGTGCGCGTCGACGGCACCAAGGAGCTGGTCGCGCTGGCCGACGGGATAGTCGTCGCGCACCAGTGTTCCTTGGTAGCCGGGGGAGAATCTTGAACCCGTCGAGAGCGTCGTGGCCACGATTGTCGGCCGCGCCGAACCACACCAACTGGCTGGCACGGGCGGTGTAGACGTAGAGCAGCCGGTCGTCATCGTCGCCGCTGACCCGGGCGGGGGTCTCGTCGTGGTGCATCACCGGTGCGGCCCGAAGCGCGTCTCTGAGTTTGGTCTCGAACCCGGTCAGCGTGTTGGCCAGCCGCGCGATCAGACCGCCGGTGAACCCGGTGCAGACCGGCGCGTCCAAAAGCACGCCCATCAGGTCGGCGGCGCGTTCGATGCTCATGTGCCCGTTGCAGGCCAACAGCGCGGTGGCCGCACGCACGTTGGGTCCGTAGCAGCACGGCCCGGCCACCCCAGCCGGTGCCGCCGCGCGGGTCACTACCCCACAGCCGACACACGGCACCGCCAGCATCTGGTACTCGGTCCCCTCAAGCTTGACCGGCGGCGTGTCGAACACCTGAACCCTGCAGGCGACCCGTCCCGGCACAGCAGCCCGTCCGGTCAGGCTCGTACCGCAGCCGTCGCAGCATTGCGGTGCCACAACTTCGACTCGATCTGGCTGGACCACCCGTTGCAGGCTGTGACCCTCGTGTCCGGCCTGCCCACCACGGCGACGCGGCGACGGCTTCTTCTTGCGGCCCTTGGCCCGCTTGGCCCGCGCCGCCGGCCCGTCCGAACCCGGCGGCATGGACGAGTTTGACGAGTCCATCCCCACCCGACGCTTGAGCGCCTCGATCTCGACCAGCAGCGCGGCGATCACCGCATCCCGCTGCGAGAGAGCGGCAAGCAGCTCCTCACGGCTCAGACGGTCGGGATCGGACACACCGGCAAGAATAGGAACCCGCGCCCGTTCGACTTACACACGCCCGAAATCAGGCGTGCCCCACCCGAATCAGACATCTGGATCAGGCACAAGCCTGATGTGATGAAGGAGCGGGGCCTCCGCTCCTGGTGGCGCTTCTGGTGATCACGCGTTGCGCGGTTCACTGGAAGTGGTCAATGTTCGTCACGTCAGTCAGGAGGCCCCTTGATGTCAGGTTACTGCGGCCGGCAGATC
>DASUXL010000338.1:0-10465 GCA_036377915.1 Candidatus Limnocylindrales bacterium
CATCTACGAGTGTTGGGAGGACAAGGAGGCCACCTTCCTCATCGGCGGTGACCAGTGCACCCGCCGCTGCGACTTCTGCCAGATCGACACCGGCAAGCCGGCCGAGTTCGACGCCGACGAGCCCCGCCGCGTCGCCGAGTCGGTCAAGACCATGGGCCTGCGCTACGCCACCGTGACCGGTGTCGCCCGCGACGACCTGCCCGACGGCGGCGCCTGGCTCTATGCCGAGACGGTCCGCCAGATCCACGCCCTGCTTCCCGGTTGCGGCGTCGAGCTGCTGATCCCCGACTTCAACGCCGAGCCCGGCCAGCTGGCCGAGGTGTTCGGCTCCCACCCCGAGGTGCTTGCGCACAACGTCGAGACGGTGCCGCGCATCTTCAAGCGCATCCGCCCGGCTTTCCGCTACGAGCGCTCGCTGGACGTCATCACCCAGGCGCGCGCCGCCGGGCTGGTCACCAAGTCCAACCTGATCCTGGGGCTGGGCGAGGAGCGTGCCGAGATCTCGCAGGCGCTCAGGGACCTGCACGAGGCAGGCTGCGAGCTGCTGACCATCACCCAGTACCTGCGGCCGAGCGCCCGGCACCACCCGGTGGAGCGCTGGGTCAAGCCCGAGGAGTTCGTCGAGCTGCGGGAGGAGGCCGAGGAGCTGGGCTTCGCCGGTGTGATGTCCGGCCCGCTGGTGCGCTCGTCGTACCGGGCCGGCCGGCTCTACCGCCAGGCGCTCGAGGCGCGCTCGCTCGCGGCACACTAGACTTCATATTTATGGCAAAGTCCCAGGAAGAGAAGGTCTCCTTCGGCACGCGGCTGAAGCAGATCGGCATGGTGTTCAAGTTCACCGCCAAGCAGGACAAGTGGTTCGCCCCACTGGCTTTCGCCGCGGTTGTCATCCCGCTTGCGCTGACCGTGCCGGCCGTCATGCTCTGGGGCTGGTTCGCGATCCCGCTCGGCGTCATGATCGCCTTGCTGGCGCTGCTGATCGTGCTGAACCTGCGTTCGAATGCCGCGATGATGAACAACATGGAGGGCCAGCCGGGCGCCGCCGCCCAGCTTGTCAGCCAGATGCGCGGCGACTGGCGGGTCAACATCGAGCGCCCGCTGTCGGCCACCACGCAGATGGACGTGGTGCACCTCGTGGTCGGCCGCCCCGGCGTGATCCTGCTCGCCGAGGGCAACCCGGCCCGCCTGCGGTCGATGCTCGGTGAGCAGAAGCGCCGCCTGGGCAAGGTGATCGGTGACGCCCCGATGTATGACTTCATCATCGGCGCCGAGGAGGGTCAGGTCCCGATCCGCAAGCTGCGCATGACACTGCTGCGCCTGCCGCGCAACCTGTCGGGCAAGGACGTCAACCAGCTCGACCGCGCGCTGACCGCCCTGACCGCCCGTCCCACCATGCCCAAGGGGCAGCTGCCCAAGGAGTTCCGCCCGCCCAAGGGTGCCATGCGGCAGATGCGCGGCCGATAAAGGCTAGAGCGTGATCGCTGTCGTCCCGAACATCTCGTTCGGACGACAGCGATCCTTCACTGTCCGGATTGGATCGTCGCTACGCAGACCGGCGGGACGTTCCACCTGTTGCCGAGCGAGATGACCGGCGCGAGGTAGTTGCCGTTGCCGGGGACCGACTGTTCGCAGTGCAGCGAACGGATCGCGCCGATCGAGGTGTTCAAAGCCACCGTTACCCGGCCGATCGTGCTGGGGCTTGCCGCCAGGCGGACCGCCGCGAAGTAGGTGTTGCCGCCGGTCGCGGAGAGCGGCCCGGTGACCGTGTTGCCGGTGATCGTGATCCGGTCCATCGGCTCGCCCGCGCGCAGCGAGATGCCCTGCCCGTTCGGCGCCGGGTCGACGAGCGTGATGTCGTTGTCCCGGATGCCGATGTCGCGGCCGGATTCGAGGTAGATCCCGCTGGAGTCGCCGTCGGCGACGATGGTGTTGTTGGTGATCGACACCTTGCTCGGCAGCCCACCGCTGTGCGGCATGACACGGATCGCCGGCCCGGGGACGCCGTGGCGGCGGATCAGGTTGTTGTCGATTTTGACGCCGTCGGCGACGTTGCCGGTCCCGATGACACCCTCCTCCGAGATGGCCGTCACGTCGAAGGTGTTGTCGGCGACGATGACATCGTGGGTGCGGTAGAGGAACAGGCCTCGCCCGCTGAAGGTGTTGCCGGTGATGGTCGCTCGGCGGTACGACGTCAGGGCCGCGCTGTAGGTGACGGTCGAACCGGCGAACGAGTTGCCGATCAGACGCAGATCCTCATCCCAGCCACCGCCGCTCGCCTCACCGTCGAACGGCGTATCGCCGATCTGCTCGCTGAAATGGTTGCCGAGCACCGCGAGCGAGAAGACGTTGCGCTGCACCGCGATCCCGGAGCGGGCGCAGTTGATGAACGACGAGCCGACGATGGTCACGCGTTTGACCGGGGTGGTCTCCAGATTGCCGAGGAGCCCGACGCAGTCGCCCTTGCGGTGGCCGGCCAGCGGCGGATGCACGAAACGCACGTCGCGCACGGTCACGTCGGAGATCGGCATCGAGCAGGTGCCATTGGAGACGGCGCAGATGCCGGAGCCGATCAGGAGGGCGTGCGTCTGCTCCTCGGTGTTGCTCGCCGCCGAGGTGTCGATGGTGAGCCGTTCGATGACGATGTCGCTGGCGCCCGGGTCGAGCGAGATGACGAAGGTGGCCGCGTTGCCCTGGTCCCCCACCAGTTCTATGACGGTACCGGGTCCGGTGCCGGTGATGGACAGGTGTGCGGCGTGGGTCGACAGCGCCGCCTTGCTGTTGTACGAACCGGCCGGCGCCCGCGTGACGGTCCAATGCCCGTCGCTGAGGCACACGGTGCCGCCGCCAGCTCCGGTGGCGGCGTTCATCGCCCGCTGGATGGGGTCCCGGTCGTCCTGCCCATCGTCCGGGATCGCCCCGAAGTCGGCCGGGTCGTAGCAGCCGCCCGGACCCGAGCCGGTCACCTGCCCGGCCAAGGGTCCGGCCACCACGCCGGACCCGGCGAGCAGCGTGCCGAGCGCCGCGGTCGCCACCACGGCCGCCCAGCCGATCCTGTGTCTAATCATATCCATGGATGCGAAGGTGGCAGCGCGCGCTGAAGCGCCGCTGACGCCCGGCGGGGTACTGCCTCAGGTCAGGCGCAGTCCGCTGACCCTGGCCAGGGTGGACTCGGGCGGCTCTCCCCCGCTCAGGTCCAGATCGTCGACCAGCCGCCCGTCACGCAGCCGGATCATCCGGTCGCAGGCCGCCGCCACGTGCTGCTCGTGCGTGGCGATCAGCACCGTGGTGCCGTGCTCGGCGCGCAGCCGCGCCAGCAGCTCAAGGATCTCGCCGCCGGTGGCCGAGTCGAGGTTGCCGGTGGGCTCGTCGGCGAGGATGACGCCGGGCGAGGCGACAAGCGCGCGGGCGATCGCGACCCGCTGCTGCTGCCCGCCGGACAGCTGCCCGGGCACGGAGCTTTCGCGGCCCTGAAGGCCAACGGCGGCAAGGACTTCCCTTGCGCGGGCGGCCTTGTCGAAGCGGACCCGCTGCGGGATCAGCGGCGCCACCACGTTGTCCAGCGCCGTCAGGGTCGGGATGAGGTGGTAGCGCTGGAAGACGAAACCCACGTTGCGGCGGAAGGAGGCGAGCCCGCCGCGGCGCAGGGCGGTCACTTCAAGTCCGCCGACCGTGATGGTGCCCGAGTCGGCGGTCTCGATGGCGCCGATGAGATGCAGCAGCGTGGACTTGCCCGAACCGCTCGGCCCGGAGATCGCCACCATCGAGGCCTCGGCGATCTCGACGCTGACCCCGTCGATCGCCGTCACCTCGGTGCCGCCGGTGCGGAAGCGCTTGGTCAGATCCGATACGACGATCACGGGTATCACTCCTGTGCGAGAAGGTGAGGCATGGGCAGGCGGCGGGTAAGCCACGCCGGGACGACGGCCGCCACCGCCGCCAGCGCCACCCCGATCAACGCCGTGATCACGGTGGCCCGGACCAGATCCGGCCCCATCGCGTCGGAAAAGCGTTGCACCCCATACAGTCCGAGGCCCGCGCCGAGGACCGCCCCGGTGGCGCCGAGCAGTACCCCTTCGTAGGCAACAAGCCGGGCGATCGCGCCGTCGGTCCAGCCGCACGCGCGCAGCGCCGCCAGTTCGGCGGAGCGCTCGCGCACGTTCAGGTAGAGCACGTCACCGACCGCGGCCGCGGAGAGCAGGACCGTGGCGATGACGGCGACCGTGTCGACCCCGCGCACCTTCACCGACACCGCGTCCCCGAGCAGGCTGCCCGTGATCTCCCCGTGGAAGCCGTACTGGAGTGTGGCGATGACCGTGAGCGCGCCGACGCCCAGCGCCATCGCCACCACTCCAACCCCCGATCGGACCCGCAGCCGCAGGCAGTTGCGCACGGCGAGCCCGAGTATGGTGCGCGGCCGCCCCCAAGCCCGGCGCCGCCCGCTCACCCCCGATGCGGTGATCGCCTGAACGGGTGCCGAGCGCGATGCCTGCCACGCCGGGACGATGGCGGCCACAATGGACAGTCCTAATGCGACGGGTACCGCCGCCAGCAGCTGCCACATCCCGACCCTCACCCCGATCCAGCCGGACACCGGCCAGGCCACGAGCGCGGAGAGCACCCCGGCGGCCAGGCCGATCCCGCCCACCTCGACGACGATCAGCCGGGCCAGCTGGGGCCGGGACCAGCCGAGGCAGGCGAGCACGCCCAGCTCGCCGCAGCGGGAGCGCACGGCGGCGGTGAGCGCGTTGCCCAGGAACAGCAGGCACACGGCGAGGATCAGGGTGAACAGCACGGCGCTCTTGCGGTCGACGGCCTGGATGATGGCGACCGCCACGCCCTTGCGCGACCATCCCTCCGACAGGTTCAGCTCCGGCCGGCCGTACTTGCCGGCGGGAAGCGCCACCGTCTGCGGCGAGGGCGAGGCGCCCGCGGTGATGTCGACGTCGAGCCCGGTCGCCAGGGCGATCTGTTCGGCGATCACCCGGATGCGCTCGCGGCCCAGCTCGTCGAAGCTTTCGAGCCCGGCGACCCGCACCCGCACCGCCGAGATCGGGGCGTTGCCGAATGCGGTGCGCTGCAACAGTTCCGAGGCCGCCGTGAGCGATGTCAGGATCAGGGGCGGCTGTGAGAGGTACCCCCCAAGGTTGCTGTTTGGTTGTAAAGGCTGATCTCCCAGAAGCTGCCGGCTGCGATCGTCGGCCCCGGTGGCGACGGGAGCCTGATAGGTCTCCAGCGGCGCGCGCGACACCTCGGAGAAACCGGTCAGGCGCGTGGGGTCGAACTGGCCGACGAACTGCGACTCGATGATGTCGTCCGGCCGCAGCAGGGTGCCCACCTCGCGGAAGGCGCTGTCGCCGACGAAGGCTGGCGGCGAGTTGGCGTTGTGGACCACCACCAGGCCGCCGGTCCAGACGCTGTCCGGCGGGGCCGGCGTGCCGACCGGGACGAGTGCGCCGCCGGGTCCGGTGGTGTAGCTGGTCGATCCGGCGCTGAGCACGTTGGACCAGAGCAGGTTTTGCTCGGGCCGGTCGTCGCCCCAGGAAAACACCGGCCGGTCAAAGGGTCTGCGGGTCAGCTGCCGCTCGATGCGGCCGAGCCCCGCGCCGGCCTCGGCTTTGAGGCGCGCGCGCAGACCGTCGGAGCGCTCACGGGTCGGCGCCGCGGCCACCTCGCCGCTGAGCCGGGTGATGTCGAGCGCGAAGCCCTCCTCGTCATAGAGTTTGGTCGAAGCCAGCACCGGGATGGTGGGATGCGAACCGTAGGTGTGGGTGCGGACACCCATCGGCTCCTTGGCTTCGAGGTACCGTCCATTCACGACGGTCTTGTCGAGCCCGACGAGACGCGCCTCGGATTCGGGGTCGACCCCGGCCGCGCCGACCACCGTCCACCAACCGATCTGGCAGATCAGCCGGTCCTGTGGGGCAAGGCCGGTGGCTTGCAACGCCGTCTTGGTGGCGAACCGGCCGTCGGGCATCAGCTGGAACGCGTGGAACCAGGTGCGCGACGCTTCCCCGGCCCCCGGCGAGAAGGGAGCGGGCATCGTGCCGCAGACCTCTGCCTTGCCGCCGTCCGGCAGGAGCTCCAGCAGCCCGAGGCAGCCGCCCGCCTGCTTGAGGACGGTGCCGTCCTCGTAGGTCACCGTGGTTTGTTCCTGACGAACCGGGGTGTAGAGCGGATTCTTGGTGACGTAGACGTAGATTGGCGCGTCAGGCACCTTTGTCAGGCCGCGGTCGGCGATCCACGTCGGGGAGAGCCGGATGACCTGGCGGTGAAGTGACTTGTCCACATAGGACGTCAGGTCCACCTCTTCGAAGCCGAACGTGCTGACGAAGCCGAGGTTGGCTATTGGCGCGGCAAGCTCCACCCCTGGAACCTGCTTGATCTGCTCCCACTGTTGGGGCGTGATCCCGCCGAGCTGGCCGGACAGGTAGTTGGGCCGGACCAGGCCGCGCTCGTCCTCGATCGCCGTGCGCGAGCCGGGTGGGCGCACGAGGATGTCGTATGCGGCCCGGAAGTTGGTCTCCACCTCCTGGGTGACCTGCAGGCGCGAAGTGGCGACGCCGCCCATGAGCACGATGAAGCCCGTGGTGGCGGCGAGGATCCCGGCGAAGAGCGCGGCGGCACGGCCGGGCCGGCGCCGCAGCCGGCTGCCGATCATCATGATCACACGGCACAGTCTGAGGGCTTACATTGTCACAATGCAAGACCCGTTACTAAGATTCTCCCCATGCCGATCCAGCACGCGGTGCTAGCCCTCCTGCGCGGGGGCCCCAGCCACGGCTACGAGCTGAAGAACGCCTTCGAACAGGCGGTCGGGCCGCAGTGGGGAGCGCTCAACATCGGCCACCTCTATCAGGTGCTGGAGCGCCTGTCCCGGGACGGTTATGTCAGCTCCGCACGGGTCGCCCAGAGCGTCAAACCCGACCGGGTGGTCTATGAGATGACCGAGGCCGGCGTCGCCGAGCTGGACACCTGGCTGACCTCGCCCACGCCACGCACCTCCGGCTTCCGCGACGACTTCTTCCTCAAGGTGATGGCGGCGGTCCGCACCGGCGACGCCTCGGTGGTGTCCGGAGTCATCGCCACGCAGCGCCTGCACCTGCTGCGCGAACTGCGCAACCTCGAACAGCTGCGGCGAGACCCGGCACACGACGTGATGGTCAAGCTCCTGCTGACCGCGGCCGCCCGCCACGTCACCGCCGACCTGACCTTCCTCGACGACACCGAGCAGGCACTGACCTCCGGCGCGGGAGCGGCGCTTGCCGAGGTGCGCACTGCACGCGGGGAACGCCAGGCGCGCGAGGCTGCCTAGCGATCTAGCGACCTTGCCGCCTGGCGGCCTAGCTCTTCATCGAGGACTGCTCGTTCGAATGCAGGCGAAGCGTCGTGCGGGCCGCCCGGTCATGCCAGCCCAGGATCGCGGGGATCACCAGCGCGAGCAGCAGGCCGCGAAGCGCCGCCCGCGGGATGCCCGGCGGGCGCCCGGACTCGGTGTCCGTGCAGGTGAAACGCGCCAGCCTCATCCCCGGGGTCTGCCCGAACAGGCCGATGAAGAAGGCGTACTCTGCGATTAGTACAAGAACGGGAGCCCATGGATCAGCGAACGGATGGGCGAACGTGTACGAGACAAGCAGGCAGAGCAGCCAGTCGATCAGCAGCGCGCCGAACCTGCGCGCCAGAGTGGGTGCAGTCACGCTAGGGAAGATTACCCACCCGGTTGTGAGGACTATCTAGCGGTGACGTAACACGGCCGAAACAGAGGCGACACGACCGGGCAACCCACCGGCTCTAGCGTCGCCACCAGCCAATCAGAGATTGTTCAGGAGGACGTGTTGTTCGCCAATTCCGAGGAGCTGCTTCAGTACCTCAAAGCAGAGGGCGTGAAGTTCATCGACGTCCGTTTCTGTGATCTGCCCGGCCAGATGCAGTTCTTCACCGTGCCGGTCGAGTCCTTCGATGCGAAGGTCTTCACGGATGGTCTCGCCTTCGACGGGTCCTCGATCCGCGGCTTCCAGGCGATTCACGAGTCCGACATGCTGCTGCTGCCGGACGTCACCACGGCCTTTGTCGACCCGTTCCGGGCACAGAAGACGCTCGCGCTCAACTTCTTCATCCACGACCCGTTCACCCGCGAGGCGTACTCGCGTGACCCCCGCAACGTGGCCAAGAAGGCCGAGTCCTACCTGGCGGCAAGCGGCATCGCCGACACCGCGTACTTCGGCGCCGAAGCCGAGTTCTACATCTTCGACTCGATCCGCTACTCCACCGCGGCCAACGAGGCGTTCTACCACATCGACTCGATCGAGGGCGCGTGGAACACCGGCCGCGCCGCCGACGGGGACCAGCCCAACCGCGGCTACAAGCCCGGCTACAAGGGTGGCTACTTCCCCGTCGCCCCCACCGACCACTACGCCGACCTGCGCGACCAGATGGTGACCAACCTGATCAAGCTGGGCTTCACCGTCGAGCGCGGCCACCACGAGGTGGGTACGGCCGGCCAGGCTGAGATCAACTACAAGTTCGGCACGCTGCTCGCCGCCGGCGACCAGATGCAGCTGTTCAAGTACACCATCAAGAACACGGCGTGGCAGGCGGGCAAGACCGCGACGTTCATGCCCAAACCGCTCTTCGGCGACAACGGCTCCGGCATGCACACCCACCAGAGCCTGTGGCTGGGCGGCGAGCCGCTGTTCTACGACGAGACCGGCTACGGCGGCCTGTCCGACACGGCCCGCTGGTACATCGGCGGCCTGCTGCACCACGCGCCGTCGCTGCTGGCGTTCACCAACCCGACGGTCAACTCGTACCGCCGCCTGGTGCCCGGCTTCGAAGCGCCGGTCAACCTCGTCTACTCGCAGCGCAACCGCTCCGCCTGCACGCGTATCCCGGTGACGGGCACCAACGCCAAGGCCAAGCGGATCGAGTTCCGCTGCCCCGACCCGTCGAGCAACCCGTACCTTGCCTTCTCGGCGATGCTGATGGCCGGCCTTGACGGCGTCAAGAACAAGATCGAGCCGCCGGCCCCGGTCGACAAGGACCTCTACGACCTGCCGCCGGAGGAGGCGGCCCAGGTCACCCAGGTGCCCGGTTCGCTTCCGGAGGTGCTCACCGGCCTTGAGGCCGACCACGAGTACCTGCTCGCCGGTGGCGTCTTCACCCAGGACCTGATCGAGACCTGGGTCGACATGAAGCGCACCAACGAGATCGACTCGGTCCGGCTGCGCCCGACCCCGCACGAGTTCCAGCTCTACTTCGACGTGTAAGTCCAACGTCTTACCGGTCACTCGAGAGGCGGCGGTCAAGTCCGGCTAAACCCGGGCTTGGCCGCCGTTTCGCATGAGGTCAAGCACTTCCCGGACGTTGCCGTCCAGGTCGTTCACCGCGTCGACCACCAGGTGCGGGGAGCGCAGCGGTGGAAACTCCTCCCGCATGCGCAGCACGTGATCCCATCCCACCTCGTGCCAGCCCGGTATCCCGCGTTTGCGCCCCTCGATCCGGCTGCGGTGCAGGGCCTCGTCGCCGCAGACGCACTGGATGACGAGCAACCGTCCCTCGAGCGCCTCGGCCCGATCCCGCCAGTCCGCGACGATCGTTTCGTTGACCAGGCAGTCGACCGCCGCGGACTGGTCCAGCATCAGCTGCCTGCTCGCGAGCGTCCAAAGCAGACGGTAGTACAGCTCCAGCGAGGGGCCGCGTTCAAGGTCGGCCAGCACACCGGACGGCTTCAGGGCACCCATCAGCCAGTCCCCCGCGAACGCCGGAACCCCGGTCCGGCGGGCAAGCGCCTCGGCCAGGGTCGACTTCCCGGTCCCGGGCAGGCCGGTGAAAACCACGACGGACTTCACGGAAGCCGAGTTTGTCACATAAGGCGGTCGCGCAGGCGGCACAGGCGCGGGCTGGGCTCCACCGCCAGTTCCGCCTTGAGGACCGCGGCGAGGCGGTCGAAGGCGAGCAGGGCTTCGGACCCGCGGCCGCTGCGGGACAGGGCAAGCATCAGCAGCTCCCAGAACCTTTCCTGCAGGGGGTACGCGGCGACCAGCCGCTCCAGTTCGGCAACCGCATCGCCGACCTCGCCCCGGCCCAGCTTGACCTGCCACAGCCCTTGTGATGCGAGCACGCGCAACTCGCGCAGGCGGGCGGCGTCGGCGGCGCCCCAGCCGGCGGGCGCGCAGCCGGTCATCACGTCACCCCGCCACAGCGAGAGTCCACTTTGGAGATTCGCGATCGCCTCACCCTGGTCCCGCGCCCGCAACGCCTTCCGGGCACGGCCCACCGCGTCGGAGAATCGCTGCGCGTCAACGGTTTCCCGCGGTACCTCCAGGGTGAACCCCTCATCGCAGCGGGCGAGCACCCCGTCGAGCCCGGCCCGGTCCAGGGCACGCCGCACCACCGCGACATGACGGTTGAGCGACTTGACCGCGGTGACGGGCGGGTCGGCCCCCCAGAGCGCCTGGATCAGCTGCTCGCG
>DASUXL010000339.1:0-18784 GCA_036377915.1 Candidatus Limnocylindrales bacterium
CGGCCCCCCACACCAGGACCCGGCCCCCCACACCCGGACCCGGCCCCCACACCAGGACCGGCCCCCCCACGCCAGAACCGGCCCCGGCCCCCCACACCAGGACACGGCCCCCACACCAGGACACGGCCCCCCACGCCAGAACCGGCCCCCCACACCAGAACCGGCCCCCCACACCAGGACCGGCCACCCACACCAGGACCGGCCCCCTCACACCAGGACCCGGCCCCCTCACACCAGGACCGGCCTCTATCGCTGGGATCGGCCGCACAGGTCGCTGTCGGCCTCGCCTCTACCGTGAGTGGCCCCTCCACGCCGGGAATGGCCCTTCTCAAGCCAGACCTCTCCCCCGCCGCGCCGGCCCTAGGGCTGGAAGTCCACCTCCGGGAATCGCCCGGGCTCACGACGCAGCAGGTGACTGCCGCGAGCGGAGAGGCTGAAGTCCAGCCACGCCGCGACGTACGCACGGGTGATGGCGATGGCGCGCAAGCCGTCGATCGGGCCGACCTCGGCCACCGACCCGAAGTCGATTGCCGCCTTGAACGCGGCGATGTCGCTCAGGTCGTAATGCTCGGCGCCCGCCACTACCAGGTGCAGTCGCGAGCCGCGCAGCCGGTCGTAGAAACCCGCCCAGTCCGGGTCGGTGGAGCGCCGGTGAGACTCGTTGCCCAGCATGAGGAACGGCCGGTCAAGGCTGGCCGGCCCGAGTGGGTTGCCGTCGAGCGCCACGCCCGCGCGGATACGCGGGTCGTTCAGGATCGCCTGTACCGCGGTCAAGCTACCCAGGGAGTGCCCGATGGCGGCGACCCCGCCGCGGCTCATCCCGTCGGCTCCCAGCCGATCGATGACCGTTGTGACGTCGGCCGTACGCACGGTCAGCAACAGGTCGACGGACACGTTCTCAGCGGGCGGTTCGACACGGCCGTCGGGGAACTCCACTATCGCGTCAAAGGTGTGGTCTATGCCTGCGACCACATACCCGCGGCTCGCCAACTCTTCCATCAGATTCGTGTAGATGGCCGCGTTGGTGCCGAGCCCGGGTGAGAACACCACGGTATGGCGGCAGGCGTCGGCCGCGATCGGCGCGTCCTGCCGGCTGTGGGTGCGAAACGTGAGCAGGTCCTCCGGCAGCGAGATGCCGGTGATCGCGTTGAGCTGAGATACCAGCACGCTGGACAGGACCGGGGACAGGTATCTCGCATCCGGGCGGGTGCGGCGGGACGTGGTCGGGTACCAAAGCCGGATCATCATCTCCCGCATGCGCCCGTCGCCCGCCACCGGATCCACGCGGCTGGGATCGGTGACGTGCAGCAGCCTGGTCCCGACCGGATGCCGCCCGGTCGGCGCGGGCAGGCTCAGCACCAGCCCAGCCATGGATGGTGCCGCTTCGGCCGCCGCTCGCGGCAGCAGCGTGGCGGACATCGCCAATCCCCCACCCACGGTGATCAAGCCTCGCCGCGTGAACGGAGTAGCCGAACTCGAATTCACGGTCGTCGTCGTCATGGCTAGACGGTAGGCCCCCAACCGCCGCAGGCGCGTCACGCTGGATGACCATCTCGTATCACACTTGAGTGCTACTTCTCAGCGGGGATGCGGGCCGCATCAAGGGCTGGGAGACTACCCGCATGTACTGGCTGGGCGAGTGGTTCGGGCGTGACGGGAGGATCGCCAGATGGCCCGACTTGCTTCCCGCCGCCGCCATCGCCCTGATCGTCGGCGCCTTGGCCGAGGCCCGTTTCGCCGCTCCGGACGGGTCGGATCCGGCGATGGTCACCGCGCTCAGCTTCGCCGCCACTGCCTCGCTTCTGCTGAGCCGCCACGCTCTCGGTGTGAGCGCAGCGATCGTATGTGTGGCCACCGCCGCCGTCCTGGCGATCAGCAGCCGCGGCCTGATAACCGTCCTCATTGGACAACTGGTCGTGCTCTATCTGGTCGCCTCCCGCATCGGACGCCGAGCCGCCGCCATCGCCCTGATTCCACTGGCGGGCAACGCCATCTATCCCTACAGCGGGGATCATGACGGCCGGGGCGCCCTGCTGCTCCTCTGCCTCGGACTGACGGCAGTGGTCGTCGGTGACATCCAGCGCCACCGCCGGCAGGCCGTGGCCGAGCACATGCGCCTCGTCGAGGAGCGATGGCGTGCCATCGAGGAGAGCTCACGCGCGGTGGCCGAGCGGACGCGCGCCATCGCCGAACGAAACGCCGCGTTGAAGGAGACGGCACAGGCCCGCTACGACCACGCGGTCCTGGCGGAGCGCTCGCGCATCGCCCGCGAGCTTCACGACGTGGTGGCCCATCATGTCTCGATGATGGTGGTCCAGGCCGAGACCGCACGGATCGACACCCCCGGGCTCGGGCCCGAGGGTCATATGAGCCTGGAGACCATACGCGACACCGGAAAGCAGGCACTGACCGAAATGCGGCGGCTGCTCGGGGTGTTGCGGCGGGAGCCTGATCCGGTTCGTCTCGCGGTCCCGGACCGACCCGACCGTTCGCCGCAGCCCGACCTCGACCGAGTGGAGGAACTCCTAGCGACGGCGAGGGCTGGCGGCATGCGAGTGGCGCTGCAGGTCAACGGGGATCTGCGGGCTTTGCCTCCAGGGGTGGAGCTTTGTGGGTACCGGATAATTCAAGAAGCCCTTACAAACGTTCGCCGCCACGCTTCCGGCGCACGCGTGCGCGTCATCATGTTCTACGACGAGGATGTCCTTCGCATTCAGGTGCTTGACGATGGCCCCGGGCCTGGCGACGCGCCGCCGCAGGGATACGGTCTCGTCGGTATGCGCGAGCGCGCCGCCATGGTGGGCGGTCGGCTCCATGCCGGACCCGCCGAGGGAGGCGGCTTCCTTGTCGAAGCGGAACTCCCGATTTCCGGCCAGGCGAAGTTAAATGGCCAATCAACACCTCCCAGCCAAGCCGCGCCCGCCGAGCCCACACCTAAGACCGAGCCAATCGAGCCAACCGAGCCAGCCCTGCCAACCGAGCCAGCCCAGCCAACCAATCCGACGCCCAAGACCGAGTCAGCCGACTCGGCCGGCTCGGCCGGCTCGACCGGCTCGGCCGAGCCAGCAGGACCAGCAGGGCCAACAGAGTCGGCCGAGCCAGCGGAACCCGGGGCAGCCAAGCAAACCGAGCCGACGCCCAAGACCGAGCCAACACTCAAAACCGAGCCAACACTCAAAACCGAGCCGGCATGACGACGACGATCCGGGTGGCTGTCGCCGACGATCACGAGGTGGTGCGCAAGGGCTTCGCCACGATGCTGCGCGCCCAACCCGACATCACCGTCGTCGGCGACGCCAGCGATGGGGCGACCGCTGTCGATCTTTGCCTGCGCGAGCCGGTCGACGTCATTCTCATGGACATCCGGATGCCTGGGCTCGACGGCATCGAGGCGACCCGGCAGATCACCGCGGCGGGCACTCGGCCCCGCGTCATCATGCTCACCACGTTCGATCTCGACGAGTACGTCTACGACGCGCTGAGCGCGGGCGCCAGCGGGTTCCTGCTCAAGGATGTGTCCGCCGAGGAGCTTGCCGCGGCTGTCCGGGTCGTCGCGGCCGGCGAGGCGCTACTCGCGCCCGTCATCACCAAGCGCCTCATCGCCGAGGTGGTACGGCTCCGGCACCGCACACCCGTACCAACCACCACCGCCGACGGGATCAGCAACCTCACCGCCCGCGAGTCCGAAGTCCTTCTCCTCGTCGCGGAGGGTATCTCCAACGGCGAGATAGCCGAACGCTTGAAGATCAGCGAGGAGACCGTCAAGACCCACGTGAGTCGGGTTCTGATCAAGCTGGATCTTCGCGACCGGACGCAGGCTGTTGTCTACGCCTACGAGACCGGTCTGATCACACCAAAGGGCTGACTGTGCGCTTAGCGCTTAGACCTCGTACCGGCAGCCGGGCCGGACCACCTCGACCGGGCCGGCGAAGGCCTCCGCCGCGTGCGCCAGCGTCTCCGACTCCGAACCCCAGGCGGCCACCAGATGGGTCAGCAGCAGCCGGCCCGCACCGGCCTTTGTCGCCAACTCGCCCGCCTCACGGCCGGTCAGGTGCAGCCCGGGCGGGTTGTCCATCCCGTCCAGATAGCTGGCCTCGCACAGGAACAGGTCGGCGTTCAACGCCAGCCTCACCACCGCGTCACACGTCGCCGTGTCACCGCTGTACGTCAGCACCTTCCCGTTGTGCTCGATGCGCACACCGTACGTTTCCACCGGATGTTGCACCCGGTCCACCACGACGTGGAACGGCCCGATCGGGAAGCTTCCCGGCTGCAGGGCGTAGAAGTTGTATACGTCGTCGAGCGGACCCTCCTCCAGGCTGTACGCGGCCGCTATCCGCTCCGGCGCCCCGGCCGGCGCGTACACCGGGATCGGCGGGTACGGCCCGTCCGGCGCGTAGCGCCGCACCACAACGTACGACGTCGCGTCCATCATGTGGTCGCAATGCAGGTGGCTCAGGACGATCGCGTCGACCGATTTTAGGCCCGCGTAGCGTTGCAGCGCCGACATCGATCCGGCGCCGAAGTCGAGTAGTAGCCGGAACCCGTCCGCCTCGACAAGGTAAGAGGAGCACGCTGACTCGGGGCCGGGGAAGCTGCCGGCGCAGCCGAGGACGGTGAGTTTCATGCCGCCGCCTTGTGTGCCAGGCGCAGGCGAAGGTCGCCGAGGAAGCGGTTCGCCAGCCGATTGAAGATCTCCGAATCGCCGGTGGTCAGCAGCTCGTGGCTGGGTGGGTCGTCAGACGTGCGGAGCATGTCTTTCTCGACCAGGATCCGGTACACGTCACGAGCGGTCTCGTCAGCGCTCGACACCAAAGTCACCTGCTCTCCCATCACCAGGCTGATGACGCCTGTCAGCAATGGATAGTGCGTGCAGCCGAGCACGAGCGTGTCCACCCCGGCCCGCTGCAGCGGCTCAAGGTAGGCGCTTGCCAGTCCAAGCAGCGCCCGCCCCGAGGTAATCCCCCGCTCGACGAATTCAGCGAACTGTGGGCAGGCGACGGCGGTAACCGTCGTCTGCGGCGCCGCGGCGAAGGAGTCCTGGTACGCGCCGGAGGCGATGGTGGCGATCGTGCCGATCACGCCGACTTTGTGGTTGCGTGTGGCGGCGGCCGCTCGGCGCACAGCGGGCCGGATCACTTCGACCACCGGGATGCTGTAGCGCTCCCGGGCGTCGTGCAGGCATGCGGCCGCAGCGCTGTTGCAGGCGATCACGAGGAGTTTGACGCCTCGCTCCACGAGATCGTCGAGGCAGTGCAGTGCGTGGGCGCGCACGTCGGCGATGGGCTTGGGGCCGTACGGCATGTGTGCCGTGTCCGCCAGGTAGATGACCTGCTCGTGCGGGAGCTGGTCGAGGATTGCGCGGGCTACGGTGAGCCCGCCCACGCCGGAGTCGAATATGCCAATGGGCGCTTCGAACGCGGCCACACCCCGCGCGCCGTCGGCCTCCCCGCCGGAAGCGGCCACACCCCGCGCGCCGTCGGCCTCCCCGCCGGAAGCGGCCACACCCCGCGCGCCGGAAGCGGCACCGTCAAGCCCCGCGCCGGAAGCCGCACCGCCGTCGAGCCCCGCGCCGCCGTCGAGCCCCGCGCCGGAAGCGGCCACACCCCGCGCGCCGGAAGCGGCCACACCCCGCGCGCCGTCGGCCTCCGCGCCGGAAGCGGCACCGTCAAGCCCCGCACCGGAAGCGGCACCGTCAAGCCCCGCACCGAAAGCGGGACCGTTAAGCGATGCGTCACGATCGGCCGTCACGCTGCGCAGCCTACTTGGCCAACCCCCCATCCGGCGAAGAGTCAACTCGGACATGTCACGAACGCGACATCTGACCGGTGCGACCTGGCGTTATCGATGTCCGTTTGGCGTAACGTGCATCACAGGACGCAGTTGCACTCTGTGTGAGTGTCTTGCACACACGGAAAGCGACCGCGCCCGCGCCCGCCACCGCGCCCGCCACCGCGCCCGCGGAAGTACCCAGCCAGCGCCGTGGCCTGGGCGCCACCATCGGGTCCCGGTTCCGCCTGCACACCGAGGAGCATGCGGCGCCGTCGAACGCCCGCCTTCTCCTCGTCACGCTTTGGGCGGCCATCTCGATATTTATCGGTCTGATCCCGGCCGGGCGGCTGGCGGTGACTTTCCTGTTCGGGTCTGGCCCTTGGTGGTACCCGTTCTCAGCGGCGACCCTGGGGCTGCTCGGCGTTTCCTTGATGGTGGCGGCGTTCTCGTCTATCCACCGCTCTTTCCTTCCGTGGTACCTGATGACGATCGCGACGCTGCTTTTGACGGCGAACGTCGCGATGGTCTATCTCATCCCATTAAGTTAAGCCCAGAGTTGCCCTTCCAGCGACGACTCGGCGTCGGCGAGCGTGCCCGTATACCCACCCGTCGACAGGTACTTCCATCCCGCGTCGGCTACCAGGAAGGCGACATCCGCCTTCCGGCCCGCTTTTACCGCCTCGTGCGCCGCGGCCAGTGCCGCGTGGAATACCGCTCCCGTCGAGAACCCGACGAACAGGCCTTCGACCTCGACCAGCTGTCTCGTCCTGAGCACGGCGTCCCTGGTCCCCACTGAAAATCGCCGGCTGAGAACACTGGCGTCATAAAGCTCCGGGACGTAACCCTCATCAATGTTCCTGAGCCCATAGACCAGCTCGCCATACCTGGGCTCGGCCGCGATGACCTGAATATCCGGGTTCTTCTCCCTTAGATACCGCCCGGTGCCCATCAGCGTCCCGGTCGTCCCCAATCCAGCCACAAAGTGAGTGATAGTCGGCAGATCGCGCAACAGCTCGGGCCCGGTCGTCTCGTAATGCGCCCGCGCGTTGGCCTCGTTTCCGTACTGGTAAAGCATTACCCAGTCCGGATGTTCGGCCGCGATCTGCTTGGCCGTCGCCACCGCCTGATTCGACCCGCCCGCCGCCGGCGAGAAGATGATCTCCGCGCCGTACATGCGCAGCAGTTGGATGCGCTCCGTCGAAACGTTCTCCGGCATCACGCACACCAACCGGTACCCCTGAAGCTTGGCCACCATTGCCAGCGCGATGCCGGTGTTGCCGCTCGTGGGCTCCAATATGGTCGCGCCCGGCCGCAGCCGCCCGTCGGCCTCGGCCGCGCGGACCATGTACGTGGCCGCGCGGTCTTTCACACTTCCCGTCGGGTTCCGGTCTTCAAGTTTGGCCCAGATCCGCACATCAGCCGACGGCGACAGCCGCGGAAGCCCAACCAGCGGCGTGTCTCCGCACAGGTCCAAAAGCGACTCATATCGAGCCATGGCCGTTAGCCTCTGAGCGCCAGCGCCGCCGCGATGCCGAAGGCGCCACCGGCCACCGCGGGCAGGATGGTCACCGTGTCGCCGTCGTTGAGCTTGGCGTCCAGCGAGCCGAGGAAGCGCACGTCCTCGTCGTTGACGTAGATGTTGACGAATCGGTGCAGCCCGCCCTCGGGCGTGATCAGCCGCCCCTTGACGCCCGGATGCCGGGCATCAAGATCGTCCAGCAGTTCGGCAAGGGTTTCGCCCGAGCCGCTCACCGCCTTGGACCCGCCGGTGAATGATCGCAGAATCGTGGGGATGCGAACGTCGATAGCCATGATTATTTCAGCTCCTAAGGAAGAAAGTTGTCGACTGGGATTAACGAGGCTGGCAGAACTAGCTGCGACACTCGTAATCCACGCTGTTTGGGGTCTGCCCAAACATGTACGACTGCACGGCGTTAACCGGCTCTTCCTTAACCACGCCGTCAAGGATACGGAAGGACCGTATCTCGGTCGAACCGGGCTCACGGGTTGAGACGAGAACGTAGTGTGCCCCGGGCTCGGCGGCCAGGCTGATGTCGGTGCGCGAGGGATAGGCCTCGGTCGCGGTGTGGGAGTGGTAGATGACGATGGGCTCCTCGTCCCGCTCGTCCATCTCCCGCCACACCCGAAGCTGCTCCATGGAGTCGAACTCATAGAACGTCATGGATCGCGCAGCGTTCTCCATCGGGATGTGCCTGGTCGGGGTGTCCGAGCCGACCGGCCCCGCGACGATGCCGCATGCCTCGTCCGGGTGATCCCGGCGGGCGTGGGCAACGATCGCATCCAGGATCGCCTGCTCGATGGTCAGCACGCAAAAATCTTACCGATCCGGCCAACTTTCAACCCGGTGACGCTACTCACGCACCCTTCATCCGGCTACGCCGTATAAGCGGTAAGCAACGAATCCTGTAAATACCCCAGATACGAGTAGACGCTCAGCTGGAAAACCCGCGCCGACTGCGGATCCTCGGCGAGCGCCTTGTCCAGCTCCGCCTCCAGCACCGTGTCGTCCGTGATCTCCAGCCTTATCCCCAGCGCCAGCCGGGCGTCGTTCAACGCCCGCAACCAGGCCTGCGCCGCTTCCGCATCAAGCCGGACCTCTCCCGACCCCTCCTCCGGCAGCGCCGCCAGGATCGCGCCCGCCTGATCGATTTTGGAGGTCTTGAGATCGCCCTCGGTGAACCGCCGGAACTCGGCCGACTCGCGGGGCGCCTCCGGATAAACGTCGGGGAACAGCCTTCCCACCACCGGGTCGGAGTGGTCGAAACCCTCGGTGAGCAGGCCGACAACCTCCTCGGCGACCTTGCGCAGCACCTTGACCTCGTCTGCTTGCAGCGTGGCGATGCAGACCGCGCCCCGGCGCTTGAACAGGGTCACTGCTTGTCCACCGTCGCCCACAGTCCGTACGAGTGAAGACGGGAGGCGTCGTGCTCCATGCGCTCACGGGCGCCGGCACTCACCACCGCCTTTCCCTTGTGGTGGACATCGAGCATCAACAATTCGGCCTTGTCCTTGGGATAGCCGAAGAGCTGCTGAAACACCCAGGTCACGTAGCTCATGAGGTTGACCGGGTCGTTGTGCACGATGGTTACCCAGGGCCGGGCGAACTCCGACTCCTCGACAAACTCGGGACGCTCTGTTCGGCTCGGCGTCGTCTGCGGGGCGGCGGTCACGCCCCCCATCCTACGATCGGTTGAGGCGTACAGCGACCACCCGCAACCCCTACGCTGTGCAGGTGCGTGGATCTCCGGGACTGCTGACCGACCACTATGAGCTGACCATGGTGGGCGCCGCTCTCAGGGACGGCACGGCCGCCCGGAGCTGCGTTTTCGAGGTGTTCGCCAGGCGCCTGCCGCCCGGTCGCCGCTACGGTGTCGTCGCCGGGGTCGGGCGCCTGCTTGACCTGCTGCGCGAGTTTCGCTTCGACCGCGACGAGATCGATTTTTTAGTTCGAACCCGGGTCATCAATGACGAAACGGCCCAATGGTTAAGCTCTTTCAAATTCAAGGGCGACATCTGGGGGTACCCGGAAGGTGAGCTCTTTTTTCCAAATAGCCCAATATTAGGAGTTTCGGGCGGTTTCGCGGAGTGCGTGGTGCTCGAAACCCTTGTCCTGTCCGTGCTCAACCACGACTGCGCGATCGCCGCCGCCGCGGCGCGCATGGTCACCGCCGCCAAGGGCCGACCCTTGATCGAGATGGGGTCGCGGCGCACCCACGAGGAAGCCGCGGTCGCCGCGGCCCGCGCCGCCTACCTCGCCGGCTTCGCCTCCACCTCCAACCTTGCCGCCGGCCTGCGCTATGGCATCCCGACGGCCGGCACCGCCGCGCACGCCTTCACGCTGCTGCACGACGACGAGCAGACCGCCTTCGCCTCGCAACTGCTGACCCTCGGGCACGACACCACCCTGCTCGTGGACACCTACGACATCACCCAAGGCATCCGCAACGCCATCGAGGTGGCAGGTCCTCGCCTCCGCTCGATCCGCATCGACTCCGGCGACCTGTCGGTCCTGGCCGCCCAGTCCCGCGCGCTCCTCGACGAGCTTGGCGCACCCGACGTGAAGATCGTCGTCAGCGGTGACCTTGACGAGTACGCGATCGCCGCGCTGCGCGCCGAACCGGTCGACGCCTACGGCGCCGGCACGGCCGTGGTCACCGGCTCCGGCGCACCCACCGCCAGCCTGGTCTACAAGCTCGTCGAGGTCGAGGGCCGCCCGGTGGTCAAACGATCAGAGAACAAGCGCACCGTCGGCGGCCGCAAGACCGCGGTCCGCCGCCACAAGCCAACCGGCACCGCGATCGAAGAAGTCGTTGTCTCCCAGGGCAAGCCGGCCACACAACCCAACGACCGCCTGCTCCAGCGCACCTTCATCACCGACGGCAAGATCCTTGATGACGTCCCCACGCTGGAGCAGAGCCGCGACCACCTCCGCGACTGCTTGATCTCGATACCCTGGGAAGGGCTTAAGCTTTCCCAAGGAGATCCGGCCGTTCCCGTGATCCAGGAGTGACAGACATGGCCCGTGCGCTCATCATCGTCGACGTCCAGAACGACTTCTGCGAAGGCGGCTCCCTGCCGGTCGAGGGCGGCGCCGCGGTCGCCACCGCCATCTCGTCCGCGCTCGAGTCCGGGGGCTGGGACCACATCGTCGCGACCAAGGATTACCACGTCGACCCCGGCCCCCACTTCGACAGCTCACCGGACTATGTGGACAGTTGGCCGGCCCACTGCGTCGCCGGCACACCCGGTTCGGACTTCCATCCCAACCTTGACACCGACCGCATCGAGGCGGTGTTCCTCAAGGGCGAGAACGCCGCGGCCTACTCGGGGTTCGAGGGCCACGCCGGCAGCATCGGCCTTGCCGCCTGGCTGCGCCTGCATGACGTCGACTCGGTCGACGTCGTCGGCATCGCCACCGACCACTGCGTGCGCGCCACCGCCCTCGACGCCGCCCGGGAAGGCTTCCACACCAAGGTTCTGCTCGAAATGACCGCCGGGGTCGCCCCCGAAACCACCACCCGCGCCCTCGACGAGATGCGCGCCGGTGGCGTAGCTCTCGACTAACAGGTTGGAAAAGTGTCGGTGCCTTCAGGCAGACTCACTCCTGGAGGTACCGACCAGTCATGGATATCGCACCTTACAAACAAGTCCTGAGCCTGCCCGGTCTCAAGCTTCTGACGCTGATCGGCTTCCTGGCCCGCATCCCCGCCACCGCCGCCGGCATGACCATCACCCTGCACGTAATCACGGCACTGCACCTTGATTACGCCGCCGCGGGTGTGGCCGGCGCGCTGGGCATGGCAGGTGCCGGTCTCGGCGGCCCGATCGCCGGGCGCCTGATCGACCGCCTCGGCATGCGCCCGATCATGATCGTTGCCACCGCCTGCCAGGGCGTGTACTGGCTGGTCGCACCGCAGCTGAGCTACCCGCTGCTGGTCGTGTTCGCCTTCATCGCCGGCACCCTCAGCATCCCGATCTTCAGCATCATGCGCCAGTTCGTCGCCGCGCTCACCCCGGTCGACCAGCGGCGCACCGCCTTCGCCATCGACTCCATGGCCGTCGAGCTGTCCTACATGCTCGGCCCGGCCCTCGCCGTCGCCGCGGTCACCGGCTTGGGCAGCCACCTCACCATGTACTTCGTCGGCGGCGGCATGGTCGTCGCGGGAATCTCGCTCATCCTGCTCAACCCGCCGATCCGCTCGGCGGAAGAGGAAGCCTCGGTCGGGGCGGGCGCGCCCGCGATCCCGCGCCGCCAGTGGCTCACCCCCAGCCTGTGGGCGCTGCTGGCGATCACCGCCGCGACCACGTTCATCCTGTCCGCGACCGAGCTGTCCGTGGTCGCGGTGCTCAACAACGGGGACGCGACCTCGTTCACCGGTCTGGTGATCGGCCTGTGGTGCCTGTACTCCCTGATCGGCGGCTTCGTCTATGGTGCCCTGCCACGGACCCTTTCCCCGCTCACCCTGATCTCCGGTCTGGGGTTGCTGACCATCCCGCTCGGGCTGCTTTCCGGCGTCTCGTGGTGGTGGCTCATCCTCGCGCTGATCCCCACCGGCCTGCTCTGCGCCCCATCGCTCGCGTCCACTGTGGACACCATGAGCAAGTGGATACCGGCCGGGGCGCGCGGCGAAGCGATGGGCTGGCACGGCACGGCTCTAACCATCGGCATCGCCACGGGCGCACCGGTCTCCGGGGCCATCATCGACGCTTTCGGCCCGGGTTGGGGCTTCGTCACCGCGGGCGCCGCCGGTACCCTCCTCGTCGCGCTCGCCCTGCCCTTCTGGCCGCGCCGCTCCCGCACCATGTCACCATCACAGGCCCCCGCGCCGGAGCTGGAACCGGCCGCCTGACCCCCGGCATGCAACGTCCGGCTGTCCTCACCGCCCATGGGCGCCGCGGGTAGGATCTGGCCTGGCCGCGACTGGCGAAGGTGGACAACCACCGGGGAGCGGCCGCTTTCCCGCGTGAGCGTCGACCGCCTGGGCGCCTGCGTCAGTGATCTCCGACTGACACAGGCCGACACAGGAGGTTTTGACGTGGATCTGCGTTACGGAATCAACCCGCAGCAACGGGCGGCCGCTGCCACACCGGTGCAGCCCGGCCGATGGCCGGTCCGGGTGCTGCGGGGCAGCCCGTCCTACATCAACATGCTCGACGCGCTCAACAGCTGGCAACTGGTGCTGGAGGCCGGCCGGGCGCTGCACCGACCGGCCGCTACGTCGTTCAAGCACGTCTCGCCCGCCGGGGCCGCGGTGGCCGGGCCCGTCGATGACGTCATCGCTGAGCTCTACGGCATCGACCGCGCGGGTGTCGGGGCGCTCACCAGCGCCTACCTGCGGGCCCGCGATGCCGATCCGAAGTCCTCCTACGGCGATTTCGCCGCCGTGTCGCACCCGGTCGACTCCGAACTCGCCGACCTGCTGACCGGCGTGGTCTGCGACGGCATCATCGCCCCCGGCTACGCTCCCGGCACCGTCGCGACGCTCGGCAGGAAGAAGGACGGCCGGTTCCTGGTCATGGAGGCCGACGAGAGCTACACGCCCCCGCAGCACGAGGCACGGGAGGTGTTCGGCCTGCGGCTGACCCAGCAGCGCCACGACGTGACGCTCTCCACCACGCTGCTGGACGACGTCGTGTGCGGCACGTTGCCCGCGACGGCAGCGGAGGATCTCCTGCTGGGCCTGGCCGTACTGCGCTACACCCAGTCCAACTCCGTGTGCTACCTACGCGACGGGGCGACCCTGGGGATCGGCGCCGGCCAGCAGTCCCGCGTCGACTGCACCCGCCTGGCCGGGGCGAAGACCGACACCTGGTGGCTGCGACGCCACCCGGCAGCCCGTGCACTCGCCTTCCAGCCGCACATCCGGCGCCAGGACCGGATCAACTGGCAGACCCGCTTCATCGAGGGCGACCTCACCCCTGACGAGACCAGACGCATGTCGACAGTACTGTCCACCCCCGCACCCGAGCTGACAGACCAACAGCGCACGCAGTGGCTGCGGGGCCTGACGCGGGTGGCGTTCGTCTCCGACGGAGCCCTGCCATTCCGCGACAACGTCGACCATGCCCATCGGCATGGCGTCGGCTACATCGCCGAACCGGGAGGATCGATCCGCTCCGGCGAAGTCGAGGAAGCGTGCCGCGAGTATCAGATCGCTCTGGCCCGCACCGGCCTGCGGCTGTTCCACCACTGAGGACATCGAAGTCGCCGCCGCACCCCCGATCGGCGTGGCTGGCTCCTCCGATCGGCGTTGCTAGGTCCGATCGGCTTCCCGCTCGACCGCGGTCTCGCGGGCGGCGATCGCCGGTGCCATCTTTCCGGTGCTGACGGCCAGCTCCGGGAATTTGGCGTCGAAGGCGGGCCGCTCGGAGCGGATCCGCGGCATGCGGTCGAAGTTGCGCAGCGGTGGCGGGCAGGAGGTCGCCCACTCCAGCGAGTTGCCGTGGCCCCACGGGTCGTCGACGTTCACGACCGGCCCGGTGCGGTACGACTTCCACACGTTGTACAGGAACGGCAGGGTGGACGCGCCGAGGATGAAGGCGCCGACGGTGGAGATGGTGTTGAGCGTGGTGAATCCGTCGGAGGGCAGGTAGTCGGCGTACCGCCGGGGCATGCCCTCGTTTCCGAGCCAGTGCTGCACCAGGAACGTCGCGTTGAACCCGATGATCGTCAGCCAGAAGTGGACCTTGCCGAGGCGCTCGTCGAGCATGCGGCCGAACATCTTCGGGAACCAGAAGTACACGCCCGCGTAGACGGCGAACACGATGGTGCCGAAGAGCACGTAGTGGAAGTGGGCCACCACGAAGTAGGAGTCGGAGACGTGGAAGTCCACCGGCGGGCTGGCCAGCAGCACGCCGGACAGGCCGCCGAACAGGAAGGTGACCAGGAAGCCGATGGCGAACAGCATCGGCGTCTCGAACGTCAGCTGCCCTCGCCACATGGTGCCGATCCAGTTGAAGAACTTCATCCCCGTCGGTACGGCAATCATGAAGCTGAGGAAGGAGAAGAACGGCAGGAGCACCTGGCCGGTGGCGAACATGTGGTGCGCCCACACGCTCATCGACAGGGCGGCGATGCCGATGGTCGCGGCGACCAGGCCGGTGTACCCGAAGATGGGCTTGCGGCTGAAGACCGGGATGACCTCGGAGATGATGCCGAAGAACGGCAGCGCGACGATGTACACCTCGGGGTGGCCGAAGAACCAGAACAGGTGCTGCCAGAGCAGCGGGCCGCCGGTGGCGGGGTCGAAGACGTGGGCGCCGAGGCGGCGGTCGGCGAGCAGCGCCAGCAGGGCCGCGGCCAGCAGCGGGAAGACCATCAGCACGAGCAGCGAGGTGACCAGGATGTTCCAGGTGAAGATGGACATCCGGAACATGGTCATGCCCGGCGCGCGCAGCGTCAGGATCGTCGTGATCATGTTGACCGCGCCGAGGATGGTGCCCAGACCGGAGATGACCAGGCCGATGATCCACAGGTCGGCGCCGACGCCCGGCGAGTTGATGGCGTCGTTGAGCGGCGCGTAGGCGAACCAGCCGAAGTCGGCGGCGCCGTCTGGGGTGAAGAAGCCCAGGAGGGTCATGCTGCCGCCGAAGGCGTAAAGCCAGTAGGCGAACGCGTTCAGCCGCGGGAACGACACGTCGGGGGCGCCGATCTGAAGCGGCACCACGAAGTTGGCGAACGCGAACACGATCGGTGTGGCGAAGAACAGCAGCATGATGGTGCCGTGCATGGTGAACAGCTGGTTGAACTGTTCCGGGGTGAGGAAGGCGATGCCCGGCTGGGCGAGCTCGGCGCGCATCAGCAATGCCATGAACCCGCCGACCAGGAAGAACACGAAGGACGTGACCATATACATGATCCCGATCTGCTTCGCATCCGTGGTGCGCAGAAGGCGAGCCAGCGCCGAACCTTTGACCGGCTTGTGGACCGGATAAGCCCGTGTCGCTATGGGTTGCGGTGCGACGGTGGTCACGTCTTGCCTCCTGTGGCTGATCACGTACCTCGCACCGCAGAATAGTCCCCCTGCCTCCCGCACCAAGGCAGGGGGTCCCGACGCTTAGCCGGTCCCTGCTTCAGCACCAAAGTTGAACGAGATGGCACCTGCGGCGATCGCCGCCATGAAAAGCAGGACGACGCCCCAGAGCACGAGACGGTCGGCGCCGTTGAGGCGACGGAACCGCTTCACGATGGCGTTGCCCGGTGCAGTCTCGTCCACCTGAACCGGACCGACCGTCTTGACCACGGTAATCGTGGCGCCGGCCAGCACCATCAGTGCGCCCAGCACGGCAAGCAGGACCGCGATCCATTCACGCATGACGCCCCTTCCAAGAGGTCGTTTGGCGATGTCCCTCGTAATGTCGTTCTCGACATCGTTCACGAGAAAGACTCGCAGAGGATAATCGCGCTATGGCGAAGAAGCCAACGCAGCTGAAAGTCGGTGCGCCCAAGTCTGTGGCGGCCGGATTGCCGGGCGTTTTCCACGGTCTTAAGTTCTTAAGGGGTACCCGCACAGCTTTGCCTCTCTTAAAGGTGAACCAGGCGGACGGTTTTGATTGCCCGGGGTGCGCCTGGCCGGAGCCGAAGCATCGCTCTGCCATGGAGTTCTGCGAGAACGGGGCGAAGGCGGTGGCCGAGGAGGCGACCGAGCGCCGGGTGACCCCGGACTTCTTTGCCCGCCATGACCTGGCCGACCTCGCCGCTCGGGATGACCACTGGCTCGGCCGTCAGGGCAGGCTCACCACCCCGATGGTCAAAATTTCCTCGGACGACCGCTACCGCCCGATCGGGTGGGAGGAGGCGTTTGAGCTGATCGGCTCGCACCTGGGCGCGGTCGAGCCGGATCAGGCGCTGTTTTATGCCTCTGGCCGGACGTCGAACGAGGCCGCCTTTCTCTACCAGTTGTTTGCCCGCTCCTATGGCACCAACAACCTGCCGGACTGCAGCAACATGTGCCACGAGTCGTCCGGGGTGGCGCTGACCGGCACGATCGGTGTCGGCAAAGGAACGGTGACGCTCGATGACATCCATGCCGCGAAACTTATCGCGATCGTCGGGCAGAACCCAGGGACTAATCATCCGAGGATGCTCAGTGCCCTTGAAAAAGCCAAGCGTCGTGGGGCAAGAATTGTCTCGGTCAATCCGCTCCCCGAGGCGGGCCTGATGCGGTTCAAGAATCCGCAGAATGTCCGTGGCGTGCTCGGAAAGGGCACGCCGCTGTCAGACCTGCACCTGCCGATCCGGGTCGGAGGCGACCTCGCCCTGTTCCGCGCGATCGGGTTGCTGCTGTGCGGCTGGGGTGCGATCGACCGCGAGTTCCTTGACAACTACACAACGGGCTTCGACGAGTATGCCGCCCTGCCGTTCGAGGCCGACAAGACAACGGCCGCGACCGGCCTTTCGCTCGACGAGATCGAGCGCGCGGCGCGGATGTTCGCCGACAGCGACGCGACGATCGTGTGCTGGGCAATGGGGCTGACCCAGTCACGCGACGCCGTCGCCACGATCCGCGAGATCGTCAATGTGCAGCTGCTTCGCGGCATGGTCGGCAAGCCGGGTGCCGGCCTGTGTCCCGTACGCGGTCACTCCAACGTGCAGGGTGACCGGACGATGGGGATCGCCCACCACCCGCCCGCGTGGGCCAAGGATGCCCCGGCCAAGCCGGGCTATGACACGGTTGAGGCGATCCGGGCGATGCGCGACGGGCGGGCAAAGGTGTTCGTCTCGCTCGGCGGCAACTTCGCCTCGGCCACCCCGGACACGCCGGTCACCGAGGCGGCACTGGCCGGTTGTGATCTGACCGTGCACATCTCCACCAAGCTGAACCGGGCCCACGTGGTCCCCGGCAAGACCGCGTTGATCCTGCCCTGCCTGGGCCGCACCGAGCGCGACGTGCAGCGCTCGGGCGAGCAGTTCGTGACGGTCGAGGATTCGATGTCGACCGTGCACGCCTCGCGCGGCCAGCTCGAACCGGCCTCGCCCCTGCTGCGCTCCGAGGTGGCGATCATCTGCGGGATGGCCCGCGCCACGCTGGGCGCGGACTGGAGCTCCTATGTGGACGACTATCGCCAGATCCGTGCCGTGATCGCCGAGACCGTCCCGGGTTTCGAGGATTTCGAGCATCGGGTACGGGAAGGGTTCACCCTCGCGCAGGGACCGCGCGACAGCCGCACCTTCCCCACCCCGGACGGCAAGGCGCACTTCACCCCGACGCCGCTGGAGGTGATGACCGTCCCGGATGGACGGTTGATCCTGCAAACGGTGCGCAGCCACGACCAGTACAACACCACCATCTACGGGCTCGACGACCGTTACCGGGGGATCAAGAACGGCCGCAGGGTGGTTTTCGTCAACCCGCTGGACCTGGCCGACCTGGGCCTGGCCGACGGCGACACCGTCGACATCGTCTCGGAGTGGGCCGACGGCGAGCGGCGGGCGCCCCGATTCCGCGTCGTCGCCTATCCCACCGCGCGCGGCTGCGCCGCCGCCTACTTCCCGGAGGCGAATGTGCTTGTGCCGCTTGACTCGACGGCCCACGGGTCGAACACTCCCACCTCCAAGCAGATTATCGTGAGGCTAGAGAGATGAGCCATGCCTACGCCCGCCGCCAGGTGTTCGGCCGCCCGCCGGACATGCTCGCGGTCGAGGAACCGCTGGAGATCCGGGTCAACGACAAGCCGCTGGCCGTGACGATGCGCACCCCCGGGCACGAACTTGAGCTGGCGCTCGGGTTCCTCTACACCGAGGGCATCATCGCCGGCCCGCCGCAGGTGGCCAGCGCCCGGCTGTGTATCGACAATGCCAATGTGGTGGAGGTGGTGCTGCGGCACACCACCGTGGATCTGGAGGCCCGGAACTTCTACACCACAAGCTCTTGCGGCGTCTGTGGCAAGGCGAGCATCGACGCGGTACGGGTCCACTCGCACCACGACGTCGAGGCGGACACCGCGATCGTGTCGCGCGAGACGCTGATCTCGTTGCCCGACAAGCTCCGGCAGGCGCAGCGCGGGTTCTCGCGCACCGGCGGCAGCCACGCTGTCGGCATCTTCACCCCCGCCGGCGATCTGGTCGTGGCGCGCGAGGACGTGGGCCGGCACAACGCGATGGACAAGGCGATCGGCACGTTGTTCCAAAGTGGACGTTTGCCGCTGGCGGGCTGCGTCGTGATGCTATCGGGCCGGGCCAGCTTCGAGCTGACGCAGAAGGCGTGGGTGGCGGGCGCACCCGTCATCGCCGCCGTCTCGGCCCCCAGCACGCTCGCGGTGGACCTTGCCGCCGAGGCGGGCATGACGCTCATCGGCTTCCTGCGCGGCGAGTCGATGAACATCTACACGCGGCCCGATCGGGTGGCGAGCTAGCGCGTGTTTCATAAGTGGTTCATAGCCATTCGTTGATTGCGGCGATGTTGAAGGTGGCCTGGTAGCGGACGGCGAGTTTGTCGTAGCGGGTGGCCAGGCCGCGGTTTCGTTTGAGCCGATTGATGCCGCACTCCAC
>DASUXL010000340.1:0-17486 GCA_036377915.1 Candidatus Limnocylindrales bacterium
GTGGAGTGCGGCATCAATCGGCTCAAACGAAACCGCGGCCTGGCCACCCGCTACGACAAACTCGCCGTCCGCTACCAGGCCACCTTCAACATCGCCGCAATCAACGAATGGCTATGAACCACTTATGAAACACGCGCTAGCCCCGACACCGTTCACGGGTACGGTCATCCAGGGGCAGAGTTAAGCGGCGATGGGTCGTCGCGGAGACGGCTGTAGAGGTAGCCGTCGCGCCACTGCCCGGCCCGGAACTCGCAGGCGCGGATGACACCCTCCAACTGGAAGCCTGCTTTCTCCAATGCCTTCTGCTCGGCGACATTTTCCGGATGGGTACCGGCCTGGATGCGATGCGCCGGAGAGTGGCTGAACAGGTAGTCACACAGCATGGCTTGCGCGCGCCACCCGATGCCGCGCCCACGCCACTCCGGCAACAGGACGATCCCGATCTCCCAATACTTCGCCATCCCGCTGTAGACGCCGGCCCGGTAGCTGACGAACCCGGCGGCCGCGCGGTCACTGTCTATCTCGACCACGAGCAGCACGTCCTCCTGCCCGAGATAGCCGTCCACGGCGAAACGGCGGGCGGGTTCCTGCGCGTCGCTGAAGCCGGCCCAGTCCAGGCCGATCAGGTACGGCTCGGTGCGGAGTCGCCGCAGTATGGGCAGGTCTTCTTCGGCTACCGGACGCAGCCGGATCGAGGGATCGTTCACCCGTGCCACGGTACCGCCTGAAGTTGATGGTGAATTGACGGGAGAATGCCTGGCGCCGCCGTACCGACCCGGATCAGGCTCTAGACCAACAGCCGAAGGGAGTTCGTTATGGGCATCATCGGAGTTTTGGCGGATCGCCTGGTGAGTTTCGTGCTGCCGAAGGCGACGGCCGGGGCCTGCCCGTGCGGCGACTGCGTCTACAGCGCCTGTGGCTACGGGGATCCGTGCACCCGCGTCCCCGGTACCTGGCGGATGCGAACCTGCTACACCTGCAACTGCGCTGTACGGTCGCGAACCTGTGTCATCTGTTAACCGCGGATGAGGGAGCTCAGTATGACAGTGCTCATCGCCGCGGTCGCCTTCGCCGGTCTGCTCGGCCTGGCCAACCTGATGTTCGCATTCGGACTGATCCGGCGGCTGCGCGAGCATACCGAGATCCTCGACCGGCTCAGCCAAAGTTGTTCGGGTGAGCGGGTCGTGCCGATCCTCGGGGCGGGCGACGCGGTCGCGGAATTCGACACCACCACCATTGACGGCGAGCGGGTGAGCCGGGACGACCTCGCCGGCATCACGGTGGTGGTCGGCGTGTTCTCGCCGGGCTGCCCCGCCTGCGAGGATCAGTTGGGGGACTTCGTCTCCTACGCGCGGACGCATCCGGGCGGTCGGCGCGTGGCGTTGGCGGTCGTTGTGGGTACCGAGGCGGAGTCCCGGTCGTATGTGGAGCGGCTCGACGCGGTGGCGCGGGTGGTGCGGGAGCCCATGGACGGAACGGTGAGCAAGGCGTTGGCGGTACGTGGCTTTCCCGCCTTCGCATTGATCGCCGACGGCCGTGTGCGGGTCAGCGGGTTCACGGTCGGCGACCTGCCCGCCACCGTTGCGGGCTGAACTCTCGCTCTCGGTTCGCGGCGGCTGTGAGCGGTCGTCGCGTCTTTGGGTGGAGAGCAAGGGGATTGCGCGTTTGGGTGGAGAGCAAGGGATGGGCGACGGGTCGGGGGTTGTTGGCGCTGGGCGGCTCGTTGCTGACGCCTGGTCGGCGGCCCGGCTGGCGTGGCGGGCGGCACGCCTCTGGTTGGTCGCCTACTTCGGGGTGACCGTCGTGGCCGGTGTCGTGCCGGTCGCCGGTGTCTGGCTTCTCAAAGACGTGTTGGACGCGCTGGACGCCGGTGGGGAATCCTTGCTGGCAAGCGCGATCGGCCTGGCCGCGATCGGTCTCGCCAGCGCCGTGCTGCCGGCAGTCATTACATACCTTCATAACCAGGCGGGCCGCCAGATCGGCCGGCACGCGCAGTCGGACCTGTACCTTGCCACCGCCCGGCAGGTCGGCTTGAGGCGGTCGGAGGATCCGGCGTTCCAGGACCGGCTGAGACTGGCGCAGACCGCCGGCCGGTCCGTGCCGGCGCAGGTGATCGACGGGCTGATCGCGCTGTCGCAGAGTGCCATCACCCTCGCCGGCCTGCTCGGCGCGATCGCGGTGATCAGCCCGCTCGCGGCGGCGTTCGCGTTGCTCGGAGGTGTGCCGGCGCTCGTGGCGCAGATCGAGGTTAGCCGAGCCCGGGCGCGGATGCTGTGGCGGATAAGCCCGGTCGAGCGGCGCGAGATGTTCTACATGGAGTTGCAGGTTAGCCTCGCCGCGGCGAAGGAGCTGCGGTTGCTCGGCCTGTTCGGCCTGTTCCGGCGTCGGATGCTCGGCGAGCTGGCGGTCGCCGACCGGGAACGCCGCCGGATGGACCGTCGCGAACTGCGGCTGCAGTCCGGTCTCGGCGTGCTGACCGCGACGGTGGGCGGTGGCGGTCTGATCTGGGCGATCATGTCCGCGGGCCGCGGCGAGCTGTCCCTGGGCGACGTTTCGCTGTTCGTCGCCGGGATGACCGGGCTGCTGGCCGGCGTCGGCACAATCGTCGATCAGGTCTCGACGGTCCACTACGCGCTGCTGATGTACGGCCACTTCCGCGCGGTCCTGGAGGCCGAGCCCGATCTGGAGCATGCCCCGCATCCGGTACCGGTTCCGGTGCTGCGCCGCGGGATCGAGTTGCGCGATGTGTGGTTCCGGTACGCACCGGACCAGGATTGGGTGTTGCGCGGGGTTGACCTGTTCATCCCGTACGGCCAGGCGACGGCGCTGGTCGGGGTCAACGGTGCGGGCAAGAGCACCCTGGTCAAGCTGCTGTGCCGGTTCTACGACCCCGAGCGGGGAGCGATCCTGTGGGACGGGGTCGATCTGCGGAAGCTGTCAGTGGTGGATCTGCGGGAGCGCATCGGCGCTCTGTTCCAGGACTACATGACATATGACCTGCCAGCGTCGGAGAACATCGGGCTGGGCGATGTGGCCGCCATCGATGACGACGCGCGAATCGAAGCCGCCGCCGGTCGCGCGGGCATCCACGAGACTGTGCTGTCACTGCCGCGCGGGTACCGCACCCTGCTGTCCCGGCAGTTCGCCCAGGACACCGACAACAGTTCTGGGGTGTTGCTGTCCGGCGGGCAGTGGCAGCGGCTGGCGCTGGCCCGCACGTTCATGCGGAACCGGCGGGACCTGCTCATCCTGGACGAGCCGAGCTCCGGTCTTGACGCGGCCGCCGAGTACGAGATCCATCAAGGGCTGCTGCGGCATCGAGCCGGCTCTACCAGCGTGCTGATCTGCCATCGCCTCGGCGCCATCCGTGACGCCACCCAGATCGTGGTGCTGTCGGGCGGGCGGATCACCGAGCAGGGTACCCACGATATGTTGATCTCCGCCGGAGGCGAGTATGCCAGGCTGTTTGGCATGCAGGCCGAGGGATATCAAGCCGGGGCTCAGTCGTGCCCCAGTATCGGGTGCGGCCGGTAACCCGCCTCGAGGCGCGCGATCTCGTCCGCGGTCAGTGTCACGTCCACCGAGGCGACGGCATCGGTAAGGTGCTGCGGCTTCGTGGCGCCGACGATGGGTGCGCAGACCCCGGGCCGGCCGAGCAACCACGCCAGCGCGACCCGGGCAGGCGGTATGCCGCGCTCACCGGCGACGGCGCGCACCTCGTCGACGACGTCGAAGTCGGCTGCGGTGTACATCGAGTCGGCGAAGGGATCGCTTCCAGACCGGACAGTGGTTTTGGCGCCGTCGCGGCTGCGGCCACCGGCGAGCAACCCGCGCGCGAGCGGACTCCACGGGATGACACCCACGCCTTGATCCAGGCACAGCGGGATCATCTCCCGCTCCTCCTCCCGGTACACCAGGTTGTAGTGATTCTGCATGGAGACAAAGCGAGTCCAGCCATGCCGGTCGGCGGTGTGCTGCGCCTTGGCGAACTGCCAGGCGTACATGCTGGAGGCGCCGATGTAGCGCGCCTTGCCGGCGCCCACGACGTCGTGCAAAGCTTGCATCGTCTCCTCGATCGGGGTCTGCGCATCCCACCGATGGATCTGGTAGACGTCGATGTAATCGGTGTCAAGGCGTCGCAGTGAAGCGTCGATGGCCGCCATGATGTGCTTGCGCGACAAGCCTTGAGCGTTGGATCCGGTACCCATTGGAAAATAAACCTTTGTTGCCAAGACATACTCGTCGCGGTGAGCGAACGCCTTCGCCAGCAGCCGGCCGGTGACCTCTTCGCTTGCACCACTGTCATACATGTCGGCGGTGTCGAAGAACGTCACGCCGGCAGCCACGGCCTGGCGCACAATGGGTTCAGCCTCGTCCTGGGTCAGATGCCACGGCTGGCTCGACCGGACGCCGAAACTCATCATTCCCAGGCAGATCCGCGAAATCTTCAGACCCGACTGTCCTAACCGGACGTAGTCCATCGGTCGTCCTCCTCCTTTTGCTGGGTGGGTCGGGGCGGTGCAGCGCAACACCGCCGATGACCGCGAGAATGCCCGCGACCTCGATGGCACTTGGCCATTGGGCCAGCACGACAATGCCCACGAGCGTTGCGGTGGCCGGCAGAATCGCCAGCATCAGCGCGAAAGTGGCGCGTGGCAGGCGGGCCAGGGCAAGCTGGTCGCAGACGTACGGCACGACCGATGAACAGATGCCCACCGCGAACCCGGCGGCGAGCAGGCCCGGGTGAGTGAAGGCAACCGCGGCGTCGCTGAACCCAACGGGTGCCGCCGCGATCGCCGCCACCACCATGGCGGCGCTGAGGCGATCCATGCCGGCGGCACCGCCATCGCCCGCTATCCGCTTGCCTACGACGACGTAGGCGACGAACAGCCCGCAGTTGATGAAGGCCAGGGCGAAACCGAGCGGTTCGCCGCCGAGGCGCACGTTGGTCAGCGCGCCCACGCCGGCGACGGCGAGCGCGAGGGCCGCGATATTGCGGCGCCCCCGAAGACCAAACGCCGCAAGTCCCACGACCCCAAGGAACTCGATCGCGCCCACCGTCGACAGCGGCAGCCTGGCGAGGGCCAGGTAGAAGACACTGTTCATGCCCGCCAGGACAAGCCCGAGCACAAGCAGCATCCGCCGTTGCGGCCAGCTCATCGTCGCGACAGCACGCCAGGGCCGGCGCCAAACAGCCAGCACGAGCGCCGCCGAAACGATCCGCAGCCACGCCACCCCCACCGGCGCGACCTGCGCGAAAAGCAGTACCGCGAAAGCCGGGCCAAGGTAATGGAAAACCGCGCTGACGGCGAAGTAGGCGTGCGGCGGGACCCGTTCGTAGAGAGGTTTCTCGAGTGGGGTGATGGCCACAAGACCATCGTTGTGGGCGAGCGGCGCCGTGGCATCGGGTGGTACTGCCGCATCGGCCGTAGTTTCTGCCACGCTAGGGCGGTGAGTGAGAGCGTGCTGTCCACACCTTTGAAGATCTCGAACGTGGCCGTGCCGGTCGCTGACGGGGTAGCGCCGTTCGAACTCGGCGTGGCCTGCGAGCTATTCGGTCTCGACCGCTCGGACCAAGGGCTGCCGGGCTACGAGTTCGACCTCGCGTCGGTGACCGGGCGCTCGGTGCGCAGCACCGCGGGGTTCACCATCAGCACCGCCTTCGGGCTGGACCGGCTTGCCGAGGCTGACCTGATCGTGTTGGTCGCCGGGTCGTGGGTGGAGACGCCACCGCATCCACAGCTGGTGCAACAGCTTTACGCGGCACGTGACCGCGGCGCACACATTATGGCAATCTGCCGAGGCGCATTCGTGCTCGCGGCCGCGGGACTGCTCGACGGCCTGCCCGCGACCACGCACTGGCGTTGGACCGATGAGATGGCCCGGCGATATCCGTTGGTACGACTGGATCCCGACGTACTGTATGTGGACACGGGCGACGTCTCCACCTCCGCCGGCACCGCAGCCGGCATCGACCTCGGCCTGCATCTGCTGCGCCGCGCCCACGGCGCAACCATAGCCGCCGAGGTTGCCCGCCGCATGGTCGTGCCCACCCACCGCGACGGCGGCCAGGCCCAGTACCTCCGGCTCCCACAGCCCGACCTGACCACCGACGACCCGGTCAGCCGCTGCATGGACTGGGCCGTCGAGCACCTCGACGAGGCGATCACCATCAACGACCTCGCACGGCAGGCCCAGGTCGCGCCAAGAACCATCGCCCGGATGTTTCATGACATCGTCGGCGTCACGCCCTACCAGTGGATGATCGGGCAACGCCTCGCGCTGGCCCAGCAGCTGCTGGAGACCAGCACCATCACGATCAGCACGGTCGCCCGGCGCAGCGGCTTCGGCAGCGCCGACACCCTGCGCCTGCACTTCACCCGCCACCTCGGCACGACACCTGCCGGCTACCGGCAAAAGTTCGGTGTCAGGCCATCGCGGAAGCCCTGAAGTGTGAAAGCTGGAGTGTGAAAGCTGGAGTGTGAAAGCTGGAGTGTCAGGCGCGCGGGCATGATCGGACGTTTGATTCAGCGCGTGCGTGCGCCAGCGAGACTGGCTGCCGGCCAACCGATCGGCTGGCCGGCAGTCAGGTAGCGGGTGGGTCAGCGGCGCCAGGCGGCCGCCGCTCCGGCCGCGAACTCGGCGAAGGTAGCCGGGGGGCGACCGGTCACCCGTTCCACGTCGTCGTTGTGTGCGCCGTACGCGCCCGAGCCGAGTGAGAACTCGTAGACGGCGTTGATAGCGCCGGCAGGCTCGGGCGGGAGGCCCAAGGCGACGAGGCTGTCGCGCACGTAGTTGGGGGGTGTCGGGACGTACTTGATGGGCCGGCCGGCCGCCGCCGAGATGTGCGCGGCGACCTCGGCCAGGGTGAGCGGCTGGGGGCCCAGCACTGAATACGCCTTACCCGCGTGCCCGTCCAGGGTTAACGTGGCCGCCGCGACGGCGGCAATGTCCTCCGTGGACACCCAGCTTACAAGGCCATCGCCGCCGGGATGGACAATCTCGTCGTGCTCCCGGATACGCTCGGTCAGGCGCAAGAAATGACCCTCAGAAAAGTTTTGCATGAACCCGCCGGGGCGAACGTGCGTCCACGAAAGGCCGGACGTCTCGACGGTCAGTTCGACCTGGCGAAGGAACTCGGCCGGAGGGGCGTCGCCCACCCCGAACAACGAATCCGCTCCGAACGCTGACAGCAGCACGGCCCGCTGAACACCGGCGTGGCTAGCTTTCTTGAGGAAAACCCGGATCTGCTCGCTCGGATCGCCGGGGGTGAAGAAATCTCCTGGTACCAAATAAATGGCATCAACGCCTTTCAAAGAGGGTTCGTATGTGCTCTCGTCCGCCCAGTCAAAGCGGATCGGTTCGACGCCGGGGGTGGGGGTGTGGATGGGTGAACGGCTGGCGGCGCGGATGGTGACGCCGCGGCGGGCGAGCAGAGGGATCAGGCGGCGTCCGGTCTTGCCGGTCGCCCCGGTTACCAGAATTGTCTGGCTCACTGGGCCTCCAAGGGTCCGCGTGACTGTCGTGATTGTCTTGCTGAACGGATCGACAGTAGGAACGGTGGCGTGCGCCGAACCATGACACTTTGGCGCCGAGACATATCCGATCGACTCATCGAGGTATCGTCATGGCTATGGTGCTGCTCGCGACGACGCGTACGGTTGGCCGCTCAGGGGATCTGGTGGCCGACATAGTGGCCGACGTCGTCGCCGCCACCCGGCGCAACACCGCGGTCTACAGCCGCAACCTGTTCCACGCTCCGTGGGGGATCGGCGTCCGGCCCATGCATGTCGCAAGCTTCCATGTGGTGACGTCGGGCGCGTGCTGGCTGGAACCCGAGGAAGGCGAGCCGATCCACCTCGCCCGCGGGGACGTCGTGCTCGTGCCGTCCGGATCGGGGCACGCCATCGTCGACACGCCTGGCCGGCCGGTACGACAGTTGACCGACCTTGTCGGCGGGCCGCTGGGGGAGATGCCGCCGCGGGAGTTCGTCATCGACGGCCCCGGTCCCGCCACCGGCCTGCTGTGCGGCGGTTACCTGCTGGATCCGGGCCCCGGGCACCCGCTCACGACGGTCCTTCCACCGGTGGTCCACATCGCGGCCGGGCAGGCGCGCGGCATCGGCCTCGCCGCAGTGGTCGACCTGCTGTCCGATGAGGTCGATCGCGCGGATCCCGGTGCGGCAGCGGTAATCACCTCACTGGTCGAGCTACTTTTCGTCTATGTCCTGCGGGCGTGGCTGGCCGAGCACAGCAAGGCCGATGCAGGCTGGGTACGCGCGCTATACGATCCGGTGGTCGGCGGCGCACTCGCACTGATCCACAACGAACCCGGCAGGCCATGGAGCGTGAAGTCGCTCGCTCGGGCGGTCGGAGCATCCCGGGCTACATTCAGCCGCCGCTTCGTCATGCTGACGGGCCAGGCACCGATGGCGTACGTTGCCGCATGGCGGATGACGATCGCCTCCCGGTTGCTGCGCGAAGAACGCCAGCCGCTACGGGAGATCGCCCGAAGGGTCGGCTATGACTCGGAATTCGCGTTCGCGCGGGCGTTCAAGCGCACCGTGGGCCAGGCGCCGGGGCGGTATCGGGCGGCGATCGAAAGTCGCGGATGGGTGGACGGCGTGTAGGCGGGGTGGGTCGGGTCGGATTTTCTTGGGTGGAGGTGTCGATTCGAGTTGCGTTCGTTCGACGCGTTGGTATGACTGAAACTATGATCGACCCAATCGAACCAGTCGAACCGATCGAGACGCGTAATCTGGACCGATACGGGAACGCTGCGCTCCCATGGAGCCGCCCGCGAGAACTGCTGGCGAACCATTCGCCGCAGGACGACTTGACGTTCTTCGTGGCGACCGTCCGGCCGGACGGCCGCCCGCACACGGCGGGCGTCGGCGCCGTCTGGGTGGACGACGCACTGTACTTCGTCAGCGGGCCGGGAACCCGCAAGTCGCGCAACCTGGTGGCAAATCCGGCGTGCAGTGTGTCTGTTCGCTTGCGCGGCTTGGATTTGGTGCTGGACGGTGAAGCTAGCCGGGTGACGGATCCGTCTACATTGGAGCGCGTGGCGGCCGTGTACCGGGAGCAGGGCGGCTGGCCGGCGACGGTGGAGGGCGACGGGTTCACCGCGCCGTTCAGCGCACCGAGCGCCGGACCACCGCCGTGGTACCTGTACCGGCTCACGCTGCACAGGGCGGTAGGCGTTGCCGGGGCTGAACCGCACGGCGCGACACGCTGGGATTTCGTTCGTTGATCGAGCTGGCTTGGGTGCGGGTTGGGACAGGCGGTAGAGGGGAGGCGCCGGGTCGCGACGCGAGTATGGTGTCCGGCGTATCTGCCGTACCCGCGCCGGTGCCTGAGCGCCTGCCCTATCGCCTGCCCGAGCGCCTGCCCTTCCGTCTGCTGACCGGACCCGACGCCGACGATCCGCTTCTGCGCGGTCCGGCCGCGGCGCGCGCGCTCGCGGCCGCCGTCCCGGGCGCCCGGGGCATTGTGTTGCCCGGCACGGGTTACGACCTGTCTGTGCCGCACTGGCCGGCAATCATCGACTACATAACGCAGATCGCCGCTCGTGCCGAAGGCAGCTGGCTTGCACAACGCGACACCGGGTCCTCGTGGGGTTGAGTGCTGCTGTGGGCTGAGACAGTCGGTCGATCGCGCGTGCAGGGCGAGCCAAGGGCGGAGATCGGTGTGCATCTCTAACCCCACGCATCGTGGACGAGGAGCGCCACCTGAACCCGGTTGGTCAGCTCAAGCTTGACGAGCAGGCGGCTCACGTGCGCTTTCACGGTGGCTTCGCTCATGACCAGTTCCCGGCCGATCTCTGAATTGGACAGTCCGCGGGCCACGCCACGGGCGACGTCTTGCTCGCGGCTGGTGAGCGTGTCGAGTCGCTGCCTGGCAACGTCGGCGCCGGTCGGCTGGCGAGCGGCGAACCGACTGATCAGTCGCCTGGTCACGCTCGGGGCGAGCATCGCGTTGCCGGCGGCAACCGTGCGCACCGCCGCTGCCAGGTCGCGCGGCGGGGTGTCCTTGAGCAGGAACCCGACCGCGCCGGCCCGAAGCGCCGCGTGAACGTGCTCGTCGAGGTCGAACGTGGTGAGCATGACGACCTTCGGAGCGTCCGCGCCGGCGGCGATGTATTCGGTGGCGGCAACGCCGTCCATGCCCGGCATGCGCACGTCCATCAGGACCACGTGCGGGCGGTCCCGGGCAACCGCGGCAAGCGCCTCGCGTCCGTCGCGAGCCTCGGCGACGACCACGATGTCACCGGCCGCCTCCAGAATCATCCGCAGGCCCGATCGCACCAAGGCCTCGTCGTCGACGACCAAGACGCGGATCATGCGGCTGCCTCCTTGACCGGGATGACTTGGCTAGTGGTGGTGGTGGTGGTCGTGCTGGGTATCTTGACCGCGGTACTGGTCATGCCGGATCCTCGGCGGGGTCGGCTGGAAGCCTTGCCCGTACTATGAATCCGCCATCAGGCCCCGGCCCGGCGTCGAGTTGGCCGCCAAGTAGTTCGATTCGTTCGGCGAGCCCGATCAGGCCCAGGCCGCTGCCGGGGAAGTGCGGGCCAGTTGGCTTGTCCTCTCGACGCTCGGCGTTCTCGTTTCGGTCCGCGGTCGTGGTGTCGTCGATTCGGCTTGTGGCGTCGGAGTCGCTACGTCGGCTCGCGGCGTTGGTGTCCCGGCTTGCGGGGTTGGCCTTTCGGCTGACGGTGTTGATGCCGGTCTTTCGGCCCGCGGTTGCGGTGTTGATGCCGGTCTTTCGGCCTGCGGTGGCGGCGTTGGCGTTGGCGTTTTTGCCTGTGGCGTTGGTGTTGGCGTTGGCGTTTTGGCCAGTGGCGTTGGCGTTTCGGTCTGTGGCGATGGTGTCGGCGTTTCGGTGGGTGGTGTTGGTGTCGGCGTTTTGGTCTGTGGCACCGGCGCTGGCATCGGCACCGGCGCTGGCATCGGCGACTCGGTGAGTGGTGTTGGCGTTCTCGCTTGGTGGGTGGGGGTTTTGGTGCGCGGCGGTGACCGGCCGGATGGGTGTGTCCGGGCTTTGGGCTGCGGCGGCTGCGGTTTGGTCCGCGCCGGTGCCTTGGGTGGGCGGCGTGTTGCGGACGGTCACCTCGAGGCTAGTGGGTTGGTAACTCAGGACGACGTCGGTGGCTGCGTTGGCCGCATGCTTGTGCACATTGGTCAAGGCCTCCTGCACCACCCGGAACGCCGCTCGCTGAACGGTTTCCGGCAGCGGTCGAGCCTGACCTTCGCCGCGCTGACTGATGGCGATACCCAACGCTCGGGACTCGGCCAGGAGCCCGTCCAGATCGGCCAGTGTCGGCTGAGGTGCGAGTCGAGTCTGCGGAGCCCGCAACATGCCGAGCACCGCGCGCAGGTCGCTTAGTGCTCTCCGACCGGTGGTGCGGATCAGTGCCGCAGCGGCCGCGGTCCGCTCGTCTGGGGCGTTGACCTCAAGCGCGCCGGCGTGCAACACCATCAGCGACACCCGGTGGGCGAGGACGTCGTGCATCTCGCGGGCGATGCGGGTCCGCTCCTGCGCGCGAGCCTGCTGCGTGCGGTCCAGCTGCTCCCGCTCGAGCCGCTCGGCCCGCTCTCGCAGCCCTGCGACCAGTTGGCGCCGAGCCACAAACCAGAGCACGGCCATCATCGGCAAACCAATTAGCGCGGCAGTTTGCACCATGCCGACGAGAGGAAACTGCCAGAACTCGAGGCTCTGCAAGCCGCGGGAGTCGGAAAAGCCATTGGCATCAGGCGAGGTGGCGGGGTCAGACGGGGCACCAACGGCTGCGGGGTCGCTCCCGCCATGCAGGCTCGCGAGAGCCCAGAACACCTGCGGCCCGACCATGGTCGCCGCTGCCACCAAGGCATAGCCGGTCGGCTCGGCCCAACGCCAGCGAGCGGTGGTCGTGGCAGCCTCATAGGCAGCGCGGCTCGCCCCGATCACAAGTGCGAGGGCCATCCCACACGCGACCCAACCGATCAGCGAGATCACATAAAGCGGCCAACGCCAGCGGTGCGAAAACAGGACGGCCAGACCGCTGGCGAAGCTTAGGACGACCTCGACATAGAGCCGCAGGTAACCCAGACCAGTCAACGGATCGGGCGCGCCATCCTTTCGCGGCGCCGCAAACGGCGGGTCGATCGCGGTCGCGGAGGAGAAAGCGAAAATCAGCAGCGCGACCGTCCACATGATGACGTGTCGCCACACAGTTGAGGATCGGCCTTCTCGCACATCGACAGCCTAGAACGGACCACGTCTGATCCACGTCCGACGATCGTCACGGAGTACCCCCGACCAAAGTCGCTGGTGTCATCGACTCTTGGGTGAAGCGCGAAAACCGCTAAGGCGTCAAGGTTGCAGGCATGAAACGACGCGGAAAGATCGCCATCGCCATCGCCGCGGCTGGGACAGCAGTGGTCGCCGTTGTCGGGGCGGCGGCGCTGGGCCTGTTCGAGGACTCGACATCCGGTGGCCGCAACCGGCTGTGCGCCACGCAGCCTACAGGTGCGTCCGTGCCGTCTCCCGCCCCCGCCACCCGAATCGTCGCGACAGGCTTGTGCATTCCGTGGGGCCTCGCGTTCCTTCCTGACGGCACGGCGTTGGTGACCGAGCGGGACTCGGCTCGGATCCTCGCCGTCTCCGCCGACGGGCGGCTCAGCGTAGTCCAGGAAATAGCCGATGCGTTCCCGCGCGGTGAGTCCGGTTTGCTGGGGCTGGCAGTTTCCCCGAACTACGGGACGGACAAGCTGGTTTACGCGTACTACACGACGCGAAGCGACAACCGTGTCGTCCGGTTCCGCCTCGGGGAACAGCCGCAGCCCGTCCTGGCCGGGATCCCGCTGGAGGAGCGCCACGACGGCGGCCGGATCGCGTTCGGCCCGGACGGGATGCTCTACGTCGCCGTGGGGGACACCGATAGGCGCGAGCTCGCCCAGGATCGCGGCGTACTGGTGGGCAAGATACTGCGGATCACCCCGGATGGACAGCCTGCACCAGGCAACCCGTTCCCAGACTCTCCTATTTGGAGCCTGGGGCACCGCAATGTACAAGGCTTGGCTTGGGACTCGCGTGGCAGGCTCTTCGCCACCGAGTTCGGCCAGGACCGGATCGACGAGCTGAACCTCATCGAGCCGGGCGGCAACTATGGCTGGCCGGAGGTCGAGGGCATCGGCCGCGATCCGCGCTTCGTTGACCCGATCGCCACGTGGGCACCGGCCGATGCCTCGCCCAGCGGTCTCGCCATCGTCAACGACCAGGCCTACGTGGCTTGCTTGCGAGGACGGCGGCTGTACCGCGTTGACCTGTCGGGTGGACAGGGCGGACAAGGCGGACAGGGCGGCGGGCAAGGTGGACAAGGTGAGCAGCGTGCACAAGGCGGACAAGGTGAGCAGCGTGCACAAGGCGGACAGGGCGGCGGGCAAGGTGGACCAGGTAAACAGCGTGGGCAGCCGACGCCGACGCCGATGTCAACGCTTGCGCCGCCGGTGCCTTTGCTGGCTAACGAGTACGGCCGGTTGCGGACGGTCGCTGCCGGACCTGACGGTGCACTGTGGATACTGACCTCCAATCGTGACCCGCGTGGTCGGCCCATAAGCACGGATGATCGCCTGATCCGGATGCCGCCACCGTAATGCCCAATTAACCGCGTTTCGGTTTGCGGGTTCAGCTGGGAAGTGGGCTCGATCCGGTTCTGATCTGCCGGGCCCGGCGTGACGGCGGTAATGGCGGTAATCGAGAGGGCTGGGGCAGAGGTGAGGGAGAGCTGGGGGAGAACTGGGCGGCGGCGGGTGGAGACGTTCAACGGCCACATGGGTCATCGGTGGGCTAGCCGGTGGCCCATGTTTCTGACCGCCTCCGGAGCGCCGGGCAACGGCCCGGTCAAGCCGAGAGAAAGGTGGTTGACCCCATCTAACAAAGTCGGTGGCTGGACATGCGCGGCGGCCTCGTATTCTGGGCCGATGCGGCTTGAGTTCAGTGGCGAGATCTGGTTCTGGCGAGGCCCGGCGCCGTGGCACTTCGTCACCGTCCCGGAGGCGCCCAGCCGCGAGCTGGAAGCGGCATCCTCAATGGTGAGCTACGGCTGGGGGTGCATTCCGGTCTCGGCAAGCATCGGGGGTACCCGTTGGGCGACGTCACTTTTCCCCAAAGACGGAGGCTACATCGTGCCTATCAAAACGGCCGTCCGCAAGGCGGAAAAGCTTGACCTGGGCGACGTCGTGACGATCCGGCTCACGGTCTCGGAAGGTTAGCGGTAGTAGCGGGCGGCGATGGCGCGCGCCTCGTCCCCGATCCGCCTGCGAAACGGGGCCGGGCGGACGACCTCGACCGCCGAGCCCAGGCTCAGGATCGCCTCGACAGCCCAGAGTTCCTCCTCGAAAGGTACCGTCAACTCGACCTCCTCCGTTGCGGCGACAGGGATTCCGGCCTGACCGCGGACCGGGACCATGCGCCGCAGGCGCGGCAGAGCACCCGGCGCGACCCGCAACGTGACCTCGACGGCGACACGCTCGTCCTCAAGCTCCTGCCTGGCCTCAGCCCACGACGTGGCCAGGTCGAAGTCTGCCGGCCGCGAAGCGGGCCCGTCGAGCGCCTCGACCGACCGGACCCGGGACACACGATAGGTGCGGCGGCGCCGATCCTTCCGCATCGCGACCAGATACCAGTCTCCGGCCGCGAGCACCAAACCCAACGGGTCGACCTCGCGAACCACGGCCCGCCCGTCGCGAACGTACTCGATCCGCACCCGGCGATCACCCCACACCGCGCCGGCCAGATCGACCAGGCAGGGCACCGGCTCGGGCGTACCGTACCAACGGACCGGATCCATGTGGAAACGGGCGGCGGTGCGGCCCGCCCGATCCCTCGCCTCACCGGTGAGGCTAGCCCAGATTTTCATTCTGGCACCTTCGAGCATCTCGCCGAGCCCCAGCTGCTGCGCCGGCCCGGCGAGCCCGAGAAACGCCAGCGCACCGGCCTCGTCGAGGCCCACCCCGGTCAGGCGGGTGCGGTAGCCGCCGTCGAGGCGGTACCCACCTGCCGGACCCCGGGCGGACCGAACCGGTACCCCCGAAATGGTTAAAGCTTCCACATCGCGCTGCACGGTGCGTTCACTGACCTCAAGCAGATCGGCCAGCTCACGCCCGCTGACCTGGCCGCGGGCCTGGAGGTGGAGCAGCAGGGTCATCATCCGGGAAGCGCGCACGCCTCCAATATTGCCCGAGATATACGACAGAGGATGTCGGGAACCCGGGTAATACTGGCGGTATGAGCGAACGGATCACCCCGCAGAGGTTCTTTGACGTTGTCGGGCTTGAGGATTGGCGCATCGTCGGGGAGGGCGCGTGCGCGTTCTATCGCACGGAATCGTTAGCCGCCAGCGCACGCCTCGCGCAAGCCATCGGCGAGCTGAAGGAGGTCGACGACGATCACACCACCGTTGACCTGCGTGGCGACGGCGTCACCGTCCGCCTGGTCACCATCAAACCCGGACATTACGGCCTCAGCGAGCGGGACCTCGAACTGGCGCAACAGATTTCGGCGCTCGCCCGCGACCTGAATTTTACCGCCGACCCGTCCCGCATCCAGAACGTCCAGATCTGCATCGACGCGCTGGTCAACGCCGACGTGCTGCCATTTTGGCGGGCGATCCTCGGCTACACCGACCGGCCGGACAACCCGGCCGAGGATCTGATCGATCCGCGGCGGCGCGGGCCGCTCGTCTACTTTCAGGGGATGGACCGCCCGCGCCCGCAGCGTAACCGTATCCACCTCGACGTCTGGGTCGCGCACGACCAGGCCGACGCGCGGATCGCGGCGGCGGTCGCGGCCGGCGGGCGGGTCGTCACTGACGAATACGCACCGTCCTGGACGGTGCTGGCCGACGCGGAAGGCAACGAGGCGTGCGTGTGCACGTGGCAGGAGCACGCATAATCTGGGGTCGTGACAATTATCAAACACGACAACGGCGGCACGAATCCGATCGGGTCGATGCTTTGAACCCAATGATCGAGACGGACCTGGTCCGCCGGCTTATCGCCACCCAGTTCCCCCAGTGGGCGAGCCTGCCCATCCGCCCGGTCGACCGCGGCGGCTGGGACAACCGCACTTTCCACCTCGGCGACGAAATGTCCGTGCGCCTGCCCAGTGCCGAACGGTACGTCGAGGCGGTCGCCAAAGAGCAAGAATGGCTGCCGATCCTCGCCCCGCAACTGCCGCTGCCCATCCCCGTCCCGCTCGGCAAGGGCGAACCGGGCGAGGGCTACCCGTTCCCGTGGTCGGTCAACTCGTGGATCGAAGGCCGGGCCGCCACCGCCGACGGTATCGCCGACCTGACCGAGTTCGCCGTGGACCTCGCCGACTTCCTCGCCGCGCTCAAGCGGATCGACGCGACCGGCGGGCCGCAGGCCGGCGCGCACAACTTCTACCGCGGCGGTCCGCTGGCCGTATACGACGGCGAAACCCAAGCCGCCGTGAAGGATTTGGGTGATCGTATCCCCGGTGAGCTGGTGCTGCGGATCTGGCGGGAGGCGCTCGAGTCCACCTGGGACGGTCCGCCGGAATGGTTCCACGGCGACATGTCGACCGGCAACCTTCTCATCAACGATGATGGGCGGCTGTCGGCGGTCATCGACTTCGGCACCTGCGGCGTCGGCGATCCCGCGTGCGACGTCGCCATCGCCTGGACCCTTTTCAAAGCCGAAAGCCGGGACGCTTTCCGGGAACGGCTGGCGATCGACGACGGGACGTGGGCGCGCGGGCGCGGCTGGGCTCTGTGGAAGGCGCTCGTGACCTACGACGGGTACTACGCCTCGCCTCGGGTCGTGGAAGAGACCTTGAGCTCGTTGTAGTCGCCGGCCGGCTCCTGCCCCGACAACCGTTGTATCGCCGCCATTATCTCGTCGGTGGCCTCGCGTCTCGCCCCGTTTGTGTTGGGACCCGCAAACCTCAGCGGCTGTCCGAACCGGACGGTGATGCGGCCTATCCGGGGCAGGCGCTTGCCGACGGGCTGGATCCGATCGGTACCCGATAATGCCACCGGGACCACCGGCGCACCCGACTCCAGGGCAAGCCAGGCCACCCCGGTCCGGCCGCGGTAGAGCCGCCCGTCGCGGGAGCGGCTCCCCTCGGGATGGATCCCGAAGGCCCGCCCCGCGGCAAGCACCTCCAGCGCGGTCTCCAGCGAGGCCTGCGCCGCCCGGACGTCGGTGCGGCGCACCGGGATGGCGTCGGTCCCGTTGAGGCACAGCCGCATCAGCGGATGCTCGAAGTATTCCGCCTTGGCGAGGAAGGCGACCGGCCGCGGGGCGACAAGCGGGATGACCACACTGTCGATAAAGGACAGATGGTTGGCGGCGAGGATGACCGGCCCCCTCTTCGGGACGTTGCCGCGACCCTCAACACGCGGGCGATAGACGACCCTCAGCGCCGGCGCGATCATCCACCGCACCACCGCTTGAACCAGCACGTCAGTACACGATCGTC
>DASUXL010000341.1:0-25993 GCA_036377915.1 Candidatus Limnocylindrales bacterium
GACTCGGCGACGCGGCGGGGCTCGTCGGCGTCGAACTCGGCCGGCTTGCCGGTGTCGATCTGGCAGAAGTCGCAGCGGCGGGTGCACTGGTCACCGCCGATGAGGAAGGTGGCCTCCTTGTCCTCCCAACACTCGTAGATGTTGGGGCAGCCCGCCTCCTGACACACCGTGTGCAGGCCCTCGCGCCGCACCAGCCCGTGCAGGGCGGTGTATTCGGGGCCCATCTTGGCGCGCACCTTGATCCAGTCCGGCTTGCGCTCGATGGGGGTCTCGGCGTTGCGTGCCTCGATGCGAAGCAGGCGCCGGCCCTCCGGAACGACGGTCATAACGTTCAGCCTACGTCCAGGGGTTGGAAAACCGCTTTGCCAGGCGGCTATGATGCCCATAACAGCCCTTCGACCAGGAGAGTCGCGGTGTGACGCCCGTGACAGCGACCCTGCCGGAGTGGTTGGAGAGGCCTGTCGTGGACAGGCGAAGGTGTGGTGGCACCGCGAGCTTCCCAACTCGCCCACACCCCTTTGGGGATGGCGTTGCGAGACAAGAGGAGGTTCGGCAAATGCAACGCGTCCTTTCTTCTGAGCTGCCCAAGCATGTGGGCGAACGGGTGACGATCGCCGGCTGGGTACACCGCCGCCGCGAGCTCAAATCCGTCTCATTCCTGATCCTGCGGGACCGTTCCGGCCAAGCCCAGGTGATCGCGCCTGCCGGCGCCGAGCTGCCGCCCGAGGAGACCGCCGTACAGATCACCGGGACGGTGCTTGCCAACGAGGTCGCTCCGGGCGGAGTCGAGCTGGTCGAGGCCCGGATCGAGGTGATCTCCAGCCCAGTCCCCGCCCTGCCCTTCGAGGTGTTCCGGCCCAGCCTGAGCCCGGCCCTGCCGGTCCAGCTCGACCACGCGCCGCTGTCCCTGCGGCACCCGTCGCGCCGCGACGGGCTGCGCATGGCGAGCACGCTGACCAAGGCGTTCCGGCGGGCGCTCGAACAGCGCGACTTCACCGAGATCTTCACGCCCAAGATCGTGGAGTCGGCGACCGAGTCCGGCGCGAACGTCTTCGCCCTGGACTACTTCGGCAAGCCGGCCTTTCTGGCCCAGTCGCCACAGTTCTACAAGCAGCTGATGGTCGGCGTCTTCGAGCGGGTCTACGAGGTGGGTCCGGTGTTCCGGGCCGAACCCCACGACACCACCCGTCACCTGGCCCAGTACACCTCGCTCGACGCCGAGATGGGCTTCATCACCGACCATCGCGACGTCATGGCGGTGCTGCGTGACGTCATCGCCGAGATGGTCGGCTCGGTCAGTGAAATCCAAGTGCCGCAAGAGATTCCAGCGGTCCATTTCGCCGACGCGCTGCGGATCGCCGGGGCCGACCCGGAAGAGCCCGACCTGGCACCGGCCGACGAACGGGCGCTGGGCGAGTGGGCGTTGCGCGAGCACGGGTCCGAATTCGTGTACGTGACGGGGTACCCGATGATAAAGCGCCCGTTCTACACTCACCCGGACCCCGCACAACCCAGATACAGCAACAGTTTCGACCTACTGTTCCGGGGCCTGGAGCTGGTGACGGGTGGGCAGCGGCTGCACCGCTACGAGGATCACGTTGCGGCGCTTGAGCAGCGGGGCGAGCCCCTGGAGCCGGTACGGTCCTATGTAGAATCGTTCCGCTACGGGTACCCCCCGCATGGTGGTTTTGCCATTGGGCTTGAACGCTTTGTCGCCCGGCTCACCGGTGCCGCCAACGTGCGCGAGGTGACCGCTTTCCCGCGGGATCTGCACCGGCTGGCACCCTAATCGAGCAGAATGACCCGGGCGCGCAAGCCGGCGAGCAGCGACTCGTCGACTCGCGCGCCCGGAACGGCTGTTCGAGCCGCTTGCCGTCGAACTCGTAGACCATCGTCGCGCTGAGCACGCCATCGCCGCCGCCGCCGGTCGATGTCGCACAGGTGAAAGCGCACGCCGTCGCGCTCGGTGGTGCGCTCGGTGCATGTCGCCACCCATCCCCGGGGGTACCTTTCGATGACCGCGAAACGGTTGCCGCGCAAGTGAATTCGGACGGTGCGGAGGAGGGCCCGGACCGTCGCCGGGTCGGGATGGTTCACCAGGTGGCTGGTGAGGAGTACGGCGTCGAAGCGGCGGCCGAGGCGCACAGTGGTGATGTCGGCGAGGACCGGCTCGCTCAGTCGCAGGGCCGCCAGCATGGCCGGCTCGTTGTCGACGGCCGTCACCTTGGGCCCCATCTCGCAGAGCGGTTCAGCGACCCGGCCCGTGCCACATCCCAGATCAAGGACCTGGGCCGGCGTTTCGCGCCTTCGCCTTCGCCCTCGCCTTCGCTCTCGTCCTCGCTCTCGTCCTCGTCCTCGCTCTCCCTTTCTGCGTGCGCTATACGCGCTACTGCGTAGGGCATACGCCGAAAGGGCGTGCGCCCGCAGGCGGCGGTGGACCGAAAGGGTCTATCTCGCTAAGGGTGTTTCCGGCTGATCTTCAGTAGGTCTCGGCGGCCGGGAACCAGTCACCGAAGGTGATGGGGATTGCGTTGATAGCGGGCTTCCAGGGCGGTCGTCACGGGCGCACCGTGCCGGGTGTCGCTGGGCGCATCAGGCTGGTGATTGCGGGGCGTACCGGGCCGGTCATGGCGGGGTGCACCGGGTTGGTTGTCGCGGGGTGCACCAGGGCGGTGATCGCGTGGCGTACCAGGGCGGTGATTGCGGGGCGCGCCAGGGCGGTGATTGCGGGGCGCGCCGGGCTGGTTGTAGCGGGGCGTACAGGCTGGTTATGGCGGGTTGCATTAGGGCGGTCATCGCGGGGTCCCAGGGCGGTCATCGCGGGGTGGCAGGGCGGTCATCGCGGGTGGCAGGGCGGTTGTCGCGTTGCCGGGGCGATTAACGCGGGTGACGGGACGCGGGTCATTGCAGTGCCGGGACGCTGGTCATTGCGGTGCCGGGGCGGTCGTCGCGGGTGCCAGGGGTGGTCATCGCGGGTGCCGGGCTGGTCACTCGCCCAGGAGGGCTGGCAGCTGGCTCTCCACCAGCGGCAGCGCCTCGGCGACCGTCACGTCGCGCCCCAGTTCGACGGTGAGGGACGTGGCTGCGGCGTCCTTGAGGCCGCACGGCACGATCCGGTCGAAGTGGCTCAGGTCGGGGTTGCAGTTGAGCGCGAAGCCGTGCAGGCTTACGCCCCGCGCCACCCTGATGCCGATCGCCGCGACCTTCCTGTCCGGCCGGGTTTCGTCGCCGCGCACCCACACGCCGCTGCGCCCCTTGACCCGCTCGGTGGCCAGGCCCAGCTCGGCGCAGACGGTGATCAGGAGCTGTTCGATGCGGCGTACGTGCGCCACCACGTCGGCCAGGCCGCCCCTGATGACCGGGAGTTTGATTATGGGGTACCCCACCAGCTGCCCCGGTCCGTGCCAGGTGACTTTGCCGCCGCGGTCGACGTCGATGACCGGGGCGCCGTCGAAGGGCCGTTCCCACGGCTGGGTCAGCTTGCCCGCCGTGTAGACGCTCGGGTGTTCGAGCAGCATGACGGTGCCGGGCTGCGTCCCGGCGGCGACGCCTTCGTGGATGCGGCGCTGTTCGTCCCACGCGGTCTGATAGTCGACGGTGCCGGCTCGTACGACGGTCAGCGGCAGTGTGGTGGTCACAGCGAAAAGCCTACGCCGCCGCCCTAAAGCGCCCGTGCACTGTGGGACAGCTCACCTACGGTCCCGCTGGACTGTCCATCAGTGACACTCGATGCCCAGCTCGGGCCTGGTCGCCTCGCCGCACCAGCACACTGCACCTAATCAACTATGCGCCCGCCGCCTGACCCGCGCCGCCTGACCCGCGCCGCCTGACCCGAGCTGCCTGACCCGCGCAGCCTGACCCGCGCCGCTTGACCCGCGCCGCCTGACCCGATACTTGTACCCATGGACTGGATCATCCTGGTGCAGATCGCCGTCGCCTGCGCGCTGGGGGCCGCGATCGGCATTGAGCGCGAGCTCGGTGCCCAACCCGCCGGCCTTCGTACCCACATGCTGGTCTGCCTGGGCGCGGCCGTGTTCACCTTGTCGGGCGTCGGTTTGTTCGGCAGCGACCCGACCCGGATCGCCGCCCAGGTGGTCACCGGGATCGGTTTCCTCGGCGGCGGCGCCATTCTGCGCGAGGGTGCCACCGTCCGCGGCCTCACCACCGCCGCCTCCCTCTGGCTGACCGCCGCCATCGGCCTTGCCGTCGGGCTGAGCCAATGGTTCGCCGCCGTGGTGGCGACCGCCCTCGGCATCGCCGTGCTCTGGTTGGTCAAGCATTTCGAGACCGAATGGCTGCCGTCTCGGCGCCAGCTGGAGGTGATCCTGACCCTCGAACCCGATGCGCCGCTTGACGAGATCGAGGCGAAGGCGCACGAGGTTTTGCCGCGCAGCCGCTTGCAGCGGGTCTCCTACACCGCCTCGGGCCAGTCCCTGGTGCTGACCTCGCAACCCGAGGTGGGCCACCCGATTGCCCTGCTGGGGGAGAAGCTGCGCGCTATTCCGGGTGTGCACGGGGTTGAGGTGGGTCATTAAACCTAGTGGAGGTGCTGCCCTATGAGAGCGGTCCTGCTGCTGGTCCACGCCGGGGTGGCGGCGCTTTGGCTGGGTTCCATGGCGTACAGCCTGTTCGTGGTGCAGCCCAAGCTTTCCCGGATGGCCGGTGGCGATCCGGTGCGGGTGGAGGAGATGCATCGGGAGCTTGCGCAGGGCAACCGGTGGCCCGTCGTCGGGCTCATCGCGACACTGTGGATTACCGGCGCTTTGCTTGTGGAGCGGCCGAGTGTCCCGGTACTCATGAAATCGACAGCCCTATTGGCAGCGACAGCGCTGTTCTGGTGGGTTTCCTGGCGGGCGTGGCCGCGCCGCGTTTTCGCGCTGCCGGAGGAGTTGCCGGGGCTGCAACGCCGGTTCCGGGCGGTGGCGATCGCGATGTTCGCCTTGGTGGGTGTGGCGTTCGCGACCGGATTCCTCTTTACCGGCTGACGCGCCACACCCACACGTCGTCGATGCGCTCCGGCGGGCCGAGCAGCTGGGTGGTGGCGTCGAGCAGCGCGGCCTGGTGCGGATCCCAGTGGGCGCCCGAGACCGTGTCCGCGAGCACAACGATTTTGGCGTCCCAGTAAAGCAAATCGTCGCGTGCCTCGGCGCGCTGCTGTTCGCCGATGGGCGGCACGACACCCGACTTGGCGACGCCCTCGAGCAGGGAGGCGGTCGGGCGGGGGATGGGCCCGATGCGGCCGGTGCCGTCGGGACCGCCGGGGCCGAGGAAAAATCCGGACGGGACCCGGAACACCGGGTCGCCCTTGGCGAGCGCGTCGGCCTGCCAGCGCTGCCCATCCGGTACCAAATCATTGGGAAGAGGGACCGGCACGATCACCTCTCGATCGCCCACATAGGACTTCCAGGCCCCGCTGGAGATGAAGTGCGGCACGGGATCGCGGTCCCGGGCGAGGATCGGCAGCGGCGCCAGCGGCAGCAGCGCGACCACGAAACCGGCGATCCACGCCCACCTCCGCCCGGGTTTGGGCGCGGAGACGAACCACGCGAGCAGCAGCCCCACGATCGGGCTGACGATCAGCGCAAGCCGCGAAGGCAAGGCCGCGTTGAAGATGGGCAGGCCGCCGATGAGCGCCTCGGGCATCGGCACCCCGGTCAGCCGTCCCATGAACCGCAGCTGCGGGCCGAGGGAAAGCACCGCGAACACACCCGCGGTCACGGCTAGCGCCTTGACTTCGGCGCGTTTCCACATGAGCACAAAAGCAACGATCAGGAGCACCATCAGGGGTACCCCGAAGAACGAATTCTCTTCGGTGGGGTTAGGTGCCAGATGGGTGTTCAGGCCGAGCCACCCGGCCAGCGAACGTTCCGGCCAGACCGCGTAGGCGGCAAGGTCCTCGTTGTGCACCTTGGGGTCGAAGCCCGTCCCGTGGTAGCGCTGCGGTCCGGCGAAGTGCAGGTAGAGCGGGTAGGCGAGGAAGACCGCGGCGGTGACGGCGGCGACGCCGAGTCCTTTCACGACGTTGACGACCGGCGGCCGTTTCATGATTACCCAGGCGATGCTGAACACGCCGAGGGCGAGGGCGGTGAAGAAGAGCCCCTCGGCCGCGATCGAAAAGCACGCCGCGACAAGCAGTCCGAGCCCGAGCCCGTTGCGGATGGGCCGCCCGCCGCGGTAGAGCACGATCACCCGCGCCACGATGAGCGCCGAGAGCCACTGGGCGGTCCAGTTGAGGTGGGCGTTGGCGTGGGAGATCATCGCGGGCGCGAACCCGGCGAACACGCCGCCGATCGCCGCGCCCAGCGGGCTCGCGTTCAGGTGCCGGCTGAACAGCCAGTACCAGGCGAAGGCGCTGCCGGCCAGGTTGAGCGTGAGGATGACCAGGAAGGTCCACGGCGCCCCGAGCGTCATGGTCAGCGGCGCGAACAGGAAGGCGTACGCGCTGACCGAGGTGTTGACCGCCAGGTTGACGGTGTCGGGTGCGTTGAGCAGGTTGGTGTAGAGCGGGTCCGCGCCGTGGGTCAGCGCGTAGGCGCCGTAGCTGAGCAGCCACTCGAACAGGGCCTGGTCGCCGGAGTTGACGAAGCTTGCCTTGCGCGCCGGGTCGATCCACATTCCGCTCGTGACCCAGAGGGAAAGCAGCAGGGATACGGCTGCGACCAGCAGGTCTGTGCGGCGCGCTCTCGACACTCGCAGGAGCTTAGTCGATCGCCGCTATGCGTCTTGGGCGTGGCGTGCTTGACCGGCTTATTGAAAATGACTACCAATAGCAGTTATGAAGATGGCATTTGTCGGGAAGGGCGGCAGCGGCAAGACGACGCTCGCCGCGCTGACCGCGCGACTGCTGGCAGGCAAGCCGCTGCTGGCAATAGACGCAGACATCAACCAGCATCTGGCGGCCGCGCTCGGGTCGAGCGAGGACGAGGCGGTCCTGCTTCCGGCACTTGGAGATCATTTAGAGCTCATCAAGGGGTACCTGAAAGGAGACAACCCGCGGATAAGTTCGGTGGCCGCGATGGTGAAGACCACCCCGCCCGGGCGGGGATCGCGCATCCTGGCGGTGGACGAGGACAACCCGATCTACAACACGCTCGTGCGCGAGGTCGGCGGCGTGCGGCTGGCGGTCACCGGTCCATTCGCGACCGAGGATCTGGGCGTCGCCTGCTACCACTCGAAGGTCGGCGCGGTCGAGCTGCTGCTCAACCACATGGTCGACGGTCCGGGGGAGTACGTGGTCGTCGACATGACGGCGGGCGCTGACAGTTTCGCCTCCGGGTTGTTCACCAGGTTCGACGCCACATTCCTGGTGTGTGAGCCGACCCTGCGCAGCGTCGGCGTGTACCGGCAGTACGTGGGGTACGCCCGCGACTTCGGGGTGCGCGTCCACGTCGTGGGCAACAAGATCGACGATCAGTCCGATGTGGAGTTCCTGCGCTCGCACGTCGGGGACGACCTGCTGACGTGGGTGGGCCGGTCGTCGTTCGTCAAGGCCACGGAGCGGGGCTGGGTCCGGCCGCTTGACGAACTGGAGCCTGCGAATATAGCCGCACTTGAATTGATAAAGGAAACCGTGGACGGTGTGGAAAAGGACTGGGCCACCTACACCCGGCAGGCGCACGAGTTCCACCTGCGCAACGCCCAGGCGTGGGCGAACGCGAAAACCGGGCAGGACCTGGCCGGGCAGCTCGACCCCGAATACGTACTCGGAACCGCCGAGTCGAGAAAGGATGACCAACATGTCTCTTGAGGTACCCGCGGCTTTGCTGGACAAGGCCGAAGCCGGACCCGTGGACGACGCCGAGTTCGTCGACTGCGTGCGGCAGTCCCTGCCGTATGCGTGGAAAGTGATCAGCGAGGCGGTCGAGGTGGGCGAGCACGCCACACCGCCACCGTCGGAGAAGGAACGCGGAGAGTTGTTGCGGGCGTTGGCAAGCGACGCGATCCGGGGTGCGCTTGAGCGCCACTTCGGCCGCAAGCTCGCCTTCCAGAACTGCCACAAGGTCGCCGCGTTCCCGTTCGCCCAGGTGGACGGGGACGCCTACCGCGAGTTCATCTCGCCGCGGGCACAGCTGCGCAACCAGTCCCCGCAGCTCCGGGACTGTTAGGGACTGTCAGTGGATGTATTCCTGACAGGTGCGTTCGGGTTGGAAACGGCCCTGACTCACGCCATCGCCGCCGAGCAGCACGGGCTCGGCGGCGTGTGGTTCGCCGAACATCATTTCGTGGAGTATGGCCGGATCCCGTCGGCGACCCTGTTCGCGGCCGCTGTCCTGCAGGCCACGAGCCGGATCACGGTCGGCACGGCGGCGTGCGTCTTCTCCGCGCGGAACCCGGTCGCGCTGGCGGAGGAGGTGGCCATGCTGCACACCTTGTACGGCAAGCGTTTCCAGGTCGGGGTGGCGCGGGGCGGACCCTGGATCGAGAACGATGTGCTGGGCGGGGGCATGGAACGGTACCGGGAAGGGTTTCCGGACTGGCTCGCCTCGCTGCTGGCCCACCTGCGCGGCCGGGGTGAGGTTCGGATCGTGCCGGGTGTCGAATCCGCGGTGAACGTGCGCGTGGCGGCGACGTCGATGGCGACTGTCGAGACCGCGGCGCGGCTTGGCCTGCCGTTGCAGCTGGGCGTTGAAAAATCGGACGACGAGGTCAAGGCGATGGTTGGGCGCTGGGAGGAGATCTGTGGCGTGCCCGGGGCGGATCACGCCCGGGTCGTGTTGCCCACCGGGGTGGAGCGCGCCGACCTGGCGGCTTGGCTCAACCGGCGGGCGGCGAAAGACTGGAGCGCGCACATCGACCGGCTGCTGAGCATCCATCCGGTCGATGATGCCGTGGTGCCTCGGCGCCTGTGCATGGTCGAAGCGGCGGGCTCGCCTGAGGCCGCGGATGCCCTGATCCGGTCAGCGCGGCAGAGCGGCGGCTAGGGCGCTGTCGAAGGTCGGATGTTCGTACTCGAAACCGTTGTCGCGCAACACCTTCGGCATCACCCGCAGGCTTCGGTACCCTTCCTCGGCATACTCGCCGAACAGCAGCCGCACCCCGAAACGCGGCACCGGCATGATGGACGGCCGGTGCAGCGCCCGTGCCAGAGCCTTCGTGAACTCCGCGTTCGTCACCGGATCGGGCCCGGCCATGTTGACCGGGCCGTCGACGCGCGGGTCGCCGAGGACGAACATGACCGCGCGCACCCAGTCCCGCAGCGAAATCCAGGGGATCCACTGCCGGCCCGAGCCGAGCTTGCCCGCGATGCCCAGCCGGAACGGGAGCATCTGCGGCTTGAGGAAGCCGCCTTCGGCGTCCAGCGGCATGCCCGTGCGCAACTTGACCACGCGGGCACCGGCCTGCGCCGCCAGGGCGGCCGCCCCCTCCCAGTCGATCGCCAGCAGGGCAAGGAAGTCGTCGCCCGGCCCCGACCCTTCGTCGACGATCCGGTCACCGGTCTCGCCGTAGAATCCCACGCCCGAGGCGTTGATCAGCAGTGGGATATCTTGGCGGGCAACGGCTTGCGCGAGGGTCGAGGTCGGTTCGATCCGGCTGGAGCGGATCAGGTCGCGGTACCTTTGCGTCCAGCGGTGCCCGATGCTCACGCCGCACAGGTTGATGACCGCGCCCGTGCCGTCGGGCAGGGTCACCGGCTGCGCCGGATCCCACCGCAGCTGATCGGGTTTCGTCACCAGGCGGCGTACCAGCTGGATCACCTCGTGGCCCGCCGAGGCGAGCTCGTGCCGCAGGGGAGTGCCAAGGAAACCTGTCCCGCCGGCTACCACAATCCGCATGGGAGCTATCCTGTCAGGCTTTGACCGAGACGATGTCGACGACGAAGACCAGCGTCTCGTTCGGCTTGATCGGCCCTTGGCCGCGTTCGCCGTACCCCAAACTTGGCGGGATCACCAGTAGCCTGCGCCCGCCCGCCTTCGCCCCGATCAGGCCCTGGTTCCAGCCCTTGATCACCGAGGCTTGTCCGAGTGGGCGGACAGCGAACGGTGTCCGGCCGGCTTTGTAGGACGTGTCAAACTCGGCTTTGGTGCTCCACGCGATGCCGACATAATTCACCTCGACCGAGTCGCCCGCCTTCGCCGCCGCGCCCGATCCCTCGGCCACGTCACGCGTTTGCAGCTCGGCCGGTGGTTCGCACCCGTCGGGGATCGTGACCGTAGGCTTCTGCTTGGCGCTCCCGCCCACCTTCACGTCACACGGCCCCGAAGCCGCATCCCCCTCGCCGTCGCCGCCGCACGCGGCAAGACCTGTGGCCAAAAGCCCGCCCACAACGAGCGTCCCGATGAGTCGACTGATTCGCACGCCGGAACAATACCTACCCGTCGAGGAACCCGCTCGCCCACGTGTGCGGAGTGTCTTCTGCCTGTGGCGGTTCGCCCTTCCACTGGAAGATCCAGAGAATGGTGTCCTCGTCGGGCAGTTCCTCACCACCCGTGATCGTGAGGGTGAGGCGTTCGGCCTCAGCGCGGGGCATATCCAGGCGCCGCTCGTCGTTGTCCTCGTCGCTGAGCCAGTCTGCGCATATGGCCGGGGAATATACCCAGGCTTGCTGGTCATGGTTCCAGTGCATGGCGTGGTATTCCATGCTGCTCCAGTCGGGCGCATACACTCTGTGGACCACAATTATCCCGGTAGGCGATTCGCCCTTTGCCCATCCGGCGTCGTGCTTATAGATCACGTAATATTCCAAGATGGGCCTCCCTCAATATCTCCGCCCGTTCGGGGCTAACTGGGATGTCGGCACCGGCGAGGTTGAATTCCGCGAGGATACCGCGGATACCTCTCAGGTTATCGGTCAACCAATCAAGATAGTCATCAAATACCCTTGGAAAGTGGCTGACCCATGCGGCTAGGCCGTTGTCTCGCGGCTTGTGCAGCCTTTCAAGCCCTGAAGGAATGTGGTTCGCTAGGTTGAGGCGTCGGTTGACCGTCAGCATCCAAAGTAATGCCTGCACACGCCTTGCCGCGAGTTCGTCGTCCCGTCGCATGATTTTGAACAGATCGTGGGTCATCGCGTCGGCCCGCAGGGACAGCTGTGTCCCAAACTGAACCTCAAAACGCTGTCCGGACGACGACACGAGAGTGGCGTTAACGCTGTAGAAGCGGTTGCCTGCCATCCAGAAATTCTTTACTTCTTCCGTCTCATAGCCGCGCGTTTGTATCGCGTTGATAGCGCGATCTAAAGCTTCGGTGTAGTTGGGACCGTCGGGAAGTTCGACGGTGAACCGTAAAACGTCGTTGAGATACGATAGGTCTATAGCCTTATTGCCGCTCTCAATGACACTCTGCGAGACGAACTTTCGGGCCAGCGAGTTGAACTCCTTTATCCTGGTGTCTGTCTTCCGCAAGCTCAACCCGACCGAAGTCAAGTCCGCCGCCACATGGGTGGCACTCGCTTTGGCGCCCCTGATCAAATCGTTCAGCACGCTTGCCAAGTTGTCGTCGAGATGAGACAGCTGCTCTGTGCCAGGCAGTTTTCCAAGGGTCGCCGGGAGGATCCTGGTACCAAATAAGTGCCCTGGAAGCAGGCTACGTTGTGCCGCCGCACGAAAGACCGCTGCGTGCCCGCATGTCCCTGGGAGTGTCCCAACGGGGTACGCAACCTCCCCTTCGTCTCCGCCAACCACCCAGCTTCCGTCCTGGAGGCGGAACAGGTTGTCCGCCAAAGGCTCGCCGGGCTCACCCCATTCAGAAATGGGGTCGTTGGGGGAGTGGACGACGACAGGGACGCGGGGGAGGTTGACTCGTTCGGCGGCTCGGACTCGACGGTGGTCGAGGCTGGCCAGGGAACCGTCGCCCCACAGCACGGCGTGCACAGGGCTGCCGCGCCAACCGCTGTCCCGCAAGCGACTTTCAAGTTCGTCCGCCGGTACGCCGTCGCTTGTGGCCGCCGAGACGCTGCGTTGCGTGTAGTGGAGCTGACGTGGGCTGACCATGGCGACGCGGTGCAGTTGGGCGCGGTCCGGCGGGGTCAGGTCGGCGTCGGTCACGCCAAGGTCGGCGGCGGTGGCGGTGCCGACCCCGAGGGCAGCGAGCTGTTCGCGGGTCGGGTCGCGGAACATGAGCTCTGGGTCGATGCCGGGTGCGGACCAGGCGGCCGGGGCGCCTTCGGGATCGGGCATGTCAGGCTGGGTCCAGTGACCGGGTGGTGTCCCGAGGTCGATCTGGACCGCGTCAGGGCCGAGCACGATGATGTCGGATCGCAGTCCACCGACCGGTCTTCCGGTGTAGGGAAAGTCGCTCTTCTGCGCGTCGATGTAGAAGATTTCGCCGTCCTGGTTGTGGACGGTGGTGGCGTGGACATCGCCGTGCAGCCCTTCCCGGACCAGGACAGCGCAGGCGCCGTGGCCGGCCTTGCGCAGGACGGCCTCCAGCTCGAGGAAGCTTTCCCGGTCGGTGCCGAACCGCTGCAGGCGACCGCCTGTCGCGCGCTCGATGCGCTGCGGGCCACCGATCTCGCCTCCAAGCGGCCGCTTTGGATCGGTCAACGTTATGGCGTCGATCGTGCGGGGCGCAGCCACCCGCGGACGCCCGTGCAGCCAGGTGTCCAGAAGGGACAGCACAACGTCGGTGCAGTTGATGCCACGACACGGATCTGCCTCCGGCCCGCCGTCGTTTATCCGGCGTAGCCAGCCCCCGTTAAGGTCGGCGAAGCGCTGCGGTACCCCATCCGCGTCCCGAGGCACCTTCGACTCCACATCGTGCTGGTGCAGGGCAAGCGGCGGGTTGTAATGGCCCGGCTTGCAGTACTCCCGGGTGGAGTCCACCGTGGGCGGCACATCGCGGCTCGTGGCTTTCGAGATCGTTCCGGTGTCATTCACCCCGCCGAATGCGAAGCCCCAGTTGGCATCGACAAATGCTGTGTTGGCGGTTCTCCACAGCTCGTCTTTGATCGGCTCGATGTCCTCCTGCGTCAGGGCGAGGACGCCATCTTCGCGGAGCCTCTGGCGGCGTTTCGGCGACTCGGTCTGCTCGATTAGGTCGTCGACGAGCTGCAGTAGCCGCCTGTTCAGGGCTTCTCGAATCTCAGAACGGACGTATCTGCCATACGCCTCGCGGACATAGGGATCGTCCTCGAGGACCGTCGGTCTGCCGGGGGTGAGGTCACGCGGCAAGGATTTGGCTTCGGCCGCCGCCAGGGCATGCGCAAGGAGCAAGAACTGCTCGCCGCCCGGCGGCGGGCCCACGGGAGGCATGAGTCCGGCGGGCGGAGGCGGCGGGGGAGAGGGCTGGGACGGCGGAGGCGGCGGGGGAGAGGGCTGGGACGGCGGAGCCGGGGGAGGAGAGGGCAGGGTCGGAGGCACCGGGGCCTGCGGCGCGGCCCCGGGCGGCGGCGCGATCGTGGGTGGCGGCGCGATCGTGGGTGGCGGCGCGATCGTGGAGGATGGCGCGATCGTGGAGGGTGGCGAAACGACCGTGGATCCTGGGCCGGGAGCCGCGCCAGCCTGCGCCGAGGGCTGTGTGGGCGTATCAACATGCGCTGGCACCGGGGCAGTGGGTGCGGGTGCGAGTGCGGCCGCGCTCGGACCCGCCGAGAGTGTCGGCGTGTGGCCTCGTTCCGAAGTCGTGGCCTCGGTCGGCTCGGATGCTTCCAGCTGCCCGCCGCGCGTCCGAGCCTCGGGTGCAACGGGTGCAACGGATGCAACGGGTGCAACGGGTGCCTCGGATCCAACGGACGCTCTGGACTCAAACGCGGCCGGCGATTCAACGGACGCCAAGGAAGTTGCGTCTTCGGGTGGAGAGCCAGCAAGGCCTGCCGAAGAAGCCGAAGAATCCAACGGCGGCAACGGCTCGAAGCCGAACGGATCGTGTGCCAATCCAAGGTTGGCATCGAACATGTGCTGTCCGGCCCCGACCGCCGACCCCATGGTCCCCGACGTCGCCGCCATGCCCATCGATGTCCACGTCACGCCCTGCCCGGTCACCACGCCGACGCTCACATCAGCGAGCACCTCACCTGCGGCCCCGCGCAGGCTTCGTTCCCCGAACTGGCCCAGGCCCGCGCCCGCACGTATCCCACCCACCGATGCCACGTTCGCGACCGACCCGGCCAGCGTGCCCACCCCGAACGATTGGACCAGGTCCCCGGCATCCAATCCGGTCCGATTGCGTTCGCTGACCTGGTACCCCTGAATGGCGGCGGTGTTGCGCACCTCCTCGAGCCCTTCCTCCAATCCTTCCCGCACCGTGCGCATCCCGAACCGGCTGAGGTTGGACTTGAGCCGATCGCCCGCGACGTCCTTTAGCTTGTCCCGCAAGCCTTTCTTCACGGCCCGTTTGAGGATCTGCTCGGCGGCGCGCCGCAGAATTCTCTGGATGGCGAATCGGGTCGCCACCATTATGGGTCCGGCTCCGGCTAGCGAGGCACCGCCGCTGACCGCCGCCGTCGCGACCAGCAGCAGCAACTCGGCCAGCATCAGGAGCAGCTCGATGTAGAACTCGAGTTTCACCGACTCGATCTCGTTGGCGGTCGCGTCGACGAACTCGCCGAGGTCGTCCAGCAGCCCGGCGACCTGGGTCAGCGCCGCCTCCGGCCCTCCGCCCAGCTTGCGCCACAGCCCCAACAGCGCCTGCGCCGCTTCACCTTCCGGGCCCCCGAACGCCGCGACCGCTTCCAATGCCGCGCGATCCGATTCTTCGAGCATCGGCCCGACCTGTCGCCCGGCCTCGTACCACGCGTCGGCGAGCTGCCGCATCGCCTTCTCATCACCCTCGGGCCAGTCGATCCCGACGACCCATTCGAGTGCATCGCGCAGCCATCCCGGAGCGTCCAAATAGGACAGCGGATGAGGAATCGGCGACGGCAGCTTCGGCATGGTCCCTCCCACCCGGCGAAAGCGCGACCGAAACGGAACGGTACACCAATATGCGTCGATCCGAGGTACCCTCTCGGGCATGCCGACGGTCGACGACGCGATCCGCGTTGCTCAGCAGTACGCAGCGACCGACCAGCAGCGCACGGGCAAGGCCTGGCGCGGCTTCGTGCAGGAATTCGAGCACGGCTGGGCGATCTGGACGGCCCCACCCGAGGGCGAGCTGCCACCCATCGGCTCCGGCAACAAGACCGTCCTCGACCGCGAGTCCGGCCGGATCAGCCACTGGCCGTCCTATCCGGTCGAGGCCCTGGCCCACGAGTATGCCGCCGCTCGCGATCGGCTCCACACCCAACCGGACAACCAGGTCCGGCGCAATATCCAGCTGCCGCCGGCGCCGCCGGGTCTGGCGACGCTCGAACAGCTGGCCGGCCTTCAGGCACCCGACGGCCGGCGTTGGTTGCAGCACAACGCTTTGTCGGACCTGGTACAGCAACATCACCCGCTGGTGGTCGACTGGCTTGCCGCCCAGCAACTGAGCCGACCGGGCTCCCTCGCCCGCGGCGCGGAGCGGCACGCCGTGCTCTGGCTGTTGTCGGACGCCTTGCAGGACCTCGACCCGCAGCAATTGGCGACATGCCAGCTCGTCACCACGCCGACATGTGCCACCTGCGCCGAGGCCGCCGTCCACTTTGGAATTGCCAGCGCGGCCGGACTTGCCCTCTTCCGTCAGCGCCCTGGCGAACTGAGGTTCGGCTCCGGAACGCTGCCCAGCGGGGAACCGTTCGATGCGGCGGTCTGGGCCGAGCTCGCCTTCAGGATGCTGGAGGAAGGCGGCGACGGCATCCCCCGCGTCGAGGCGGCACGACCCGTCATCGAGCGATATCCGGTGGCGATTTCGGACCGCTCCGGTCCGGGACGTGACGTGCTCATCCAGCCCTTCAGGCTGGCCATCCACGCGGGGTTACGAGGCCACGCCGGACGCCTCGCCGGCTTCGGCCGCCTGGTTGGTGCCGCCGTCTTTCCTCTTGGCGAGCCCGATCTGTTCGGCGTCATCGCGGTCGACGAGCACTCCCGGCTCTTCGTCCTCGACGAGGGCGGCGCCTGGTACTGCGGGCGGGACATCGACACCGCCCTGCGGATGTTGCTGGAGGGGGAGAATATGCCGCGTGTCGGTTCCCAGGGTTCGCTTTTGATTTAGGGGGTACCGATGGAGCCTGTCGACCGCGATGCCAACGCCGCCCTGCGCCAGCGTTTCGACGACGCCTTCCAGCGCTACGCGACGATGCGCGAGAGCGTCTCCCAACTCCAGCGCGACCTCGACTCCGTTGAGGCGACAATCCGTTCACCCGACGGCATGGTGACCGTCGTGATCGGACCGGGCGGGGTGCTCAAACGACTGGAGCTGCACGAGCGCGCCTACCAGGAGCATCCGCCGCAGCGCCTTGCCGCCCTGATCACCCAGGCGGCACGGCTCGGCACGACCCGGGTCGCCAACCTTGTCCAGCAACGCATCGGCACGTTCGCTCCCGACGGCAGCGGACTCGACGCGATCCTGCGCCGGCACGACGAACGGATTGGATACGCCGATGGCGATTGAATTGGACCCGGTCCGGGGCGTCGACGCGGCCCGCGGGCTCGCCGACGCCGCGCAGCGGATCGTCCACGTCCGCGACACGGTCGGCGCGGACATCGAAACGGCGAACCAGGCCAAGCCTTGGGGCGGCGGCGATCTCGGCGACACTTTTGCCCAGACCTACTCCGGGGCGGCCTCGCGCCTGCTCGACGTCTGGCGGGCCGCCGCCCAGCGCACACTCCAGCTCGGCGACGAAATCGAGACGGCGGTCGAGGCGATGGTGGCCACAGACGAAGCCGCCGCCGCCCGCGTCGGTGGCGCGGGCAGCGGCGGCTCGATGGGTGTCTAGAGACCCAGCTCGGTCTCGAAGTTGCCGCCCTCCAGCCGCTCCTTGATCGCGGTCAGGAATCGAGCGGCATCGGCGCCGTCGACCAGCCGGTGGTCGTACGACAGGGCCAGGTACACCATGTACCGAGGCACGATCAGCTCGCCGAGGTCCGGGTCGTCGACGACAACGGCGCGCTTGACCACCGCGCCGGTGCCGAGGATCGCGGCCTGCGGCTGGTTGATGATCGGAGTGTCGAACAGGGCGCCGCGGCTGCCCGTGTTGGTGACGGTGAAGGTGCCGCCCGACAGCTCATCCGGCGTGATCTTGTTGGTGCGGGTGCGCTCCGCGACGTCGGCGGTGCGCTTGGCAAGGCCGGCCAGGTTCAGGTCGCCCGCGTTGCGGATCACCGGAACGATCAGGCCCTTCTCCGTGTCGACCGCCATGCCGAGGTGCTCGGCGTCGTGGTACGTCACCGTGCCGGCCTCCATGTCCATGGAGGCGTTGAGGTTCGGGTGCTGCCGCAGTGCCTCGACCGTGGCGAGGGCAAAGAACGGCAGGTAGGACAGCTTCACCCCGTGGGTGTTGAGGAAGTCCTTCTTGGCCTGGTCGCGCAGCTTGGCCACCCGGGTCACGTCGACCTCGACCACCGTAGTGAGCTGCGCCGAGACTTGCAGCGACTCGACCATCCGCTTGGCGATCGTCATGCGCAGGCGGGGCAGCTTTTCGGTGCGGCCACGCAGCGGGCTCGGTGCGGCCTGAGCCTTGGCGGCCGCGGGCGCCTTTCCAGCCTCGGCTGCCGGCTCCGCCTTCGCGGCGGTCGCCGCCTTTGCCTTCTCCGCCGCCTCGAGCACGTCCTGCTTGCGGATGCGGCCGCCGACGCCGGTCCCGGTGATGGCACCCAGGTCGACGCCGTGCTGCTGCGCCAGCTTGCGCACAAGCGGTGTCACGTAGCCATCCGAGGACAGTGCGTCCACGGCCGGCGTCCCCTCCGCCTTTGCCTGCTCCTGCTGCGCCGGGGCAGCCTGTGCCGGAGCCTCCTGCGCCTGCGGAGCAGCCTGAGCGGGGGCTTCCTGCGCCGGAGCCTCCTGCGCCTGCGGAGCAGCCTGCTGTGCCTGCCCCTGCGCCGGAGCCTGCTGCGCCTGCTGTGCCTGCCCCTGCGGCGCAGACGTCGCCGACGGCGCGGCCGCTCCACCGGCCACGCCGATCAACGCCAGCTGGGCGCCGACCGCCGCGGTCTCGTCCTCGGGCACGTTGATTTCGAGCAGGGTCCCGGCCACGGGCGACGGGATCTCCGTGTCGACCTTGTCCGTCGACACCTCCAGTAGCGCCTCGTCCGCCTCGACCTGCTCACCCACGGACTTCAGCCAGCGGGTAACAGTGCCCTCCGTCACACTCTCACCGAGCGCCGGCATCTTCACCGGGGTCCCCTGCCCCCCGCCCGATGGTGCCGCCGCCGCGGCGGGCTCCGGCTCGGACGCCTGTTCCTGTGCGGGCTCCTCCTCTTGCGCCGCCGGCTGGGCCGGGGCGGCGGGCTCCTCCTGAGCCGGGGCCTGCGCCTCCTGCGCGGGTGGCGCCTCGGCGGCGGGCGCGGAGTCACCCTCGCCCGCGATGATGGCCAGCTCCGAGCCGACCTCGGCGGTCTCATCCTCGGCGACGAGGATCTTTTGCAGGACACCGGCGGCGGGTGAAGGAATCTCGGTGTCGACCTTGTCGGTGGACACCTCGAGCAGCGGCTCGTCGACTTCGACCCGGTCGCCCTCCTGCTTGAGCCATCGGGTGACTGTGCCCTCGGTGACGCTCTCGCCCAGCCGCGGCATGGTGACCGATACCGGCATTGCTCCGAATCTCCTTATGTGGACTGTCTAGTTGGTTTCGAGCCTAGGTGCTCAGCCGTGCGCGTGCAGGGGCTTGCCCGCCAGCGCCAGGTGTGCCTCGCCCAGTGCCTCGTTCTGTGTCGGGTGGGCGTGGATCAGCTGCGCCACCTCGGCAGGGAACGCCTCCCAGTTAACGATCAAGGAGGCCTCACCGACCTGCTCGCCCATCCGGGCGCCGATCATGTGAACGCCGACGACCGGCCCGTCCTTCTGCCGTACCAGCTTCACGAAGCCCTGGGTCGCCAGGATTCTGCTCTTGCCGTTGCCGCCGAGGTTGTAGTTGTACGTCTCGACATTGCCGTCACCGAACTTCTCCTTTGCCTGCGCCTCGGTGATGCCGACCGACGCGATCTCGGGGTCACAGTAGGTGACCCGCGGGATGCCGGACTCGACGATCGGTGCAGGGTTGAGCCCGGCGATCTCCTCGGCGACGAAGATGCCCTGCTGGAAGCCGCGGTGGGCGAGCTGCAGGCCGGGGACGATGTCGCCGACGGCGAAAACGTTGGCAACGTTGGTCCGCAGGCGCTCGTCGGTCAGCACGAAGCCTCGCTCCGTCTTGACGCCCTGCTCCTCGTACCCGCAATTGGCGGTGGCAGGACCGCGACCGACGGCAACCAGCAGCAGCTCCGCCTCGATCGTCTCGCCGCCGGCGATGGTGACCTTTACGCCGCCGTCTGTCCGCTCGTACTTCTCGAACGCCTTGCCCACCTTGAAGTTGATGCCCCGCTTGCGGAAAGCCCGCTCGAGCTGCTTGGAGATGTCCGGGTCCTCCGCCGCGACCAGCCGCGGCAGCGCCTCGACGAGGGTGACCTCGGCGCCCAGCGACTTCCACGCGCTGGCGAACTCGACCCCGATCACGCCACCGCCGAGCACGATCGCGCTGGCCGGGACGCGGTCAAGGCCGAGGGCCTCCTCGCTGGCGAACACCCGCTCACCGTCGATCTCCAGGCCGGGCAGGGTCTTCGAGTACGACCCCGTCGCCAGAACCACGTGGCGTCCGGTGATCCGCTGGCCACCGACCTCGACCGTGTCGGGGGCCACCAGCTTGCCGGCACCCTCCACATACGTCACCTTGGCCGACTTGACCAGGCCCTGGAGTCCTTTGTAGAGGCCGGCGACGACGCCGTCCTTGTAGGCGTTGACGCCCTTCATGTCCACGCCGGTCAGCTCTGCGGTGATGCCGAACTGCGCCGCCTCGCGGGTCTGGTCGGCCACCTCACCGGCGTGCAGGAGTGCCTTGGTCGGGATGCAGCCGCGGTGCAGGCAGGTGCCTCCCAGCTTGTCCTTCTCGATCAGCGCAACGGACAGGCCCAGCTGGGCCGCTCGCAGGGCGGTGGCATAGCCGCCACTGCCGCCGCCGAGGATTACTACGTCGAAGGTGTCGCTCACGATCGCTCCCTGGGAGATCCCGCGCCGGTCGGGGTGACCGTCGGCGCTAAAAGCTGCCACGGTCATCTTGTCACTCCCATCCGAGCGGCGCTCGGGGAGGTGCCCAACGACACTTCTGCTCTACTCTTGCTTCACTACGCGATGGTGTGTTCTCGGGTGAGAGGAGAGTCCGTGGGCTGGTTCCGGCGTCGTCGTAGCAGCTTCTCGGCGGATAGAGGTCCAGATCCCGGCGATATCGCCCATCTTGAGCAGTTTGTGCGATCCCGTCGCGGGGTTGAGGCCTTTATCGAGCCGCGAACGACCGTCACCGACACGACGGTCATCCTCATCGCCCATGACGGGGAGTGGACCCGCCGGCGGATGCCGAACCCCTTGGTGGTCCGGCAGTTCGCCCAGCGGCTGTCCATCCCCGTCTATGACGTGCAGCTCGTCGGGTACCCGAAACGCATGCGCGACTTCAACGAGCGCAAGAAGAACGGAAGCTGAATTCCCAAGGCAGCGAGCTGAGTCGAACGCTTCGCGAAGCGTTCGACTCAGCTCACGTCCCAAAGCACGGCTTCGCCTGAAGAAACCTAGCCGTTCGAGGCGATGTCGTCGATGAGGGCGAGCAGGGTGCGCACGGGGACGCCCGTCCCACCCTTGCTCCAGTACCCGATCGGCTCACCGGCGTGGAACGAGGGCCCGGCGATGTCGATGTGCGCCCACTGCAGGCCCTCGGTCACGAACTCGCGCAGGAACACGCCGCCCTGCAGCATGTGCCCGGCGCGCTCCATGCCCGCGCTGACCTGCAGGATGTCCGCCACGTCCGACTCCATCGACTTGCGGATCTCGTCGGGCAGCGGCATCGGCCAGGTGGGCTCGCCGACCTGCTCGCCGGCGGACTTGGCACGGGCGCACAGCGCCTCGGCGCCCATCACCCCGGCGATCTTCTTGCCGAGCGCGATGACCTGCCCGCCGGTGAGGGTGGACGTCTCGATCAGGTAGTCGGGGTTGTCCTCGCAGGCCCGTGCGATGGCGTCGCCGAGGATCATGCGGCCTTCGGCGTCGGTGTTGAGGACCTCGACCTTCTTGCCGTTGCGCATCGTGACGACATCACCCGGCCGGTATGACGTGCCGGAGAGCATGTTCTCCGCGATCGGGATGTACGCCGACACCTGGACCAGCGGCTTCAGTTCGGTCAGCGCGATCATCACGCTGGCGACGGCGGCCGCTCCGGACATGTCGGACTTCATCTCCCACATGCCCTGCGCCGGCTTGATCGACACACCGCCGGTGTCGAACGTGATGCCCTTGCCGATGAGCGCCAGTTTCTTGGTCGGCGCAACGGTTTCCGGTGGCGAGTAGGTGAGGCGCACCAGGCGGGGCTTGGCCTCCGAACCCATGCCGACCGCGAGGATGCCGCCGTAGCTTCCCTTGGCCAGGGCCACCTCGTCGAGCACCTCGACGTCGAGGCCGGCCTTTGCCGCCGCCTCGGAGATCTCCTCGGCGAAGCCGGGCGGGCGCAGCATGTTGGCGGGCGTGTTGACCCAGTCGCGGGTGCGGGCCACGGCCGAGGTGACCACCCCTGCCCGGCGCAGCTCGCCGCGGGCCGCCTCCTCGTGCGCGTCGGGTACCAGCACCGACACCGCCTCCACCGGGTCCTTGCGGTTGGGCTGCGGCTTGCCCTTGTACCCGGCGAAGCGGTACGCACCCAGCGCCGCGCCCTCGGTGACGGCGCGCAGCGCGTGCGCCCCGCTGTCCTCGGTGTCGTCGGACAGGGGCAGGGCCAGTGCCACCGTCTTGGCGCCGGCCAGGGAGCGGACAGCGGCCGCCGCGGAGCGGCGCAGGGTTTCGCTCGCGGGAGCGGCTCCGGTCGGTTCGGCGCCCAGGCCGACCGCGACCAGCACGGGGGCGGCGATCGTCCCCATCGTGGCGAGCTTGGTGACCTCACCCACGAGGCCGGTGGCGCCCAGCAGGTTCAGGGTGGCGGTGAGTTTGCCGTCGAAGGCGGCCGCAATGCTCTCCGCGCCCGATGCGAGCAGCAGGTCGCCATCCTCGCCGTCCTGGCTGTGCACACCGATCACGATGGCGTCGACCGTGAGATCCGCCGGGTCGGTGTCGGCGAGCTTGAGAGTTGGCAACACTGTGCTGGGCGTGGTCACTAGTTCTCCTGTTGTGTGTGGTCTGCTCCCGCGATGCTAGCCAACCACAATCTGCGCGGTAAGTTGCGTCCATGACCGCGTTCATGACATCACCACCGTTGAAGTCGCCCCTGCACGAGCGGCACGTTGCCCTCGGTGCCAAGTTCGCCCCGTTCGGGGGATGGGAGATGCCGTTGGAGTATTCCGGCGGTGGTGTGTTGAAAGAGCACGCCGCGGTGCGGGAGGCGGTGGGTGTCTTTGATGTGTCACATCTGGGCAAGGCCCGGGTCACCGGTGCGGGCGCGGCCGAATACGTCAACTCGTGCCTGACCAACGACCTGGGCCGGATCAAGCCGGGCAAGGCGCAGTACACGCTGTGCTGTGACGACGCGACCGGCGGCGTGGTCGACGACATCATCGCCTACCTCTACGGCGACGAGCACGTGTTCCTGATCCCCAACGCGGCCAACACCACCGAGGTGGTCCGGCGCCTGACCGAGGGCGCGCCCGCGGATCTGACCATCACCAACGAGCACGGGGACTTCGCCGTCCTCGCGGTGCAGGGTCCGCGCTCCACCGACCTGCTGGCCGAGCTGGGCCTGCCCACCGAGCACGAGTACATGAGCTTCGAGACCGCCCGCGTCGGTGACATCGAGCTGACCGTCTGCCGCACCGGCTACACCGGCGAGCACGGTTACGAACTTGTCGTCCCGGCCGCCCGCGCGGTCGAGGTGTGGGACCGCCTCTTCGGAACGGGGGTCGAGGTCCGGGCCTGCGGGCTGGGGGCCAGGGACACCTTGCGCACCGAGATGGGGTACCCCCTGCATGGTCAAGATCTTTCTCTGGACATCACGCCGGTCCAAGCCAGGGCCGGCTGGGCCGTGGGCTGGAACAAGCCCGCCTTCTGGGGCAAGGAGGTGCTGGCCGGGGAGAAGGCCGAGGGGCCGCGCCGCACGCTGTGGGGTCTGGTCGCCAACGATCGCGGCATCCCGCGCGCCCACATGGACGTCCTGGCCGGTGACGGCAAGGTGGGCGAGATCACAAGCGGCACGTTCTCGCCGACCCGCAAGGTCGGCATCGCGCTGGCGCTGCTCGACACCGCGGCCGGGCTGGGCGAGGGCTCGCAGGTCGAGGTGGACGTGCGCGGCCGCCGGGCGGGCATGACCGTCACCAAGCCACCCTTCGTCACGCCCTCGGTGAAGTAGCCATGGCGGTCAAATATGAGCAGGTCAAGGAGTGGGTGCTGGCGCTGCCCGGCGGCGAAGAGGTGTTCGTCGAGGAGTGGGGCCACCCCACCCTGCGCGTGAACGGCAAGATGTTCGCCAGCGGCATGACCGGCAGCAAAACCATGACGGTCAAGGCTTCCAAGGAGGAGCAGGAGGCCCTGCTCGCCGAGGCGCCCGACGTCTACGGCATGGCCGCGTATGTCGGGCGCTTCGGCTGGGTCGAGGTGAATCTGTCCAAGGTGGACAGGGACGAGCTGCGCGAGCTGGTGACCGAGGCGTGGCGCCGTACCGCCCCGAAGAAGCTGGTCAAGCAGTACGACGCGGGTTAGCTCGCCTCGTCCGGGTCGCCGCCGGAGCGGATGATGTCCTCACGATGGTCGGCCTCGCCGACCGGCGTGCCGTCCTCGGCCGTCTGCTCGTCGCGGCGGGCGTCGGCCTGCTCGTCTTCGGCCAGGTCGCGGGCGACCGCTGCGGCGGGGACGATCGGTGGGGTGGGCTGGCTGCTCATTTTTTGGGGGTACCCATTCCAGCCTGCCGGAAACAGAAGTCGAGAAGAGCCCGCGTGTAGTCCGGGCTGACCGCACCGACCTCTTCCCGGTCGCCGTCGGAGAGCACATGGTCGCAGCCTGGCGCCCGCACGACCTCCGCCTCCGGCACGGCGCCGCGCCAGGCCGCTATCGACTCGTCGATCGGGATCGACGCGTCGGTTTCGCCGTAGACGAGCAGCACCGGGCATGCCATCCGGGCGAAGACCGCCACCGGGTCGAAGTCCATGTCGGCCCAGACGCCCGGCTCCGGCGGCAACTGCGGCGGCAGGAAGGCGTGCTGGAACCAGGGCCGGTCGCTCACCGAATCGATGATCCGCTGCGCCTCGTCCCGATCGCCGTTGCCGCGCAAGAACTCCTCCGCCGCTGCCCGCGCCCGCAGCAGCTCCGCGACGTCCGCGTCGCCGAACCCGCACAGGCGCAGCCCCCGCTCGGTGGCGTAGCGCATCTGCTTGGCGGGTGTGACCCCGGCCGAGGAGCAGGCGATGCAGAAGTCGACGAGGTCGGGGTATGCGGCGGCGGTGACCGGCGCGGCCCAGCCGCCCTGGCTGACCCCCCAGACGCCGACCGGGACCGGGCCTACGACCGAACGCAGATGCCGCAACGCGACGGCGGCGTCGGCGGCCTGCCGCTCGAACGGGATGTCGTGCCCGTCCGGGTTCGGCCGGCGCTCGAAACGCAGGACCGCGAAGCCTTGTGGCGGCAGCACTTGCGCCAGATGCTCGTAGAGGAAGTAGGACCGTTGCCCCGCCTGGGCACCGTGCAGGACGACAAGACCGCCGAGGGCCGGTCCGTCGGGACCGTCCAAAGTGGCCGGTGTCGTGATATCACCGAAATCTAGAGTCAGCTCCACCCGAGCATTAGAGCAGCGCGAGGGTCAGCAGCGCCACGGCCGTCCCGACCTCGATGAGGAAGCCAAGGACATCACCGGTGATCCCGCCGAAGCGGCGAACCACGTGACGCATCAGCACCGCCGTGACCACCAGCACGGCCAGCACCGGCAACATCCCGGCCAGCAGGGCGACCCACAAAGCGTTGACCACCAAGGAAACCGGACCGGCAGTGCCCGCCACAAGGGCCCCCAGACCCTCGGGACGCGCCGCCGGTACCCCCGGAAAACACCCAAGCGAAGCCGCAAGCCGCCCCGCGGCCACCGCCCCCACCAGCTCCGGCAGTTCAAGGCCACCGAAGGTGGCCGCCTGCACCATCAGCACCAGCACGATCGCCACCACGCCGAACGGCCCGACCTCGGGCGATTTCATGATGCGAAGGGCCTCCTCCCGCGACCGGTAGGACCCGAGCCCGTCGACGGTGTCGGCAAGTCCATCCAGGTGTAACCCGCGGGTCAGCAGGGCGGCCAGCGCGGCGAGGACCACGCCGCAGAGCAGGGCAGGGGCATCGGCCAGGCGCAGCAGCCACAGCACGCCCGCCAGCACCAGCCCGAGCAGCGCACCGGCGGCGGGTGCGAGCCTCATCGCCCAGCCCGCCGCGGGCCGGTCCACGATCTGCGGCCCGCGCACCGGCGCGACGGTGAAGGTCGTCAGCGCCAGCCGCAGCCCGGCGCTAAACCTCCTCAAAACCGGGAGGGGCCTTGAGTACTGGCGGTTTCACCGGCAGCGACTGCGACAGGTGCAGCCCCGCGCGCAGCAACGGCAAGGCGAGCAGCGCCCCCGTGCCGTCACCCAGATCGGTCTTGAGGTCAAGCAACTGGTTGACGCCCAGCACATCCGCGGCCGTCTTGGTGGTCGGATGGCCGCCGTTGTCGGGCAGCAGCAGCCACAGCCGCGACTGGCTGCCCAGATCCCGGGCGAGCAGGGCGGCGGCGGCCATGGCCGGCCCGTCGAGCAGCACGGCCGTGCGGCGGGCGGTGGCGCCAAGGATCACCCCCGCGGCAAGCGTGAGATCCGGCCCGGCCAGCTCCGAGAGCAGCGTCTTGGCCAGCAGGTCCAGGTTGCGCACCCGGTGCAGGGCATCGCGGGCCGCGGCGCAGCGCAGCATCCACGACTTGTCGTCGACCGTCCCGTCCGGCCCGACGATGCGCGACAGCAGCGGACCGATCTCGGCACCGGTCAGCCGGGACACGATGGTCGCGGCCGTGCCCGCGGCACCGGCACTGCAGGAACCCAAA
>DASUXL010000342.1:0-2281 GCA_036377915.1 Candidatus Limnocylindrales bacterium
CGGCGGATACGGGTACCGCTTCGAGGTTTGCGGCTACTGATATTTAGCGACGGCCGCTGGTTCCTGCTTCCGGCGGGATGGACGCCAGGTGATGGGACGACCATCGTCGTACGCGAGGGCGACGGCACTCGAATCGAGGTCGCGCCTTCACATACCGCAATGTCATAGATACACATAGTGATGGCCGTATCACTAGTGGCGTCGCGACGACTGGGATGCCGTCAAGTCGGGTAATACTTGGGCATGGCTAAAAAACTGGGGCGCACCGCGGCTTTCGTGGCATTGTGGCGGCAGCTGCGCACGGCGCGGCGTGACGGGCCCGGGTTCGGCACGCGATTGCGCGCGATCCCGAGGATGACCGTCGCGTCGCTGCGGGCGCGGCGGCGGTACGACGGGCTCTGGCGGATCGGGATGATGGCCGTCGCGACCGCGTACATCCTGTCCCCCGTGGAGCTGGTCCCCGAGATCCTGCTCGGTCCGGTCGGGCTGCTGGACGACGCGATGGTCGGCAGTTGGCTGGCCGGCGCGATTCTCTCCGAGACCGGCCGGTTCCTGGACTGGGAGCGGCGCCAGCTGCCGGCGCCGTCCCGCATCACCCCGTAACCGAAACGGGGCGGCCCGCTCCTCACGTGAGCGGGCCGCCCCATTGCTATCCGGCAATCGCCGGTTCTCGCCTACCGCCGTCATGGAATCCTGGTGCGGCGAGAGGTGAACATGGCGACCAGCCCCACTCCCACTGCCGCGACCACTACCTGCAGAACGACCTCGATCCAGTCCACGCCTGGCGTGTCGCCTATATCGAGCGCGTTCGCGAGCGCGGTGCCCACCAGGGCCGCTATGATACCGACCACAATGGTCAAGATAATCGATATGTTCTGTCGTCCGGGAAGGACCAGCCGCCCCAGGGCGCCGACCACGATCCCGACGAGGATCGCTGAGATGATGCCACCGATCTCCATGTGTTGACCTCCATCGTCCTTGTGCACTGCTAACCATGCCCGTTAAGGACCGTGCCAAACATGACGCATAGTTCACGTACGACTACTGTCTGTAGCATCGCCGGCACACCCTGCTGCACAGTGGATTGAGCGTCCGTCCAAGCACCTTTACAGCGCTACTTGAGTGTGCACTTAGGCGCTGTTGGTACGGTCACAGCTACGGTGATTCGGTCCGTTGCGGTGTGCACGCGGGTGGCGTGCTGCACGAGCCGCCGGGATCCATAGTGGTCTCCTGTGGAGCCACACGGCTGTGACCCGGCCGTAACCGGTGGAGGAGGTGGAACCATGCGCATCTTGCTGAAGCCGATCGAGGCGTGACCCACGAGGCGTCGCCTTAGCCGGCCCTGTCCCCCATCCCAGAGGGCATAGTGACATAGACACGTATGTCACCGGCACCGGCATCGCGTCGCCGGCACGCGCATCACCGTGAACGAGTCCGAACTGTACGATCGCCGCCCAGCGCGGCGACGACCGGGTACCGGGCCGCTCGGCCGCAACCGGCCGGCCGGCCGGCGGCTCAGTACCGGTCGTTGCCCACCAGGGTGGGCGTGGCGGGGTCCAGCGCCGCCGACACCGCCACCTCCTCCATCCCCCGGACCAGCGCCTCCAGGCCGTCCGAAGACAGGTAATGGCTGTCGCAGTAGGCGGTCAGCCGCATGCTGTCCGGGACGTCCTCCACTGTCACATAGAGCTTGTCGTAGGGCTGGCGGTCCTGCCGGTCCGTCCACTCGAAACTGGTCCGCGGCAGTGCCGCGCGGATCTGCTCCGGCGTGGGCGGCGGTCCCAGGCTGTCGCGCCCGGTCAGCCGGATGTCGTTGAGCGAGCACTCCAGGTCGACCGCCTCCCCCCGTTCCTCGTTCACCCGCGCGATCAGCTCCTCCCGCCGCACCGGGTCGTAGTACGCGTACTTGTACGCGGTGATCGCCCGGCGCCGGGTCGCCGCCGCGGCCGCGTCGACCGTCCCGTCCGGGACGTCGATGACGCACAGTCCAGCCTGGATGAGCGGGCACACCGTACGCGCCAACCCGCGCCGGAACCGGTTGTTCACGACCAGCACCACCACCACCGGGTTCACCCCGGTCACCCGGACCAGCGCCACCGCGAACACCGTCAGCAGCACCGACGGGATCTCGATCCCCGTCCGGGCGGATACCGCGCGCAGCGCCAGCTCCCCCGCCGGGGAGTCGAAGGCCGCCTTCCAGTACCGCGGGGCTGGCCGCTCGTCCGGTCCCGAGAAGCGTTGCGCGGGCACGCCGCGCAGCACCCGCTCCCAGTGCCGCAGC
>DASUXL010000343.1:0-9146 GCA_036377915.1 Candidatus Limnocylindrales bacterium
CCGGCTGCGCTCCCTGTCGGAGAAGATGTCGGAGAAGCAGGACAGCAGGGCGACAGTGCTGGCGGCGACCGACCCGGCCAACCCTTACGGGGCGGCGCTGCCCTGGCCCGCCACCGAGGAAGGCCACCGGCCCGGGCGCAAGGCCGGCGCGCTTGTCGTACTGGTCGACGGTGAGCTGGCCATCTATGTCGAGCGAGGCGGGCGCACCCTGCTCTCATTCGTGGAAGACGAGACGATACTCACCTCGGGCGCCCGGGAGTTGGCCGCGGCGGTAAGGCGGGGCGCGCTCGGGGTGCTCAGTGTCGAGCGCGCCGACGGCGATGCCGTGATCGGGAGCGTTTTGGGCAGGGCACTTGAATCCGCGGGGTTCAAGGTGACCCCCAGGGGTCTTCGTCTCAGGGCTTAATCGGGGTGGTCAAGCAGGCGGCAGTTTGGCATGCTGCCCCTCATGACCCCAGCCACCCCCGGCGAACCAGCACCCCCACCCGCGGGACCGGCAACAGCACCGGCTGGCGAGACGGCGGGCTCGGCAAAAGCGGGCTCGGCAAAAGCGGGCTCGGCCAGCGGAACGGCAGCCGGCGAAAAGGCGGCAACGGCCGGTGAGACGGCGGGCTCGGCGACGGCGGGCTCGGCAGCGGCGGCAGCGGCGGCAACGGCCGTCGAGACTGCGGACTCAGCCAGCGAAAAGGCAGCCAGCGAAAGGGCAGGCGGCGAGACGGCGGAGCCGGCTAGGCAGCGCGACCCGTACGTCGACTTCTTGCGCGCCTTCAGCCTGCTCATCGTTGTGCTGTGGCACTGGGCTTTCACGATCCTCGAGTGGGGGCCGGACGGCCCGCACGCCACCAGCCCTCTCGGCTTCACCCGCGGCCTGTGGCTCGCGACCTGGCTGCTTCAGGTTATGCCGCTGTTCTTCTTCGTCGGCGGCTTCGTCCATCTCATAACGTGGGATGCAGCGCAGAAGCGCGGGGTCCGGATCGGGCAGTTCGTCTGGCGGCGTATGCGGCAGCTGCTCGTGCCCGCCGGGACCGTCCTCATCGTGTGGATCGCGCTGGGTTCGCTGATCGGAACGTACTTCAATCTTCAGGGGTACGGCCAGGTGGTCAAGCTTATCGTCAGCCCGCTGTGGTTCCTCGGGGTGTATCTCGGGCTGATTATGCTGCTGCCCATCTCGCTCTGGTTGCACCGCAAGGCCGGGGTGCTGGTGCTCGTATGGCTCGGCGGCGGGGCGATGCTCGTCGACGTTCTGCGTTTCCATGATGGCCTTGTGGACCTGGCGTGGCTGAACATGGTGCTCGTGTGGGGGTTGTGCCATCAGGCCGGTTTCTTCTATCAGCGGATGGTGGACGCGCCGCGGCACAACGACTGGGCTTTCCTATGGACGGGGCTGTTCGGGTTGGTCGGGCTGGTGGGTTCGGGTTTGTATCCGGGCTCGATGGTCGGGGTACCCGGTGAAAGGTTTTCGAATGTAGGTCCGCCGACCTTCATCGTCGTGGCGCTCCTGCTCTTCCAGATCGGCGTCGTGGAGCTTCTCCGGCCGCGGATGCAGGTGCTGCTTGAGCGCCGCCGCTGGAAGCGGGCCAACACGCTCATCAACGATTTTGCCCTGCCCCTGTACCTGGTGCACACCACCGGCATGGCGCTGTTCCTTTTCCTGGTGTGGCTGACTTTCGGGCTGGAGATGCAGGAGCGTGCCAATGTCGACGCGGGTTGGTGGCTGACCAGGCCACTGGCGATCATCGGTCCGCTGGTGTGCACGATCCCGGTGCTTTGGCTGTTCCGGTGGTTGCAGCGGCGCGGGCCGTGGCGACGGCGCGGGCAGCCTTCGGCAGTCAAGCACGGCAAAGAAAGCGAGACGGCTATAGCCTCTTAACCATGCCCGGGTTCGATTACGTGTCATTCACGACCGACTACGGCCTGTCGGATGGTTTCGTCGCATCCTGCCACGGCGTCATCGCCAGACTCGCCCCCACCGTGAAAGTCATCGATGTCAGCCATACGGTGGCGCCGGGCGATGTCACCCGCGCCGCCGCGATTCTGGCACAGACCGCCCCACACCTTCCCCCCGCCGTCCACCTGGCCGTTGTCGACCCGGGTGTCGGCACCGAACGGCGGGCGGTTGTGCTTACGACGCCCGGCGGGGTACTTGTCGGCCCCGACAACGGGTTGCTCATCTGGGCCGCGTCGGCGCTTGGCGGCATCGTCTCCGCGACCGGCCTGCCCACACCCGAGGGTGCCTCGCGGACGTTCCACGGCCGGGATGTCTTCTCTCCCGCTGCCGCAAAAATCGCTTTGGGGGTACCGGTAGAGGGTCCCCAGATCGACCCGGCCACCCTGATCCAACTTCCGGATCCGGTGGTCCAATGGGGCGACGGCTGGCTTGAGGCCGAAGTGCTGACGATCGACCGGTTTGGCAACGTGCAACTCGCCGCGCCCGCCTCGTTCCTGCGGCAGCTGCCGGATCAGATGACGGTCGGCGGCTGCCGGGCGATCCGTGGAGAAACCTTCGCCGACGCGCCCAGCGGCGGCCTTGTCGTCTTCGGTGACTCGGCGGACCGGCTCGCGGTCGCGGTCAACGGTGGGCGTGCCGCCGTGATGCTCGCCGTAACCCCCGGCGACGTCGTCCGGATCACGTGACACACCCCGCCGTGATGCTCGCCGTAACCCCCGGCGACGTCGTCCGGATCACGTGACACATCCCGCAGGGCAGCAGCGGCAGCGACCGTGAACCACGGAGAAGCAACTGGCGGCCAAAAGCCCGGCAGCGCAATGCACTGCGGCATAGGTGCCGCCGCACGTAAGTTAAGTGCCCGTTGTGTATGAGTGGGTCAGACGCCGGCGAGGTCGCGGTCGCGCGTGGGGCCCGAGGTGGTGCCGGGGCGCACGTTGCGGGCGCGAAGCGTGGTCCGCAACGGGGTGTCGCGGCGCACGCTGACGGAAACCTGACTGTCGGCCGCCCAGACCGGCTGCTGCTCCTCGGAGCGCGGCGCGGGTGTGGACTCAGGCACGCTCAGAACGCCTTCGACCTGTTCGGCAAGGGCGACGGTGTCACTGACGTCACGCAGGACCTCGGACAGGCGCGCGCCCAGGGCGTCACAGATGGAGGCGAGCAGCTCGCTGGAGGCTTCCTTTTGCCCGCGCTCGATCTCGGACAAATAGCCCAGGCTGACGTTGGCGGCGGTGGACACCTCACGCAACGTGCGGTGCTGTCCCTGACGACGAGCACGAAGGGCATCGCCGATCACTCGACGCAAAAGCACCATGGCGCACCCCCTGCTCGCAATGTCGCGCTAGAGACGACCGTCAGCCGACGGTTTGTCCCGACGGCTTCCATGAACCGTACCCCTTCCAAGCCATATCGACACCCCGCCCCGCCGACAAAGTTTCCATGATCATAGATGTAATGGTGCGCGTCACTCCTAGAGGACGTCACGAACGCGCTTGGACGATGGGTCGTCGTGACATGACCCACGAAACGGCGGTCCCGGTGGCCGGAGCCATTGGGGTCTTTGGCCGGCACCTCGTGAAAGCTCTTGACCAGGCGGGATACGGGGCCAAGTCGCTAGGACGCGGACCCACCAATGATATCTCGGCCGATCTGTTCGATCGAGACACGCTGATGGAAGCGACCACCGGCCACCAGGCCGACATAGTCACCTATCCGGCCACGGCATCACGAAAAGCACTGTTACGAGAACGTGATATGCAGGCCACGAATTCCTTGCGCCCCACCGACGCCGCCGCTGTGACCGCCACCACCGATCCTATTCCACTTTGGACAGTATCACTTCAGGCACTCGGCGAGCAGGTCGAGGGCGGCGGCCACGGTCGCGGCGCGGATGGTGGGGCGGTCCCCGGCGAGGTGGAGTCGGCGGACCTGCTCGGCGCCGGGGCCGGTGACGGCCACGAAGGCCGTCCCCACGGGTACCCCATCCTGCGAGTCCGGCCCGGCGACGCCCGTGGTGGCCACGCCCCAGTCGGCGCCGCAGCGCTCCCGGGCGCCGCGGGCAAGCTCGCGGGCGACGTCGGCGCTGACCGGCCCATGCGAGGCCAGAAGTGCGGCGTCGACACCGGCGAGAGAGTGTTTCAGGTCGGTCGCGTAGACGATGAGGCCGCCGCGCAGCACCTTGGACGAGCCGGGTACGTCGACGATGGTCGCTGCGACGAGACCGCCCGTCAGGGACTCCGCGGTCGCCATTGTCTGGCCCAGGGCGGCGAGACGCACCACCAGCTGGTCGATCATAGGGACGCCAGCCACCGCTCGTGCGCCGCTCTCGTGTGCTCCCAAAGGTCGTCCACATTGGACAGACCGAGCCGGGCGTACGCGTCGGCCCATTCCACTTGGGAGGCAAGGGTTTCCTCGTGTTTGCCGGCCGCGTCAAGCTCGACGCGGGTGCAGCCGCGCACCAAGCGCACCCGGTCGGGCAGGCGGATCTGGGCGGTCAGGAAGCGGGTGAACGACGACTCGGGCGAGGTCGACAGGAACTTGTGCGCCTCGGCGAAGTCGTCGATGACGGCGGCAGCGGGCTCGAACTCCATGGCGGCGAAGGAACCGCGCTCGTCGTGCGTGAAGCGCCATCGCGAACCGGTGGACTCCAGCGAGTAGACGAAAGGACCCTGCCTGTAGTGCCCGGGGGCCAGGGGCAGCGGCTCGTGGAGGGCGTCGCCGAGCCCCGCGTCGACAAACCACACCGTGCCGTCGAGGTCGTGGGCGAGCAGCACGAGATGGTTCAGGTCGGCGTCGGTCGCGCCGTGGCGGAAGACGTAACCCCGGTGGAGGGTGATGGCGAAGCCAAGCTCGCGCAGCAGCCACGAGAACGCGCCGTTGAGATGGAAGCAGTACCCACCATGCCCGTCGAGGATCTGGCGGACCGCATCGCGCTGTTGGATCGACGCCGGCTTGCCTCGCATGATCTGCGCGTTGGAGTACGGCACCCGCTCCACGTGCGCCCGATGCAGCTCGAACAGGTGTGCGACACTCGGCGCCACCCGGCGCACCCCGAGCAGCGCCAGATAGTCGTCGATCATTTCGCTTCCCGCCGCAGGCGCAGCGCGCGGACCACATAGTCGACCCCGGTCACGACGGTCACCACGAGCGCCGCATACATCAGCACCAGGCCGACCACCGCCCACGGCTCGGGGAACGGGAACAGCATCCACCCGATCGCCCCGATCTGCAGCACGGTCTTGAGTTTGCCACCCCGGCTCGCCGCCATCACGCCATATCTCAAGGCCCAGAAGCGCAGCAGGGTGATGCCCCACTCGCGGACAAGGATCACGAGCGTGATCCACCACGGGAGCGCGTCGTAGACGCTCAGCAGCACCAGGGCCGACCCGGTCAGGGCCTTGTCGGCGATCGGGTCGGCGACCTTGCCGAAGGAGGTGACCAGGCCGTAGCGCCGGGCGATCCACCCGTCGACGAAGTCGGTGATGCTTGCCACGCCGAACGTGAACGCGGCCGCGATGCGCCAGGCCGGATCCGACATCCCCGAAATGATCACGAGCAGGACGAAGACCGGCACGAGCACTATGCGAACCACGGTGAGCATGTTGGCCGCGTTGACCACCGGCACCTGACGGAGACGTCCCTGCACGTGCCCCACGTTAATCAACGGGTACGACAGAAGAGACAATATTCAACGGCTCTGCAACCAGATCGACACCTTCGGTCGAGATCACCCTCGCCCGGACGAGGTCACCCGGCCGCAAACCCGGACCGTCACCCGGCCGCAAACCCGGATCGCCACCCGGTCGCAAGCCCAGCCCGCCCCGCAGGGTCGTCGAACCATCCACTTCGGGCGCCTGATGCGCCGCCCGCCCCTCGGCCACCCCGTCCTCCCCTACGGAGTCGACGAGCACGTCCACTGTGGAGCCGAGCCGCTCCTCCGCCCGCTGCGCGCACAGCTCGTCGGTGAGGGCGAGCACCTTCTCATACCGCCGCTTCACCGTCGCCGCGGAGACCTTGCCGGTCATCGTCGCCGCCTCGGTGCCGTCCTCATCGGAGTAGTCGAACACACCGATCGCGTCCAGCCGGGCCGTGGTCAGGAACCGAACCAGCTCGTCGACGTCGGCGCGGGTCTCGCCCGGGAACCCGACGATGAAGTTGGAGCGCGCCCCGGCGTCGGGCGCAAGCTCGCGCACGGACGAGAGCAGGTCCAGGAAGCGGGAAGTCGACCCGAAGCGGCGCATGCGGCGCAGGACGGGCTCGGAAGAATGCTGGAAGGACAGGTCGAAGTAGGGCGCCACGCCGGGCGTGGTCGCGATCGCCTCGACCAGGCCGGGGCGGGTCTCGGCGGGCTGCAGGTAGCTGACCCGCACGCGCACTATGCCGTCGATCGCGGCCAGCTGGGGCAGCAGCTTCTCCAGCGCACGGGGGTCGCCAAGGTCCTTGCCGTACGAGGTGGAGTTCTCGCTCACCAGCACCAGTTCCCGAACGCCCGATCGGGCCAGCCATTCGGCCTCGGCCAGCAGCTCATCCGGTACCCGCGAAATAAATGACCCACGGAAAGACGGGATCGCGCAGAACGAGCACCGGCGATCACACCCGCTGGCCAGCTTGAGCGAGGCCACAGGCCCGCCATCGAGCCGGTGCCGCAGCACGGGCCGCAGGTGCGCCGGGGTGGCCTGGTCGACAACGGCGTGGCCGGGGATCACGGCCTGGGAAGAACGCCGGGCGACCGGGGTGATCGGCAGCAGCTCGCGCCGGTCGCGCGGCTGGTGCGCCTCGTGCGGCTTGCCGTGCATGACGGCATCGAGCGTGGCGGAGATCGTCGGATAGTCGTCGAAGCCCAGTACCGCGTCGGCCTCCGGCAGGCTGGCCGCCAGCTCGCGCCCGTAGCGCTCGGCCATGCACCCGGCCGCGACCACCTTGGCGCCGGTCTCGGCGGCGGCGAGCAGCGTGTCGATCGAATCCTGCTTGGCCTTCTCGACGAAGCCGCAGGTGTTGACGAGGACGACGTCGGCGCCCGTGCCGTCGGTGCTCACCTGCCAGCCGTCGGCGGCGAGGCGGGCCGCCAGCTCCTCGGAGTCGACCTCGTTGCGGGCGCAGCCGAGCGTCAGCAGGGCGACTGAGGGCTTTTCTGGCATTCGACAAGAGTAGCCGTGATGAACTGATCTTCACGGGGGTGGCTGATCTCACTGGCACCGGGGTTGGTGATCGCTGCGGTGGTCCGGGGCTCTACGATGACTACGCTCGCCGCCGGGCTTTGCCTGACGACGACCGCGCTCGGCACCATCCTGCCGATCGTGCGCGACGCCGGGCTGGTCAAAAGCCGGTTCGGCGCTCGCGTCTTGACGATCGGCGCGCATGGCGAGTCCGGCCCTGGGTATGCTCCTGGGTTTTTGCGCGGTAAGGCTATCCCCACCGGAGAGTAGGCGGCTGCCGGGATGTCGCCGTACCCGAACGCGGGACGAGTCTGGCGGACATGAAACGACCAATACTGCTCGGGTTGGCGATGGCCGCCCTGCTGCTGGCCCCCGTTTCCCCGGCCAAGGCCGAAAACGGTTGCGGCGCTTCGTCTCGCGGCAGGCTGCTGTCCACTACCGAGTTGAAGGTCCTCTCCCGCGACGAGGTGGTGGCGACCCTGCGCGAGCTGGGGCTCGCCGACCGAGCGAGGTACGGCGCACGTTACGTGCGGCTCGTCTACTGCACGATCACGCCGGACGGCGACCCGACCGCCGCCAGCGGCCTGCTTGCGTTGCCGCTCAACCGGTTCGGGCCGCGGGACACGGTGCTTTACGCGCACGGGACGGTCAGCGAACGCGTTGACGCGCCTTCGTTCCAGGGCACCGGGGAGGGCCAGGTCATCCCGCTGGTGTTCACCGCCGAGGGGTTCACCGTCGCCGCACCCGATTATCTCGGCCTTGGCGTGTCCCGGCTCGCGCATCCCTATGTGCACGCCGCCACCGAGGCATCGGCATCGATCGACATGCTCCCGGCCGCGCGGCTTGCCTCGGCCCGCCTGCGGGCGCCACTGACCGGCGAGGTGTTCGTTACCGGATTCTCGCAGGGCGGGCACGCCGCCATGGCGGTCGCGCAGCGTCTGACAGCGGAGGGCCAGAAGCCTTGGCGGCTGCGGGCGGTCGCACCGATGGCGGGACCGTACGACCTTTCGGGCTTGGCGCTGCCCGCGTTGCTTGACCCGCAGCGCACCGATCCCGCCAGCGCCACCGCCTACGCCGCCTACTTGCTTGCCATGTGGAAGGTGCTCTACGGGATCTATGACGATCCGCGATCCGTCTTCACCGCACCGTACGCGGACACCGTCGAGGGCCTCTTCGACGGCGAGCACGACTTCGACCTGATCGCCGAGGCGCTGCCGGACACCCCGGGCGAACTGCTGTTGCCCGAAACGTTGGCCTGGCTGTCCAATCCGGACGGACGGCTGCTGCATGCCTTGCGCGAGAACGACGTATGCCGCTGGGCACCGACAGTTCCGGTGCGCATCTTTGTGGGGCAGGCAGATCGGGACGTCGCCCCCGAACACGCCCGGCGCTGCCACGACCAGATCGCCGCGGCCGGCGGCCGGTCCGAGGTCGCCGACCTCGGACCGGTCGATCACGTGGGAACCGCGATCACAGGGCTACCCATGGTCCGCGACTGGTTCCTGACCTATTGAGGGACCCATTGAGGGACCTATTGAGGGACCTATTGAGGGACCTATTGAGGGACTAGGGGTTGAACTGGGCCGTGACCCGGGTGAAGTCCCAGTTGTTCTGCGCTATGCCGGAGCAGGCCGACTGGACGCCGCCGCCCGGGCACGGCCGGTCGCGGTTGACCGACCAGAACGCCAGCCGCGGGATGTGCCGCGCCTGCGCCCAGTTCTTGATGTCGGTCCAGTGCTGCAGGCTGGTCATCTCCTGCTGGTCGGACAGGCCGTTCATGCCCGAGATGCCCATGCGCGAATAAGCCGTCGAGTCGGACCAGCCGAACGCGCTCTTCAGCTCGGTCTTCAGGCCCTCGGACGCGTTTACGGTGTTCTGGTACATATCGGAGTGTCCGTTGAAGTCGAACGGCATGATCGTGAACACGTCCACATTGGCGTTGAGCTCGGCGGCCCGCTGGATCAGCCGCTTGCCCCAGGAGTTGGGGCCGGCGGTGGTGGTGCCGAAGGTCAGGATCGTCTTGATCCCGGGATTGTCCTGCTTGA
>DASUXL010000344.1:0-3001 GCA_036377915.1 Candidatus Limnocylindrales bacterium
AGACGGCGAACGGGTAGAGGAAGACCATCTCGATGTCGAACAGGATGAAGAGCATCGCCGTCAGGTAGTACGCCACGGGCACGCGGCCCCCGCCGACCACGGGCTGCGGCGACGGTTCGATGCCGCACTCGTAGGCCTCGAGTTTGGCCCGGTTGTACCGCTTCGGGCCGACGAGCGGCCCGAGGAGTGCGGACAACACCGCGAATCCGGCGGCGAGTACGAAGAGCAGGACGAGCGGGAGATAACTTCCCAGCCCCGCCGACACGTTCTCGTTCTGTGCTACAGATGTGCTGACAGCCGCGAGTGACACTTCGCCGTCCTTTCCCCGTGAGCGGAGCTTGCGGAGCTCACCGTGTACACCGCCCGTCGGGCACCCTATGGGTCACTCCGACGACGCCGCTGGTTAGGCATGCCTAACCCGTAGCTTGTGAAAATCTTCACAAGCTCCCGCGTGCTTGTTGTGAAGCGCTTCACAAGACCGGTGCCAAGTGTAGGACTCGGGAATTCCCGCTGTGACGCAGGGATCTGGTTTTGGTGATGCCCGGTTCCTGGGGCTGCGCCGGACTCAGCCTGGCCTGGCGACCACACTGGCGACGGATGGTTTGCGCTGAGATGTGAATTACCCAGCCATCTCGTGGTGGGGTGGCTGGGTCAGGCGGCGTTCTCCTCGATGGTGACGGTGTAGCCGAGTTTTTCGAGTTGGCGGACCAGGCGGCGGCGTTGGTGGTCGGGGGTGTGGCGGCGAGTGAACCAGTCGGGGCCGAGGTCGTGGTAGTCGACTTGGTTGTGGACGATGTGCCAGTAGGCGATGAGGATGTCGTGGCGGAGCGCGCCGATGGCTTTGCTGCTGCCGCGGCGGCCGCGGATCTGGTGGAAGTGGGCGTTCATGTAGGTGCCGCGGGCGCGGGCGGCGGCCCAGGCGGCTTCGGTGAGTCCGGTGCGCAGGGCGGTTGAGCCTTTCCGGGTGGTGCCGTGTTTGCGTTTGCCGCCGGAGGCGTGGTTGCCGGGACAGATCCCGGCCCAGGACGCGAGGTGCCCGGCGGTGGCGAACACGGTCATGTCGATACCGATCTCAGCGATCAACACCGCCGCGGTGATCCGGTTCACTCCGGTGATGGTGATGATCCGGGCCAGGATCTGCGCGAAAGGGCGCAGCAACTCGTCGATCTGGGTGTCCAGGTCGGCGATGGATTCGTCTAGGTAGTCGATGTGTCCCAGGATCCGGGCCACCAGTGGGCCGTGATGCGCGGCGCGGAACCGGCCCGCGAGCGCTTGCTGGAGTTGGGGGATCTTGGCCCGCAACCGGGTCTTGGCCAGATCCGCCAGCACGACCGGGTCGGTTTCACCTCCCACGAGGGCGTCGAGCATGGCCCGCCCGGACTTGGTCAGCACTTTCGAGGCGACCGTGGACAGTTTGATCCCGGCGTCCTGGAGCACCTTCTCCAAGCGTTGGATGTTGCGGGTGCGTTCCTCCACCACAGCGCGCCGGTAGCGGGTGTAGTCCCGTAGCTCCCGGATCGGGGGTGGGGGCACGAACGAGGGAGACACCAGGCCGCACTCCACGCACTGCGCGATCCAGCGTGAGTCGGACACATCGGTTTTGCGGCCCGGTGTGTTCCGCACATGAGCGGCGTTGACCAGCCACACCGTCAACCGCTCTTCCAGCACATAGAACACCGGTTTCCAGTACACCCCGGTCGATTCCATCGCCACCAACTGCACCCGCTGGCCGGCCAGCCAGTCCGCCAGCTCCACCAACGCCGCGGTGTGCGTGGCGAAGGTCCGTGTCTCCGAGTGCCGGGTTGAGGTGCTCCGCTTGCCCGGAGACCTCACCGTGGCCACCACCGTGTCCCGATGCACGTCCAACCCCGCACACCGCTCCACCAGCACATCCATCCGGCTCAACTCCCTTCCCGACACACCCTTCACAGGCGCCGTGCCGGTCAGGGGCCTGGCACTCAAGAATCTGAGATTCGCGCTCACAGGCAGCAGTAGCAAGTGCCTCAGGCACCCCGCATCCACACTGAAGGTCGGGCTCACCGACACCAAGCGCAGCCGACGTCTCACCGGCACGACACCCCAAATTCTCATCCGCCGCCAGCGAGGCCGCCAGGCCCCATCACCACTGAAGGACTCCTTCCTCGCGCTCAGCGTGATGAAGGACCCCTTCAGCACGCCGGGTGTGGGACAGGGCTCGCGTCAGTGCGCCGCGGGCAGGTGCACGGTCACCGTGAGGCCGCCGCCTGCCACGGCTTCCGCGGACACCGTGCCGTGGTGGGCCTTCACGACCGCGCGGACGATCGCCAGGCCCAGGCCGGTGCCGGAGTGCGCGGTCCGGTCCACCCCACCGCGGCGGAAGGACTCGAACAGTTCCTCCACCCGTTCCGGGTCGACCGCGGTGCCTGACGACGACACGCGCAGCGTCACCCAGCTCGGGCCCGCGATGGTGCGGACGTCGAGCCAGCCGCCGGCCACGTTGTGGCGTACGGCGTTCTCCAGGAGGTTGCCCGCCACGCGTTCCAGCAGCGCCGGGTCACCCGCCGACAGCGCCGCCACGCAGGCGAACGACGTGCGCAGGTGCCGCCGCTCCGCCTCGGTGCGCACGGCCTGCCACGCGCTGCCGACCACAGTCGCGAGGTCGACGCGTTCGAGGACCCCGAGGCCCATGCCGTCGGTGCGGGCGAGCAGCAGCAGCGCGTCGACCAGCTGTCCGGCTCGCAGGGTGGCGGCGCGGACCACGCCTGCCATGCGCCGCAGCTCGTCGGCGTCCGCGTCCGGGTCGGCGAGGGTGACATCCAGCTCGGTGCGGATCACCGACAGCGGGGTGCGCAGCTCGTGGGAGGCGTTGGCGACGAACTGGCGCTGCGAGGAAAAAGTGGCCTGCAGCCGGTCGAGCATGGCGTCGAACGTGTCGGCCAGTTCGGCGACCTCGTCGCGCGGGCCGCGCAGTGCGATCCGCTCCCCCAGCGACTCGGCGGAGAGGCGGCGGGCGGAACCTGTC
>DASUXL010000345.1:0-2342 GCA_036377915.1 Candidatus Limnocylindrales bacterium
ACAGCGGCCGCTGCGGGGACAGGCCCAGGGTGCGCAACAGTCGACCCACGCTGACCGCGGACAGCGAGATCCGGAACTCGCGACGGATCAGCGTGCGCACCATGTCCCGGGTCCACAACGCGAACCCGAACTCCAACTGCCGCGGATCCGCGCCCGTGATCAGCGTGTAGAGCCGGCGCATCTGCTCACCCGACAGCTTCGGCGGCCGACCCGGCACCGGCCGCGCCCGCAACGCATCCTTGCCGCCCTCCCGGTAGCGGGCCAGCCACCCGTACACCGTGCCCCGGCCCATACCCAGCGCGGCCGCGACATCCTCGGGATGCACCCCCGACTCGACCGCGTCCACCGCCCGCAGCCGCATCACCTCGAGTGTCTGGTGGTCCAGCTTGCGGCCGTCGTTTTCGCGCACACACCATTGTCGCAGAAACCGTAGATCAAGTCAGCTTATTTATGTTCGTGTTGGTAGCTGCGGCGGCTCTATCCCGTGCCGTGGAGCCATTCGTGGTGCGAACTCAGGTTGCATGGTGCAGTTGACGGCGGCAGGTGGTGCTGATCGTAAGCATTCACGTGCGACCCGGCGCATGGTGAAGTAGCGGGTTGCGGGAGCAGTCGGTGAAGGACGAGCGGGTGCCGGTGGGTCAGGCCGGTGCCGGCTCCGGTGGTCGCCAGGGGTTGCCGGTGAGCGCGGCCCGGATACCGGCCAGGACGTCGACGTCGTGTTTGCGGATGGTGTCGATGTAGCTGCGGATGTCGAGACGGTCCTGGGTGATGTCCTCGCTGGTGAGCCGCCCGGAGATCTTCTGCTGGGTCTTGGTGGGGCGCAGGCCGCGCTCACTGATGTTGTTCGTCGGCCAGATCCGGGTGTCGGTGGTGAACCGCAGCACGTCGGGCTCGTGGTCACGGCAGAACTCCAGTAGGGCTCGCCCGGGCGGCTGGGCGGTGCGGCTGCGCGGGCCGGGGTTCGGGCGCACCTTCGAGAGCCCGACTCGCACGGCGTGGCGGAACGAGTCGATCAACGGGTCGCGGACTGCCGAGGCGATCGCGGCGTGCCCGGCGTCGCGGGCCTGGTTGCCGGCGTGGATCAGCCCGCGCAGCGCGCGTTGCGCCTGCTCGGGCCAGTCCTGGTCGGGGTAGCACTCGGCGGCGTCGGTGAAGTCCCGCAGCAGGTGGGAAGCGCAGATCTGGTGTCCGGCCAGGTGCTTCCAGTCCGGGTGGAAGTAGTTCTGGTAGCGGTCATGCACCGCGATCCCGGTGCAGCCGGGCAGGATCCCGAACTTGCGGAACGACGCCAGGTCACGCCCGCCGAGGTGGAACAGGCTGTACTGGTCGGTGACCGCCGACAGAACGTGGCGTTTCTGACCGGCCGGGCCGGCGCGCAACGTGGTCTCGTCGAACCCCACCACGTGCGCCACCGTGATCAGCGACTTGATCGTGGTGACGGTCTCGCGGACCGCGGTCGCGCAGCGGGCCAGCAGGCCGTGCACGAACCCGGTCGACGGAGCGGTCCCGGTCAGATCGGCGATCAACTCGACGCACCGCGCGACCGGCACGTGCTGATAGATCAGCAGATAGACGATCAGCGAACGAATGGTGGGCCCGTAGCTGCACAACGCCACTGGCACCTGCGCCGGCCGATCGGCGACATGCTCGCGGCCGCACCCGCAGCGCACCCGGTACAGATCGTGCTGGCGCACCCGGATCCGGATCTCGGGCAGGTCATGGACCTGATGCGAGCGCTCGATGCCCACCTCGGCCGCGCCGGCCAGGTCGGCCCCGCAGCCACAGGTCCCCTGGGGTCGATGAGCCACGCGCTCGTCGGGGTCGCTCACCCACGCCAGGGTGCTGCCCGGCGCGCCCGGCTGCTTGCCCCGCGACCGCCCGGACCCCTTCGCCCGCCGCCGTGCTGGCTTCGTCCGCCCGGGCAGATCATCGGTCGAGGGCGGCATCGAGGAGTTCCCACTGTTGCGGCCCACGGCCCGTTCCAACGCCGCCACCCGCTCGGCCAGCCGGGCATTCGCCGCCCTCAACTCCTCGATCATCCCGGCCTGCTCGGCGATCAGCCCGTCCCGCGACGCGCACGCCACACACTCCGACGACGGCGGCAACTGCCCGGGCACCGCGGCATGATCAGAACAACCCGCGACGCGATCAAGGCGACACGCCGAGCGCGACGATCACGCTCGGGTCGGCAACCCGGCACAGCCTGAACCGGGCACGTGAATGTTTACTCAAGAGCGACTCCATGCGCGAACTCTTTAGGCTGGCGACGCGTTGCACGAAGCTTGCGATTCTCAGAGTTCGCTCGACCAAGTGAACGCGCAGCAATTCGAGATGAACTACTC
>DASUXL010000346.1:0-17491 GCA_036377915.1 Candidatus Limnocylindrales bacterium
CGGCGGAGGTCGAGCGCACGCCCATGACGTTGGGCCGTTGGATCGCGGGGCTGGGGGCTCTCGGCCTCGGCACGCTGATGGGTGTGGCCACCGCGACCGCCGACCCGGAAAGCATGCCGACGACCGCGGCCGGGGCGGCGATGGCACTGACGGTCGGGATGAGCCTGCTGGCGCCGGTGTTCGTGCCGCCGCTTGCCGCTTTGGTGATGGCGCCGCTGCGCCGGGGTCCGGTCGGGTTGCTTGTGCGCCAGCACGCTTTCACCTCCGCTCGGCGCACCGCCGCCACCGCCGCGCCCGTACTCCTGTCGGTCGCCTTCGGGGTACTGATCGGCGGCATGGTCCAGACCACCACCGCCGCGTACGCCGCTCGCCGCGAGGCCGCCTTTCCGGCCGAAGCGGCGCTCGAGCCCGACGGGACACCGGGCCTGTCCGACGCCGCGGTCCGGTCCATGCCCGGCGGCTCGCTCGCGTTGATGCCCACGACGGTGTACCTCGGGTCCCGGGCGCTTTCCGTTATGGGCCGCTCGGACTTGACCGATGGTGTTGTTGTGGCCGCTTCGCTGGGGTTCGCGCCCGGGCAGGCCGTCGAGCTGACCGTCCCGAATGGACAGACCGTGACCGTGCGGGTGGCGAAGGTCGCCGACGACCAGCTCGTGGACATCGTGGCCGGGCGGGACTGGGTCATCGCCCACGACTCGAACGCTCTGACGGCGGCGGTGCTGCTGCCTTCCGCCGCTTCGGCGCCGGCCGCCGCCCCGCCCGGCGCCAGGGTGGTCGACGCGCGGACCTACGCCGCGCAGGCGGATGCGGAGGAGGACCGGCTGGTGTGGACGTTCACCCTGCTGTTTATCGTGATGGCGGTCGGGTTCACCGTCCTGGCGGTCGCCAACACGTTGGTGATGGGCAGCGTCGGGCGGCGGCGGGAGCTGTCCGTCCTGGGCAGGGTGGGCGCGACCCGCGGCCAGCTGACCCGGTTCCTCGCTGCCGAAACCATCCTGATCGTGTTCGTCGGGACGGTCCTCGGGCTTCTTGTCGCCCTGCCGGCGCTGGCCGCTATCCGGGCGGGGCTGGCCGAGCAGATTGGACGGTCGATCCCGCTGGCCGTCCCGTGGAGCGCTTTCGCCGCAACGGTTGGAGCGTGCCTTCTCGCCGCCCTCGCCGCGGCGATCGTGCCGCATCTACATAGTAGACATAACACAGTCTATGATGCACAATGAGTTAGCTCGGTCTGACACGTTTGGCCTGCACCTGGACGCTGAACAACGAGGAATCCTGGTCAATCGGGTTGTTGCGAATGCGTCCAAGACCCATAGACAATGTTTCGTATACAGCCATGAGCTCGTTGGCCCCTGATGGGCGCGCCGAACTGGGTTCATGCTCATAGACACCCGAGTTTCTGTCCCAATCCCTGGGCGAGCCTCGGGTTCGGCCCCCTGTTTCGAGCCAGGGGGCCACTTTTTGTCTGAAGATCGTTCCATTTGAACCTCTGTTCATTTTGGATGCCCTCTGCTTATATGTGCTTTGCACGATCCGCCAGTCCGCGAGGGCGGCGCTGCTCGAAACTGCGCCGGGACTGGCATGTGGGCCGAAAGAGGCTCGCCCAGGGAATGGTTGATTATTTAACGAAAGGAGACTCGGGTTGCGCACCATCACGAGATGGTGGCGACGAACGATCATCAAGGTCACCGTCTATACGGTGGTGTTGGTCTATGTCGTGGCCATGACATGTCTAGGCGCTGACGCCTGGACCGCGATTCTCGTCGCGGCACTCGCCGCATCCGTTGGCGTCAATGCCCATCAGTGGATGATCAACGAGCGATAGCTCGGCCGATCCTCCCGCCGTGGGATCGAACGGCCCCGCGGCGGGAGCACGCATGACATTTCTGGAGTGCTGTCATGACCACGGTCCCTGAACCGGTCCCTGAACAGGTCCCCGAACAGGTCCCCGAACCGGTCTCTGAACCGGTCTCTGAACCAAGGCGCCCCGAGCTCGCGCGCCGGGGCCGCCCCGAAACCAGACTCGCCGGCGACGGCCCGCTGCATCGATTCGCCAGCGAGCTGCGCCGCCTGCGACAAACCCAACAGCTCACGGTCAGGCAGGTCGCGGAGGCAATGCACTACTCGGCCTCGGTCGTGTCGCGCATGGCCTCCGGCCGCGAGCTTCCCTCATGGGAGCTGACCCAGTGTTTCGTCCAGGCATGCTCCGGCGACGTTGCCCGGTGGCGCCGGTTGTGGGCGGACACCGCCGAGGCGCTCTCCCGGCAGGCGCCCGCGTCACGAGGTGGCCCTCGTGCTCAGGCGCAGCCCGAGGCGGTTGCGTCGCATGTGGAGTTCCTGGCCGAGCTGCGGCTTCGGATCAGCCAGAAACCGGCGGCGTCGTACCGATGGCTGGCCCGCCGGACCGGGTACCCCCATAGCACCATCGCCGCCGCGATCAGCGAATCGGCCCCCCGGCTGCCCAAGTGGCGGCTGGTGGCCAAGGTGCTTTCGGTGCTCGGCGACGACGAGTTCCGGATAGCCGTGTGGCATGCGGTGTGGGAACGGTTGCAGGACAAGCCTTCGGGCGGCGAGCCGGAACGGGTGGCGATGGCATGCGATCCGGCTGTCGCGCCGCCGCTTGGACTGCTTGACCCGGCGCGGCGGGTGCGTGGCCGCGCCAAACTGATCGAGCAGATGGTCGAGCTCACCAACGGCAACAGGTCAAAGGCTGACACCGGGATCCACATCCTTCACGGCACGGGCGGCGCGGGCAAGACCATGGTGGCGCTAGAGGTCGCCATCGCGGTGGCGCACCGCGGCACGAGGGTGTGGTGGGTTTCCGCCGCCGAACCCGCGTCGCTCGTGGAGGGTATGACGACGGTGGCTCGCGAGGTGGGCGCCTCCGAGGAGGAGTTGCAGCGATCCGATCCGGCCGATGCCTTCTGGCGGCGGCTGATGAATGAGCGCGAGCGGTGGCTGCTCGTGCTTGACGGGGTCGACGATCCGGCCGTGCTTGACACCAGGCACGGCGGATTGATCGACCGGGGGACTGGCTGGATCCGTCCGGCGGCCGCTCAGGGCTTGATCCTGGTGACCAGCCGGTTCCGGCGCTGGCCGAACTGGTGCAGGAGGCACGAGGTGAGCGAGCTGAACATAGAGGACGCGGCGCAGGTGTTGTTGGACTATTGCGGAGAGCGCGCCGGACGGGTTGAGGATGCGGAGGAACTCGCCGAGGGTCTCGGCCGCCTGCCGCTGATGCTGAAGCTGGCTGGCGCTTTCCTTGCCAGGACGGCGAACGCGCCCCTGCCGGATCCTTCGGCACCGACGACGTTCGCCGATTATCTACGGAAATTCAAGGCCATGGAGGTACCGGCGGCGGAGTCCGGTGAGATGGTCGACGAGATCCAGCGGGTCTGGGATCTGTCGCTGGAGTTGCTGACCCGCCGCGGCATGCCGGACGCGCACGAGCTGCTGCGCCTGCTGGTCACCTTCGCCGACGCGCCGATCCCGTTCCGCCTCCTGTTCACCGCGGATTCCCTGCGCGACGCGAACTTGACCCAACCGACGATGCCGAGTGTCTCCAACCTGCTGGAGTCGCTGTCGCAGGTCAGCCTGATCAACCTGGATACCGCCACGGATCAGGCTCACCTCGCGAAGCTGCATATCCATCCGCTGGTGCGGACCGCTGGACGGATGCACCCGTACACGATCGAGCGGGCGTCGAAATATGTGGCTTCCGCGGTGAACCTGATCAGCCGTGCCTGTGCGGAACTTCCGCCCGAGCACCCACCGAACTGGCCGGCTTGGGGGCTGATCGCTCCTCACGCGCTGCACCTGTTGCAGACCGCCCGCAGGACGGGCGAGCCGGAGGACCTGGTACGCAAGGCGGGGCACGCCGCGGCGCAGTCGATCCGCTGGATGATCGCTCGCGGGGACTTCCACAACGCGGTCCGGCAGCTTCGCACGCTGCTCGCCATCGCGCAGGAGGTCTTCGGGGACGAAGACTCCGACACCTTGCGAATCATGCATGAACAGGCGACCGCCCTTCGAAAGACGGGCCAGTATCAGGAGGCGGAGCTGACGGTCCGCGCGGCGTGGGAGGTGAGTGCCCGGCTGCGCGGCGAGGAACACGAGCTGACCCTGGACTTGCGGCGCGACCTTGCCATCGTCCACCTGGAGCTGGGCCGGTACCGCGAAGCCGAGTCCGCGTTGCGCGAGGTTTCCGAGCTGCGCCGCAGGATGCTCGGCGAGCAGCATCCCGAGACGCTGTCGACAGTGCACGCGCTGGCGCGCGTGCTTTGTGAGCTCGGCCGCTACCAACCGGCCCACAAGCTGTTCGTCGAGGTGTACGAGGCGCGCCTGCGGATCCTCGGGCCGGAGCATCCGGACACCCTGACCACCTTGCGAAATGTCGCGCGAGTTCTTGACGATCTCGGTTGCTTCGGTGACGCGGAAAAGATTTATGCCGGGCTTCACGAAATCTCGATCCGGGTGCTGGGGCTGGAGCATCCCGACACCCTCCTGGCCCGCTTCGACCTGGCGAAAAATTGCCTGTATCAGGGGCTTTACCGGGCGGCCGAGGCCGAGTTCCAGAGGGTGCTGGAGGCAAGGCGCCGCATCCTCGGCGACGAGCACCCACGGACGCTGACCGCACGTCGCTACCTGGCCATGGCTCTCCACGCGCTGGCATTGTGGGATGAGGCGCAGGCCCAGTACGAGATGGTCTACAGCTGCCGGCTGGAGCTGCTGGGCGAGATGCACCCGCACACCTTGAGCGCCCGCTTCAGTCTGGCGATCCTCCGCCGGGACAGGGGGGAGTTCCAGTGGGCGCACAATGAGTTGCAGGACATCCATCGCATGCAGGTCGAGCTGCTCGGCGAAGATCATAAGGAGACGTTGAGCACCTGGCACGAGCTGGCGATGGCCTCGTGGGAGCTGGGCCGGTACGACGAAGCGGAGGCCGTTCTCACCCAAGTGTTCCGCAAGCGCAGCGAGGTGCTCGGGCCAAAGCATCCGGACACCTTGCGCGGGCGGCGTGACCGGGCCGGGCTGCTGATGGCGAGGGACCGCAACGGCGACGCCTTGGTCGAGCACCGTGAGGTGTACCAGCTCTGCCGCGAGACGCTCGGGGAGGAGCATCCCGATACCCTCAAGGCGCGCAGCGAACTGGCCCGGCTGTATCGCTACATGCGCGACAACAAAGGCGCCAAGCGTGAGCTGGAGGCGGTGTTCGAAGTGCACAGCCGGGTCCTCGGGCCCGGCCATCCCGACACCATCACCACACAGCGCATCCTCGCCCGGATCCTGCACGACGACGGCCTGCTCGATGAGGCCGAGAAGGCCTACTCCGACGTCTTGATGGGCCGGGCCAAGCTCTACGGCCGCAACCACCCGTACACCCTGATCGCCTTCAACAACCTCGGCCTCGTCTACATCGACAAAGGCCTGCTCGCCCAGGCCGAATTGCAGCTGCGGACCGTCTACCAGGCGAGGGTTCGCCTACTGGGATCGGAACATCCGGACACCCTCGCGACGCGGCACGACCTGGCTTCGGTACTGCACAAGCTCGGCAGGGTGGAGGAGGCCGGTCTGGAGCTGGCCGGTGTGTTGCAGGCCCGCACGCGCCTCTTGGGACCGCAGCATCGGGATACTGCGGCGACCGAGACCGCACTGCGGTCGGTGACGGCGCGGGTGCCCCCGATGGAACGTGTCAACCTCCTAGCTACCCTGCTTGAGTAAGGTCGCTTGCACGCGCTCACGCAGCTCCCGCACTCGTGGCAGCTTCTGGTAGGGCTCAGTGTCGCCCAGCAGGTCCCGCAGCCGGGTGGTCACCATGCTGGACTTCGTGTTGCCGACCATCGTGAGCGCGTGCTCGCAGTCGTCACAGGCCTGGTCCGGTTCACCGGCGACAAATCGCAGGCGCGCCAGCCGGACCTGTGCCAGTACCTTGTTTCGCCCGAAACCTAGTGCAATGCCCGCCAGCGAGTGCCGGCCGAGTTCGTCGGCCTCTGCGAACAGTCGCGGATCCTCCCTGGCCAACACAAGGTAGGCTTCGGACGCTTTGGCCGCCAGCTCCGGCTCAGACATGTCAATTGACCGGTGGGGAAGGTTGGCGATCGCCGTGCGTTCCTCGTCGGTAGCCTGTGCGTGGAGGTCGGATGACAATCCGACCGCGCTGCGGACCTCGGGCACGCTGGTGCGGCCGAGGTGGCAAAGCGATTGCGCCTTGTTGCTCGTGACAATTGCCCGCGTCAGGTTGAACCGGTCGCGTCCAGGAGGGAGCTGGCCGAGCGCCATGTCGAACAGCCGCACCGCCGTGCCGTTGTGGCCAGCCCAACGCGCATGTTGTCCCAGGTCCCCAAGGATTCGCACCGCCAGCAGCGGTGCCCGCTCATCAGTCGACTCGCGGGCCGCTTGCAGCCCGTAAAGAAGATATTTCTGGGCCGGACCGGGCATGCCCGAGTCGTGGCACATCCATCCCACCAGTCCGGACAGGCCCGCGATCGTTGCCAGCAAACGGTTTCCCACCTCGTCGCTGTAGCTCGCGTAGCGCGTGAGATCGACGGCGTACTTCAGCTGACCGACCGCCGCTTCCCGGCTCAGACCCCCGCCCGCCTTTGCGTCCAGGGCCGCGAAGTGCTTGATGGCCGCCGCGATGTTGTCTACCTCTTCCATTCCGATGCGCCGCTTGGCTTCCGACGGTTCGGGCAGACCCACCGGCTCCGCGCCCAGCCATCGCGCGAGCGGATCGATCAGTGTGGAGCCCGTGGCTACGCCCATCGAGCCCGCCAATATTTCGCGTCTGGTCAGCATGTCACTCCCAATCAAAGCTCCGAGATCGTCGAGCGTGCGCACGGCCACCCACGCCTGTTGATATGCCGGCACCGGCCCTTGGCCATCCCGCATCTCCGGCCACACCACTTCCACCGGAATCGGGATGCCCCATGCTTTGCTGAGGACCGCCGCCACCACCTCGGGGTTCTGGCACAGCCGGCCCTCAAGCCACCGCTTGACCGTCACATGGTCGTAGAACAGCTTGAGGCCGTACATCTCACAACCGCGGGTGTTGACCGCGCAGGCGAATCGTTCCAGGGAGCGAAAGCCTCCACCCCGGATCAGCGCGGCCAGCACCGGATTGGCGATACGTGGGTTCACAAGACTATGAAACCGCAGAGCAACGGCGTTCGATATGTTCCTGGCGGGTCGTGCACCTTTCGCGCACCCCGCCGGTGCACGTTGGCCTCACTGTGTCGACGTCGTTGTTCCGGTTGTCTTGTCGCATGGCTGCTTCGCTTACAGAGACCGGTGTGCTGCCGGTCGTGGAAATGTCGGTGGACCTGACCCCGGACATGCGGGTGCACTTGGAAGACTGCCTCGGCGACCTGCCGTTCGTGGCGATCGACTTCAATGCCACCAGGCTCATCCTCAGCCTTCCGGCTGACGATGCCTCTTTGCTCACCGATCGCCATGTGGCGCTTGTCGGCCAGTTCGCCGCGGTGTTCAGCGACATGCACGCTCTTCTGAGAAATCGACTTAGTAGACAAAGCTGAGCTGAGCAGTAATAATGATGACGATCTGATGTCCTTTCTTCCAGGATGGGCTCGGGTCCGGCCCTCCGTTGGATTTTTCTGGCGGGGGGCTGTTCATTTTGGATTTGATGTGGCACCATTAATTTAGTTAACCTAGTAAGCCCCATCCTGGAACCCGTTTGTTGGTATCGATCCAGAAAGGATCATCAGATGAAATTCACACCCCCAACCAGCCTCGTCGTGCTCGTCATCGTCAGCCGCCATAGCGCGGTAACCATTACGACGGTGTCGATAACGACGAGGTAGCGAGCGATCCCACGGGATCCCGCAGTGGGGAGGTCGTCCGGCAAAGGGCTGGGCGGTCTCCCCGACCGTCACCGATCGTTGATCGTCCCAAATAGATACATTTTTTGCCTTTCAAATCGTCATTGACTAGCGTCGAGGGATGCCGAGCCGCGCTTTACGCACCCTGCTGGCCACGATGGCGGCACTGAGCCTGGTCGGCGCGGTGACGCCCAGTGGCACGCCGGGACAACTCGCCAACGAAGTGTCATTCACGGCCGTGGTCCCCGTCCCGGTCTCATCGTTCCCCACGCCCGGGATCAGCCACGAAATCACCGGCTCCACAACCATTTTTGCCGACCCGGGAGCGAACGGTATCGCCACCGAGCTTGCCACGAAACTGCGCGCGGCGACCGGCTTCCCGCTGCCCGTGCAAGCCGCACCCAGCATCGGCGGCGGCATCCAGCTGCTCCTCAACGGTGCACCGCCATCGGTTGGCGCGCAAGGGTACCGGCTCGACGTCACCGCCGAAGCCATCGTGATCCGGGCACACCAGCCGGCCGGGCTGTTCGCCGGCGTGCAGACGTTGCGCCAGCTCCTGCCCGTGGCGGCGGAGGCGACAACACCCCAGCCCGGACCGTGGCCCGTGCCCGGCGGGGCGATCGTCGACCACCCGAGGTTCGCCTATCGCGGGGCGATGCTCGACGTGGCGCGCCACTTTTTCACGGTCGCACAGGTCAAGAGGTACATCGACCAGCTGGTCCTGTACAAGGTGAACCACCTGCACCTGCACCTGTCCGACGACCAGGGCTGGCGCCTCGCCATCGACAGCTGGCCGCGGCTGACGACGGTCGGCGGCAGCACCGCGGTGGGCGGCGACCCGGGCGGGTACTACACCAAAGCCGACTACACCGAGATAGTGAACTACGCCGCGGCGCGGTACGTCACGATCGTGCCGGAGATTGACATGCCGGGGCACACCAATGCGGCGCTCGCGTCATACGCCGAGCTGAACTGCGACGGGAAGGCGCCGTCGCTCTACACCGGCATGCGGGTCGGCTTCAGTTCGCTGTGCGTGCCGCTTGAGCGGACCTACACGTTCGTCGGTGACGTCGTGCGCGAGCTTGCCGCCCTCACCCCCGGCCCGTACCTGCACATCGGCGGCGACGAAGCACACTCGACCACGCCCGCCGAGTATGCGACCTTCCTCAACCGGGTGCAGGGGATCGTTGCGGCGCATGGCAAGACGGTCATCGGCTGGCAGGAGGTGGTCAACGCCGACGAGCTGCCCTCGACCGTGGCACAGTACTGGTGGAAGACGGGAACCAATGACGTTGTCGCGCAGGCGGCCGCGAGGGGTACCCGGATAATAATGTCCCCGGCAAACAAGGCTTACCTTGACATGAAGTATCGCAACTCGACCCGCCTCGGCCTGAAGTGGGCTGGGCTGATCGAGGTGCAGACGGCCTACGAGTGGGATCCGGCGACCTATCTGACCGGGGTCGGCGAGGCAAGCATCCTCGGCGTCGAGGCTCCACTTTGGAGCGAAACGATCCGCACCAGCGCCGACATCGAGTACATGGCGTTCCCGAGGCTGCCGGCCCTGATGGAACTGGCGTGGTCGCCACGGTCCACGCACGACTGGGTGAGCTTCCAGCAACGCCTTGCCGCGCAAGGACCGCGCTGGCGCGTCATGGGGATGAACTACTTCTCGTCGCCGCAAGTCAACTGGCCTGCCGGTTCATGACAGTCAAGACAGTCACGGCAGCGGCTTCACGCTGTCGATGACGGCGTCGACGAGCGAGCGGTCTGAGCCGGGCGAGGCGATGCCGAGGGCGAACGAGGTGCGGCCGTCGGCGAGGTGGACGACGATGGTGCGCATATACCCGGTGTTCCTGCCGTCGCGGCCGGCGGCCACCGTGTGGGTGATTTCGGCCGAGGGACGGCCGTCGAGCTCGAACAGCCGGTGGCTGCGCGTCTCCGAGCGGATCTGGCCGTCCGGATAGAAGCCGAACATCGCGCCATAGGTGTGTGACAGCGTGCCCGCGGCCTCAAGCAGGTCCTGCTCGGTCGGCACACCCTCGAAGACGCCGAAGGCGGCACCTTCGCCGTCGGCGGGATCGTCGAGCTTGCCGAAGGTCACGGAGGTGCCTTCGGCGGGTTTTTGCGGGTCCTCGTCGTCGTCGTCCGACGGCTCCCAGTCGGGAGCCATGGCCTCCCGCCACAGCCGCTCCTCCTCGGCGTCCGCTCGGGCGGCGGCAAGCGGGTCGTGCGGGTCGACCGGCAACTCGGAGCGAGTGGCGAAGCAGGTGAAGGGCTCGACCATATCGACGTCGTTGCGCAGGTTCCAACCGCTCGACAGGTTGAACAGCAGGCCGGCGCCGCGATCGTGGATCACCAACTCGGTCATGGCTTGAGCTTATTCGAAACCGGCGAGGCGCAGCAGGGCCGCGGTCGCGGCGGCGGCGACCACCACCACGATGAAAGGAGCCTTGCGCCAGGCCAGAATCGCGCCGACGAGAACGCCGATCGGGCGGGCGACACCGACGGCGAGGCGCCCGGCCTCGGTGAAGACCGCGGTGGCGACCAGCGCGGCAAGCATTGTCGTTGCCGCCACGGGCAGCAACGCCTCCAATCGCTTTGGCAGCACCAGGCGACCGGGCAGCAGCACACCCACGACGCGAAGGGCGTACGTGCCGACCGCGAGAGCGAGAATCACCCACAGCAGGGTCATCGATTTTCTTTCAAGGCTATAAGGGTACCCATCAGAGCCAGCAAAACCGGAAGGCCCGCAGGCAAAAATGGCGCAGTGGCAAGGGCAATCGCCGCACCCGCGACCGCCGCCGCCAGCGTCCGCGGTTCCCGCAGCGCGGGCATGATCAGGGCGAGCAGCCCGGCGGGGAAGGCAGCGTCAAGGCCGTAGGTCTCGGGATCGCCGACCGCCGTTCCGAGCGCGACCCCGGTGACGGTGCCGATGTTCCACGCCGCGAACAGCATCCCGGCCACCACCCAGTAGGTGCGGCGTCTGCGCCCGCCGTCGGGCTGCGCCAGGGTGAACGCGGTCGACTCGTCGGTGAGCAGGTGGGCGCCGAGCAGGCGGCCGCCGAGCCGGTCGGAGATGGCCGAGCCGATGGCGAGCCCGAACGGCACGTGCCGGGCGTTGATGAGCAGGCCGCCGAGGATCGCGGCGAACGGGTTGCCGGCGCCGATCAGCCCGACGGCGAGGAACTGCGCCCCACCGGCGAAGACGAGCAGGGACATGGCGATCGGCGCCCACGCCGGCATGCCCTCGGCGACACCGATGGCGCCGAAGGATATGCCGATGACGCCCACGGCCGCGGCGAGCGCACCCGCGTCGCGCAGCAGCTTGCGATCGGGGGAAGGGTTAGGGGGCAAAGGCTTCAAGCGCTTCCTCGGCCCGGCGCATCGACTCCTGCGGATCCGCGTCGGGGGAACCGATCTGCGGGTCGAAGTTCAAGTCGACGAACAGTTCCGTCACCCCGATCGCGGCGTAGCGCTCCATGTCCGCCCGGATCTCGTCGATAGTCCCGGTGAGCGGCTTGCGTTCCGGGCTGCCGGCGGTGTCACCTGCGGCGCGGCGTTCCGGGCTGCCGGCGGTGTCACCTGCGGCGCGGCGTTCCGGGCTGCCCGCGGTGTCACCTGCGGCGCGGCGTTCCGGGCTGCCCGCGGTGTCACCCGCGGCGCGGACCTTTACCGCGCCTCGCGCGACGAAGCGCAGCGCCGCAGGGTCCCGGCCGGCCTCGATGGCGGTGGCGCGGATCAGCTTGACCATGGAGGCGATCGTCTCGGGGGTCATCTGGCTGCCGCTGACCCAGCCGTCGCACAGCCGCCCGGTGCGGCGCACCACGCCTTGCGAGCCGCCGCCGAGCAGGATGGGCGGGTGCGGGCGCTGCACCGGCTTGGGATCGAACACGATGCCCTCCGGCACGGTGTAGTAGCGGCCGTTGTGCGGCTCGTCGGCCCACAGCGCCTTGAGGGTGGCGATGTAGTCGTCGGCGCGCCGCCCACGGCCCTGCTTGCTCGCGCCGGTTGCCGCGAACTCCTCGTCCGACCAGCCGTTGCCGAGGCCGAGGTCGGCCCGTCCGTCCGAGACAACGTCCAAACTGGACACCTGCTTGGCGAGGACGGCGGGGTTGATGAACGGCAGGTTCACGATCGCCGCGCCGAGGCGGATCCTCGACGTCAGGGCGGCGGCGTAGGCGAGGGGCAGCAACGGGTCGTGCACGCTGCGGTAGTACTCACCCCACGACCCGTCGGCGGGGGACAGGAGCCGCTGGAAGCTCCAGAGCGAGTGGTAGCCAAGCTGTTCGGCTCGCACGGCCACCCGGGCCATATGCTCCCGGGTGGCCCACGAGCCGGAGATGGGAAGCCCAAAACCGATCTTCACACCGGCCAGGTTACCCAATCGCCACCGAAAGGTCAGTGAAGGATCGGGCGTACGGGGCGAATCCGGCGCCTTTGGTCAGCGTGACGGTGAACTGCGGATCGGTCTCGGCCGTGGTGCCGGTGGTACCGGTCGAAAGGCCCGCCGCGGTGAGGTCGAGCGCCGCGTCGAGCATCTCGTAACTTCCGAAGATGTCCTGCGTCGGCGGCTTCGCGGCACGCTCATCCGGTACCCCCGGAATGTCTGCTTTGAAAATGCTCCACAGATCGGCGTTGTAAGTGTCGCCGTCGACAAGGTAGCTCCAGCGAACACCGCTTATCGACCAGTCGCCCGCGACCGCCGCCGCACGAAGGTCCAATATGGACACGCCGTTGGTCCCGATGACCCGCATGAGCGGGCCGTTGACGACGAGCGCCGTGTCCTCGCCGACCCCGAAAACGCGCTGGTGCCCGGTGTCGGCGGCGAGGCGGATGCTGCGCCCGTTGCGGCCGCGCGCGTCGAAGTGCGTGTCGACCAGCCCGGCGGCGAAGAAGTCGAACCCGCCCGCCGGCCAATAGCCCAGAACCTCTTCGGTGTCAAAGTATCCCGGCTGCGACCCGTCACGGACACCGTAGTAGCTGAGCCCACCGGTGATCATGTCTGGCCCAGCGAAGATCTGCATGCCGGCACTGGTGCCCGCGATCGGCGCACCCGCCGCGAACCGTTGCCGGATAGCGGAAAGCACCGCGCCGTCCGTCCCATCTGGACGGATCATCGTCTGCACGTAACGGAACTGGTCCCCGCCGGTGAAGAAGAATGCTGTCGCGCCTGCGGCGAGCGCCACGTTGGCCGGATCCTCGCCGCTGCCGTCCTTCTTGAGCGACACCGGGATCCACACGGCATCGCCCGCGCCGTGCCGCTTGAGCTGCTTCATCGCGTCGTTGGCGCTCCAGTGCGGCTGCGCCGACGAGGCGCTGAGCACCCCGATGCGCGCCTGCGCCCCACCGGCCTGGCGGACAAACTCACCATAGATGGCATTGTTGTCGTCGGCGAGCGCGCCGCCGATGAGGAACAGTGTTCCCTTCGTCGGTTCGGATGCGGTGGCCGCGCCGCCGGACAGCGACGCGGCCACAATTGCCAGTGCGAGCAGGATGCGTCTCATCCCCGCAGGCTAGTCCTAAAGCGAACCCTGCTTCCAGGGCCCGGTGATGGCGAAGGTGATTCCGGGCGTCTGAATGTTCACGAACAGCCAATTGCCATTCTTGGGCTCGAAGGTGGCGCCGCACCACTCGGAGCCGCGGTAGTCCCCGGGCGAGATGGCGGGACGGCCGGGCAGGCCCTCCGCCGGAACCACAACGTTGTTGGCGGCGAACGGGAAAATCTCGCCGTCGGTGGTGAGGCCGTGCAGATACTCCACACCGCCGCCGTCCTCGCACAGCACGATGCCGCCGCGCGGGCTGACACAGATGTTGTCCGGGGCGTTGAGCACAGCGGAGCTGGGCGAGGCGAAAAGCACCCGCATCGCACCGGTCGCCGGCTCGTACTCGAAAACCTGGCCCTGGCGGGTCGGTCCGCCGTCGGTGGCGACGATGTAGATTTTGCCCTCGGAGTACCACGCCCCCTCAAGCCGGGAGAAGACCGCCGCGCCCTTGGCGAAACCCTCGGTCGCGGGGATACCGGTCGCCGGGTCGGGCTGGTCGATCGTCACCCAGGACGTCGACTCATAGGTCGTGCCGGTGCCGTCAAGGCGGGTGTCATAGCGGGCACCGTTGACGACCATCATCTCCAGCGTGCCGCCGCCGTGCAGGTTTCCCTTGGTGGCAGGGCGGAACCGGTAGAAGCCGGCCGATCCGGTGTCCTCGGTCTCGTAGACGTAACCGGTCGCCGGGTCGACCGCGACCGCCTCATGCGAGAAGCGGCCCATTTGTTTGATGGGGTTGGGATTTCCGGTGCCACCACTGGGTACCTCGAAGATGTAGCCATGGCGCATCCCGTTGCCGTTGTTGACGAGTGTCGTCTCCTCGCAGGTGAGCCAGGAGTCCCACGGCGTCGGCCCGCCCGCGCAGTTGCGGATGGTGCCAGACAGGCTGCTGCGCGACTCGACAAGCGCGCCCGCGTCAGGATCGAAGACGAGGTTGCTGGTGCCGCCGCCGGCCTGCGGGTCATAGGCGGGATCGGCGAACTTGCCCGACAGCGAGCCCACCTCGTGGTTGCGTACCAGGCGAACCTGGTCATCGCGGCGGTAGGCGGCCATGCCGTCGTGCAGCGGCGGGGTCGCCACACCGTCGGACATGCGGTCGCCGGTCCAGCCGAAGCTCAGGTATTCGAATCCGCGGGGAAGCATGAGCAGTTCAAGTCCGGTCGTCTGGTCACTCACCGGAGCCAACGGCCCGTAGTCGGGGCTGAACTTCTTCTTCAGACCGGTCTGAGCGCTCGCCGACCTGGCGGCAAGGGCCTCGATCGGCGCGATCGCGGCAACTCCGGCCGCGACGGCGGCGCCGCGCAGGACGCCACGCCGATTCAATTCGGTTTCCATGAGCTTCAGGCTGGCAAGTTTAGGTAAAGAACAGGTGTCCGGTAGTGTCCGGCATCGTGAATCCGATGCAGTCTCAATTTCCGGCGTCGAGTCTGACGATTGTCACCAAAGCCCCGCCGTTGGGGGCCTTCGTCAATCCGACCGCAATCATCAACGGTCACACCGTCCCGCTGCGCTGGGGCGAGAATGTGATTCCGGCGCAGCCCGGCGTTCACCATGTCACCGTCTATATGCAGTGGTTGTGGCGGGTGGGCCTGGCGGCGGTCACCGTCGACAACACCACCCGGCCCGCCCCGCCGATCCACTACGCGCTTCCGTACAACGGCTTCCAGAAGGGCGCCATCGGCACCACGCCGCAAAAGAACCCGGGGCTGGCGCCGTTGCTGGTCGTGCTGGGTGGGATATTCCTGGTCACCGCCGCGTGCTGCCTCGCCGCGGCGTTCCTCGAGTAGGGGTCAGCTCTCTTCCCACGGCAGGTCACAGTTGATCCATGGCCGGCAGAGTCACCTCGACGATGAGTCCGCCGCCGGGGCGCGGCTCGGCTTTGACTGCGCCGCCGTGGGCGTGGGCGACCGAGCGCACGATTGACAGGCCGAGGCCGGCGCCGCGGGCGGAGCCAACCCGGTCGGAGAGCCGGCGGAACGGTTCGAACAGGCGCGGGATCTCGTAGGCGGGCACGACCGGGCCGGTGTTGGTGACCGTGAGCCGTGCCGTGCCGTCCTGCGTGCGGGTGCTGACCGTCACCCAGCCGTCCGGTTCGTTGTACCGCAACGCGTTCTCGATAAGGTTGTGCGCAAGCCGTTCCAGCATCACGGGATCGCCAACGGTCGGCGCCTCCTGGACGCGTGGCTCGATCCGCGGGTCGGGATGCTGCTCCAGCACGTGGCCGGTCACGACGCTCAGGTCGACCGGCTCGGTGGCCACGATCGTCTCCTCGGAGCGGGCGAGGGTGAGCAACCCGTCGATGAGCTTTTCGTTGCGGGCGTTGACTTCCAGCAGGGTCTGGCCGAGCTGCCTGACCTGGCCGCAGGCGTCGGGCCGGTTGAGCGCGACCTCGAGCAGGGTACGGTTGATCGCGAGCGGGGTGCGCAGTTCGTGCGAGGCGTTGCCGACGAAGCGCCGCTGCCCGTCGAACGAGCGGTCGAGGCGTTCGAGCATCTCGTCGAAGGTGTCGCCAAGCTCGCGCAGTTCGTCCCGCGGGCCGGACAGGCCGATGCGCTCGTGCAGGCTGCGGCCGGCGACCCGCCTGGCGGTCTCGGTGATCTGCTTGAGCGGGCGCAGCGCGCGGCCGGCGATGATCCAGCCGAGCCAGACCGCGATGACGCCGACGCCGCCGAGCGCGACGCTGCTCTGGGTCAGGACGGTGTTGAGTGTCTCGGCCTTGTACTCCGCCTGCGCCGTCATATACGCCTCGCGCAGCTTCATCTTCTCGTTGACCAGGGCTTCGATCTCGGTCACGGTGACCGGGGTGGTGGTCTTGACGGTGGGGATGTTGTCGGGTTTGACGGTCAGCTCGACGGCGTTGAGCCGGTTGGCCACCAGCAGGTAGGTTGCCCCCACGAGCACCAGCCCGGCGACGAAGAACAGGCTGCCATAGAGGATGGTGAGCCGGACCCGGATGGTGAATTTCATGGCACCTGATACCCCACTCCCGGCACGGTCTGGACAACTTGCGGCTCGCCGAGCTTGCGCCGCAGGGTCATCATCGTGACCCGGACAACATTGGTGAACGGGTCGGTGTGCTCGTCCCAGGCGCGCTCCAGCAGCTGTTCGGCGCTGACGACGGCTCCGCCGGCGCGCAACAGCTCCTCCAGCACGGCGAACTCCTTGCGCGACAACGGGACCGGCAGGCCGTCGCGGGTGACCTCGCGCCGGGCCGGGTCGAGCCGGATGCCGCGGCGCTCAAGCACCGGGGGAGCTGCGGGCCTGGCTCGCCGGCCCAGCGCCCGGACGCGGGCGACGAGTTCGGCGAAGGCGAACGGCTTGGACAGGTAGTCGTCGGCGCCGATGCCCAGGCCCTCGACGCGGTCCCTGACGTCGGCGGCGGCGGTCAGCATCAGCACCCGGGTCTCGGCGCCGGACGCGACTATCGCGCGGCACACGTCGTCGCCGTGGACCATCGGCAGGTCTCGATCCAGGACCACGACGTCGTACTCGTTGATGCCCAGCCGTTCCAAAGCGGCATCTCCGTCATATGCCACATCCACCGCGATAGCCGACTGCCGCAGACCCTCCGAGACGGCATCGGCCAGCAGCTGCTCATCCTCAACGACCAGCACACGCACGGGCCAATAGTGACCGCCGGCCCGTAAAACCGCCATAAGCCGCCGCCGCTACCTCCTCCCTGGCCGTCCCCCAAGATCTCGCAATTTGCCAGGCAATCGCCCTCTGGAAGCCCCGCCGACGCCGGGATTGCCAGGCAAATTCCGAGATCTTGCGCCTCCCGGGACGATTGCCAGGCAAATGCGTGAGATTGGCGGCCTTGCGGGGACGATTGCCAGGCAAATTCCGAGATCTTGAGCGCGGATGCGGGGGCGGATGCGGGCGGCGGGCTAACGCTCGCCTTATGCGGCGTCGGGTGGACTTCGGGCCATGAAGCTGAGAATTGTCATCCCGGCAATGGTCATGCTTGCCCTGCTCGGCGCCTGCAACAAGGCCGAAGGCGACGGCGTTGCCACCGCGGGCGGCCAGAGCGCCGCTCAGGCCTCGGCCGACCCGGCCCGGCCCGCCGACGATCCGCGTGAGCGCGGGCTGCAGTTCGTGGCGTGCCTGCGCGCCGAG
>DASUXL010000347.1:0-20250 GCA_036377915.1 Candidatus Limnocylindrales bacterium
AGCGGCTTCGGACGGAGGTGCGTTCCGACCGAAGCCGTGACCACCGGTGCTGGCGCCGATCCCCGCCGCGCACACGATCGCCAACGCCAGGCAGGTCGATCGCACCCAGGCCCACCGCCGGGCGTCGGGCACGGCGGACGGCTCGCTGAGCGAGCGTCTTGCCACCATCCCCATCACCACCCGTTTGCCTGAACTGTTGCACGGGCACAACCGTCATCCTTAGTGCATCGGCGCCGGTGTTGGCGGCGCCGTGCTAAGTGTGGGGCGGGGGACCTCGTACCGGACGATTCCCGGAATCCACACGGGCAGACACATAAGTCCAGGCAGGTTGGGCGCGTGAGGGTCGTCCGGACTGTCCGGGCGCCGGACAGGAGGGCACCGCGATGACCGGAGCCAAAAGGCAAGCGATTACCCGCTTCGTCGACCGGCTCAAGCACATCCGGCACGCGGCCGGCGAGCCGTCGCTGAACCAGCTCGTCGAGCTGACCACCGGCTTGGGGCGGCCGCTGCCCCGGTCGACGATCAGCGACAAGCTCAACGTGAGGTCCTTGCCCGAGTGGGACTTCGTGGTGTCGTTCGTGAACGCCTGCAAGGCATACGCCGAGAAGTCCGGCTCACCGCTGGAGCATGACCTGGTCGATCTGGCCCGGTGGGACGCTCTGCACCTACAGATGTTGCGCGGTGTCGACGAGATCGAGGCGGACGGCCGGTTGACCGCCGCCGCCGCGGCCGAGCTGAGCCGGCGGTCCAGCCGGATCGCCCTGGCGCCAAACACATCCGAGCCACCTGCTGAACTATCGGAAGCGTTACCAACCGCGAAGGCCGTGGTGCCCAGGCAGTTGCCTATGGCCGTGCGCAATTTCGTAGGCCGCACGGCCGAACTGGAGGTGCTGGCCCACCTAGCCGACGAGGCGGCCGCGACCGGCGAGGCCGGCGAGACCGGCAGCAGCGTGGTCATCGTGACGATCAGCGGTACCGCCGGGGTCGGTAAGACCGCGCTCGCCGTCCACTGGGCGCACCGGGTGGCAAAGCGTTTCGAGGACGGGCAGCTCTACGCGAACCTGCGCGGGTTCGATCCGGCCGGTACGGCGATGACCCCGGCCGAGGCGCTGCGCGGGTTCCTCGACGCCCTCGATGTGCCGCCGCAACAGATCCCGGTCACGGTCGAGGCCCAGGCGGCCCTGTATCGCAGCCGGATCGCCGGGCGCCGCATGCTGGTGGTGCTCGACAACGCGTGCGATGCCGAGCAGGTACGCCCGTTGCTGCCGGGCACGCCCGGATGTCTGTCCATTGTGACCAGTCGGTCCCGCCTCACGGGTCTGGTCACGAAGGAGGGTGCGCACCCGCTGACCCTGTCCCTGCTGCCCACCTCGGACGCGCGCGATCTGCTTGAACGCCGGATCGGGGCCGATCGGGTGGCGGCCGATCCGCGGGCGGTTGACGAAATCATCGAGCACTGCGCCCATCTGCCTCTTGCGCTCAGTGTTGTGGCCGCACGGGCGGCAAGCCATCCGTCCTTCCGCCTGCCGGATCTCGCCTGGGAGCTGCGCCGCGCCCGCGGGGGCCTGGCCGCGTTCGATTCCGGGGACCCCGATGCCGACGTCCGGGCCGTGTTCACCTGGTCCTACCGGCGCCTGTCCGGCCCGGCCGCCCGGCTTTTCCGTTTGCTGAGCGTGCATCCTGGGCCTGACATCGCCGTCACCTCGGCGGCAAGCCTGGCCGGCGCGCCGGTGGCCGAGGTCCGCGGCTGGCTGTCCGAACTTGCCCGCGCCCACCTGGCCGAGGAGCACACGCCCGGCCGGTTCCGCTTCCACGACCTGCTCCGGGCCTACTCGGGTGAGCAGGCGCGGGTGCTCGACCCGGAGCCCGATCACCGGGCGGCCGTGCACCGGCTGATCGACCACTACCTGCAAAGCGCCCACGCCGCCGACCGGCTGGTGGACACCCACCGCGACGAGCCCATCAAACTGCCCGCGCAGGCCGACGGCGTGACAGTGGCCGATCTCGCCGATCGCGAGGAGGCGCTGGCCTGGTTCACCATCGAGCATCCGGCGCTGCTGGCCGTGCTCGACCAGGCCGCCGGTGCCGGATTCGACGTGCACGCCTGGAGTCTGGCCTGGACCCTGACCCAGTTCCTCGATCGCCGGGGCCATTGGCAGGACTGGGCCGACACCCATCTCCTCGCGCTGGAGGCGGCCCGCCGGCAGGGCGACAAACCCGGCCAGGCATACGCTTTCCGCATCATCGCCCGCGCGTATGGTCGGTTGGGACGCCTTCACGAGGCGCAGGAGCACATGCGGCAGGCACTGAGCATGGCCGGCGAGGTGGGTGACCGCAAGGGCGAGGCCAATGCCCACGAGGGTCTGTCCTGGCTGTACGAGCTGAGCGGCGACCCGCGCGCCGCGCTGCACCACGCCGAGCAGGCGCTCGAGCTGCTGCGCATCGTCGGCGAGCGCACCCTGCTGGCGCTTGAACTCAACGCGGTCGGCTGGTGCCACGCCCAGCTCGGCGATTACGAGCGGGCGCTGGAGTTCTGCCACGAGGCGCTCACTCTCAACGAGGAGTTGGGCGACCGAGCCGGTTCGGCCGAGACCTGGGACAGCTTGGGCTTCGCCTACCACCACCTGGGACGGCACGCCGAGGCGAACCGCTGTTACCAGAACTCACTCGACCTGTGGCGGGATCTCGGCTTCCGGCTTTACGTCGCGGAGACGCTGACCCGCATGGGCGCCAACCACGCCGCCACGGGTGCGGTCGATGCCACCCGGCTCGCCTGGTCCGAGGCATTGTCCATTCTGGACGAACTTGGCCACCCCGACGCGGACAGCCTCCGCGCCCGCCTGAACAGTCAAGCGATGCCGTCGCCGGGGATCTCGCGATTGGAGTAGTACGGGCGGGTGAACGGGAACGAGTCGGCGATCCAGTGCCGCAAAGCCAGATACGCCTTGGCGTAGTGGCCGCGATCGTACGCATCCTGCGTGACCCACCAGCTCGCATCCACGTCGTGCTCGATCAGTTGAGGGGTCAGCGGGGTCCGCCGTCCCATCGGATACAGGTAGCAGCAGCCCAGGTAGCGATCGGCCGAGTCGTACAGGGCATACGCGAACGAGTATCCCTCACGGAACTCGAGCTCATGCCAGACGAGGTCGGCGTAATCGAACTCCTCCGTGACCGGTTCCGTCGGCCACCCGCCACCGCGCGTGCGCTCGATCAGCTCGATGCTGGCGTTGATGCCTCGCACGTCGTCTTGAAGGTCCGCTCGGCCGAGCGCCCGGGCGCGGATGTCCGCGTAGGTCAGCTCGGCGGGCGCACGGTAGCCCGGCGGAACCTCAAGGCTTTTGATCAAACCGCTGTAGTCCACAGTGTCCTCACCCTCCATCGTTCAGAGGGTAACGGCCGGCACGACCATCTCGGCCCATTGGCGGTAGCCGGAGGCCGAGGGGTGGAAGCGGTCGTGAGAGAAGAATTCAGGCGAGGGGGTACCGGTTGTGCCGACCCACACCGCCCGGGACTCACCAAGGCACACCTTCCGCGAGACCTCGTCGAAGGCGGCGGCGCGCTCACCGAGATACCCGCGCAGCGGACTGGGCAGCGACGGAAACAGGGCGAACGGCGGGATCCCAGGCACCACAACCTGTTTGGACCGTGCGGCGAGGTTGGCGACGATCGCCGACAGATTCTCCTCCCACTCCGCCGGGCCGCGCCCCGTGAGCACGTCGTTGCCGCCGGCCAGGACCACGGCCACGTCGAAGTCGCCCTGCAGCCGGGGCAGCACGCGGTGGCGGACGCGGCGCGACGTGGCGCCGAACTGCCCGGCCACCTCCCACGTCACGTGACGGCCTCTGCGCGCGGCGATCTGCCAGGCAAGGCAGGCCGTGAATCCTTCCTCGTGGGTACCCACGCCACATCCGGCCGCGGTCGAGTCGCCGACCACCCCGAGGCGGACCGGCCACCCCATGCCGTCACCGGCAACCCCGCGCGTCGAGCCGGTGGCCGGATCGGCCAGCCTGAGCCTTGAACGCACCCAAATCCCTTGCGCCGCAACAACCGGCATCAGTAGCAGGTTCACGCCTCCCCCTCCTTCACCCGTAGCGAGCCGATCGCTGCGCGGCTTCCTCCCGCCAGGTCGACCCCGATCGCTTGCAGCATCATGATGAGGACGCCGTCGGCGAGGGCCTGCTCGACGCGATCCGGCGATTCCTCACTCAGGCGCGCGGCCTCCTCCAGTACCCCCGAAATAAGGTCCCGGCAACGGGCGGCGACCGCCGCGTCCCACCGCGCGACGGCGCATGCCTGCAACCACAGGCCGGAGATGACGCCGTCGGCGAGCATCGCGCGGAAGCCGGCCCGCATCGCGGTCAACTCGTCGCCGGGTGCGACGGCCGACACGGCGTCGCGCAGCACCTCGCGCACCCGTTGCTGCATCTCGTCGATGCAGGCGAGGAAGAACGCCCGCTTGGTGCCGAAGAGCCGGAAGACGTAGGGCTGGGACACGCCGATCTCGTCGGCGACCCGTTGCAGGGCAGTGCTTGTGGGGCCGTGGTCGGCGAAGATCCGCATGCCGGCCGCGACCGCGTCGGCTCGCCGCTGCCCGGCGGTGCTGCGCATCGCTGCTGCCATGATGGCAGCATGTCGGAAGTAACCACTTACTAACAAGTGAGTGGACGGGTGACTCTAATCACGACGGATTGGTGAACGGCCGGTTTGTTGAGTCTGGCCAAGTGGCATTTCCACGCGGCGCCCACATAGTGGACACTGATGCCGATGGGTTCCTCGAAAGGGTTTCTCGACCAAATCGCACTTGCGCGCACCACCGAAGACCTAAGTGAACTGCTGGGCTACCTTCGCCGCCGGCTGGCACGGGACCTCGGCGAACCGGAATTGACCTATCGCCAGATCGCACTGCGCACCGGATGGTCACGTGCGTCCATCGGTGAGTATTTCTGCGGCCAGACACTGCCGCCAACGCCCCGCTTCAGCACGCTGCTGGACATTCTCGGTGCCGGGCCGGAGGAGAAGACTCAGCTTGTCGCGATAAGGGACCGGGTCGCCGGGGCGCACAGCCGGCGCCGCCGGGCCGCGACAGCGCCACCCCAGGGACGGGATTCCTTGGCGGGCAACGGATCCCCGTGGCCGTTCGTGGGACGCGAGCGTGAGCTTGAGCTTGTCCGCAACGTCCTTGAACGTGCGGGGGCTGCTGTGGTCCTGCTGGTGGGCGACGCGGGTGTGGGTAAGACCAGGCTGGCTAGGCAGGTGGCTCGCCAACATACAACACATGCGGCGTGGGTACTTGCCAACCGGTCGATAGCGTCGATTCCGTTCGGGGCGGTGGCCCATCTGCTCAGCCGGCCCGGAGCGCCGGAAGTGGCACCGGTGCAGATGATGCAGGCGATTCTGCGGCGTTTCGACGACGAGCACGAGGATGTGCGCTCGGCGTCGATGCTGGTGGTCGATGACGCGCATCTGCTGGACGGTGCGTCCGCCGGGGTGGTCGCGCAGCTGGTCGAGGCCAGGTCGGTGCCGGTGGTGCTGACGGCGCGAAACAGCGAGCCCATGCCGGATGCGCTGACGCGATTCGCCAAGGAGGGCACGGCCCTGATCGTCCGGGTGGAGCCTTTGCCGCCCGAGGCCATCGCCCAACTGGTCGAACATCATCAGGGCGGCCAGCGGTTGGGGGCGCTGGCAAGGCGCCGGCTGATCGCGAGTGCGGCCGGAAACCCATTGGCGTTACGGGAATTGCTTCTGGGGGCGATGCCCGGCGGTCTGACCGACCTGGTGATTTCGCGGCTGGAGTCGCTTCCGGCCGATGTGCGCGACGTGGTCGAGTTGGTGACCTGGGGGGAACCGCTTCCCATGGCTGTACTGGAGCGGATCGCCTCCGATCCGGCGGTGGTGACCGCGGAGGCGACCGGTCTGGTGGCTGTGCGCCGCGACGGCGATCGAACCCAGGCGCGTCTTGGGCATCCGCTCTACGGCGACGTGCTCAGGCGACGGCTGGCGCTCTCGCGCAGCCGTGGTGCTCATCGGCGGCTGGCGCAGGCGTTGATGGCCTTGCCGATGCGCCGCCGCGACGACACGCTGCGGGCGGCGGTGTGGCAGGTGGAAGGTGGCTCGATCAGCCGGCCGGAGGTGGTGCGCGAGGGTGCGCGCCAGGCGATCGGACGGGCCGACCTGGCGCTGGCGGAGCGGCTGGCCAGGGTGGCGCGGCTGGCGGATCCCGGTGCCGCGGCCGATCGTCTGCTCGCTGAGATTCTCGAGTACCGGGGACGCAGTGCCGAGGCCGCCGCGGTCATGCCGTCCACTCCTCCCGCCGATGCCCGGGAGCGGACGTACTGGGCGGTCACGCGGGCGGACGCCCTCTACTGGGGCGCGGATGATCCCCAGGCGGCATACCGTGTGCTTGACGGCTTCGCCGACGATCCGGTGGTGGTGGCCGCCCGTTCCTGGATCCAGTTCTTCGACGGCCGGTGCGACAGTGCCGTGGCGACGGCGGCCAAGGTGCTCGCGTTGACGGATGCGCCGCCGCAGGCGGTGGTGTGGGCGTCGGCCGCGGGCGCGGCGGCGCACGGGTTCCTCGGCGACCCTGTCCGGGCGCGGGCGATTCACGAGCGCGGGGCCGCGGTGGCGCTGGCGCATTCGGGTCAGCTTCCCTGGGCCGGGTTCGAGGTTGACGTGGGTGCGTGCCTGGCGCATCTGGCCTGTGGTGAGTTCAAACGGGCGGACTCGATTGCGCAGACCGGTTACCAGGCGGCCTTGGATTCGGGGGTACCGATGATGGTCGCCGGCTGGGCACTGCACGGCGGGCTGGCGGCGGCCGCGCGCGGCCACCTCCCGCGGGCCGAAAGGCATCTCCAGGACGCGCTTTCCGGGTTCCAGGTGAACGACACATTCCGCCTTACCCGCTGCTGTCTTGGCGCTTTGGCCTGGGTGGCGGCGCTCAAGGGTGACGGCGCCGCGGCGCAGGGGTACTTGGAACGGGTTGACTCCCTGGCGATGGCCGCGAACCGGATTTTTGAGCCGTGGCTCGGCATCTGGCGTGCGTGGGCGGCCGCTGCGCGGGGCACCACCGGGCAGGCCACGGGCCACGCCCGCAACGCGGTCCGCCTGGCGCGCCGCGCGGGTTTCGTCGCGGTGGAGGCACGCGCCCTGTGCGAGCTGGTACGGCTCGGCGGCAGGGTCGACCTGGCAGCCCTCGGCGACCGGGTTAAGGTGTATCCACATTGGATAGGTGCGACGCTGCGCGGACTGTCCGATCGCGACCCGTTCCGCCTGGCCGCCGTCGTCGACGAGCTGGCCGAGGTCGGCGACGACCTCCTCGCGGCGGACGCGGCCCGGCTGGCGGCGCGGGAGTTCCGCCGGCTTGGCCGTCCCGGTGACGCCGAGAAGGTGGCGTCGAAAGCACGTGCACTCCAAGATCTGTGCACTGACGTGCGTACCCCCTGAATCAACCCGGCGGCGGACAGCGGCGGACAACGCCGGACATATATGCGCATGGCTTGGGTTCGTCTACCTTGACCGGCATCCGCCAGCCGGGGAGGGCCCATGTTCCGTCCGCTCGCCAAGCCGATCATCGCTGTCCTCATCCTTTCCCTTGTCGCCTCCGGTTTAACCGCCTCGCCACAGAAGCCGTCCAAACCAGGGCTCGCGACCGCCACCGCCGAGACGCAGTCGGCCAACCAGGTGTGCGGTTCCGGTGCGGCCAATCCGGTCGGCGGCCCCACCGAGCCGGTCGCGCATCAGGTCGTGGTCAGCCCGACCGACGTCGCACCGCGCACCGTGGCACACGACGGGGCGAGCGTCCTGGTGCGGCCCAACGCGATCCGGCTTCCGGTCGGGATCGGCGTCACGCCCCTGTCCAAGGGCCGGGTCCCCAAATTGGACACCGGGATGACCAACGTGACCGCGGGACCGCGCGGCGGGTACCAGTTCACCCCGTCCCCCATGCAGTTCGCCGCCGAGGTCGAGGTGACCCTGCCCTACGATCCGGCGCTCATCCCGCCCGACTTCACCGCGCAGGACGTCTACACCTACTTCTACGACGAGGCCGCCGCCTGCTGGCAGCCGCTGTACCGGCTCCGCGTGGATGAGGTCAACCACACCGTCACCTCGATGACCGACCACTTCACCGACATGATAAACGCGACGGTGGCGGCACCCGAGCACGCCGAGGGCGTGCACTTCAACCCGAACCAGATCGAGGGCATCAAGGCCGCCGACCCCGCCTCGAAGATCAATCTGTTGTCACCGCCGGGCGTGAGCATGCGCGGGGACAACCGCCTCACCTACCCGATCGAGCTGCCTGGGGGCCGCAGAGGGCTGGAGCCGCAACTGAGTGTTGCCTACAGCTCGACGGGCGGCAACGGATGGATGGGGGTCGGCTGGGACGTCAACCCACCGATGATGATGGTCGACACCAGATGGGGCGTGCCGCGCTACCGGGCCGACGTGGAGACCGAGACCTACCTTCTCAACGGGGAGCAGCTCACACCGGTCGCGCACCGCGGCACGCCGCAGGCACGCACCGCGGAGAAGGTCTTCCACACCCGGGTCGAGAGCGGGTTCGCGCGCATCGTCCGGCACGGCTCCTCGCCCGCGACCTACACCTGGGAGGTCACCGACAAGTCGGGAACCCGTTGGTTCTACGGCGCTTCGCCCGGCGCCACCGGACCCGCCGCCGACTCGGCCCTGGCCGACGGCTCCGGCAACGTCTACATGTGGGCGCTGCGCGAGGCGCGTGACCGGCACGACAACTTCATGCGCTACCACTACGCGACCGTCCAGGACTCCGGTTTGGACGGTGGCACCGAGCCGGGCCGCAACCTCTACCTGGAACGGATCACTTACACCGGCAGCGACACCGCCGAGGGCCGCTACGCTGTCTCGTTCACCCGCGACCGGGAACTCGGCGAGCAACTGCGGGTGGACAAGACGATCGACGCGCGGGGCGGGTTCAAGCGGGTCACCGCGGACCTGCTGCGCCGCGTGGACGTGACGATCGACGCGACCCTGATCCGGCGGTACGAGTTCGCCTACACCACGGGTGCGTTCAGCAAGACCCTGCTGAAGTCGGTGAGCCAGTTCGACGACCGGGGCGCCTTCTTCAACAAGCACGAGTTCGACTACTTCGACGACATCCGCGACGGCCAGGGGCAGTACCAAGCCTTCGACCCGGCACAGTGGACGGTCCCCGGCGACAGCCTGACCAAGAGCGTGCTCAACCTGACGCCCGAGCAGGCCGGCAACGCCAGCGCACTCAACGCAAGCAGCAGCACCGGCGTCGGCGGCCACGTGTACGTCGGCGTGGGCCCGTTCCGTTCCAAGTCCAACTCGATCGGGGTCAAGACCGGGTTCAGCAACGACCGCCACGACGGTGTGCTGGCGCTCGTGGACATCGACGGCGATTCCTTGCCGGACAAGGTGTTCCGCCGCAACGGGGCGGCCCTGTACCGCAAGAACCTGTCCGGCCCGGCGGGCCAGCTGCGCTTTGACGACGTGGCGCGGCCGCTGAACGTACCCGGATTCTTCGGCGAGTCCACCAACACCGTGACCTTCGGGGTGGAGAGCTACCTCGGCGGGATCGCCGCGCAGCTTGACTTCGTCAACGCGTTCACCACGACCGACCAGTACCTCACCGACGTCAACTCCGATGGCATCACCGACCTGGTCTCCGGCTCGACCGTCCTGTTCGGACGGGTCGGCACCGACGGCGTGCCGGCCTACGGCGTCAGCGGCGACACCCCGGTCCCGATCACGGCCGGGCAGCTCAACCCGGATGGGCTTTTCGGCTCCTTCGCCGCCGACCGGGAACGGCTCATCGACTCGATCCCGTTGCTGGACACCGTGCGCCGCTGGGAGGCGCCGTTCTCCGGCACGGTCAGAATCGAGGGCGGGGTCACGCTCGCCGCCGAAACCGCAACGGCGCGGGCGGCGTCACGCACCGCCGACGGGGTACGGGTGGCGATCCAGCGCGAGGGCACCGAGCTGTGGTCGGACACGATCGGCCCGCGGGACAACACCGAGCACATCCCGGCCAACGTCGCCTCGATCGCGGTGTCGCGCGGGGACAGGCTCTACTTCCGGGTGCAGTCCGTCGCCGACGGCGGCCTGGACCAGGTGTCGTGGGACCCGAGGATCACCTATCTGAACGTGCCGGATCCGCTTGACGCCAACGGGCTTCCGTTCCACCGCTACCAGGCGTCGCGCGACTTCACCCTCGGCGGCCGCAAGGGCGAGCTGACGGTTCCGCTGACCGGGATCCTGCACATGGACGGCGAGCTTCGCAAGCCCGTCGCGACCACCGACGATGTCACCATCATCCTGAGCCTCAACGGCATCCCGGTGGTCGAGCGGACCATCGCCGCCGCGGCGACCGGCACGATCCCGATGAACATCGACGCGTCTGTCCAGAAGGGACAGACGCTCAGCTGGCGGGTGCGCATCGACTCGCCGATCGACCTGAACCGGATCGAGTGGGCGCCGCGCGCGTTCTACACCTCGGCGCAGGGCGTCGACCGGGTGACCGACGACTTCGGCAGGCCGCTCATCGAGATCTTCCTGCCCTACTCGGTGGACATGTACCCGGTCAACGACCTCGTCGGGCCGCAGCAGTTCCACCGGGTCACCACCACCGGGACGGTCACCGTCACCCCGATCCTGCTGTTCGCGTTCGACGGCGAGCAGCCCAACGGGCGGATCGTGTTCACCGTCAAGCGGCGCGGGCAGCTGCTCGCCAAGCGGAACATCGAGATCGTCAACGGCGGCGCCGAGGGAGCCGAGGCGTTCACCGTGCCGGTCAACGCCGGCGACGACCTGTTCTTCGACTTCAGCACGGCCGACCCGCGCCTGCGAGACCTGATCGTGGGCCATTCCGCGTCGGTCAACGGGACCTTCGCGGGCTCCTCGTTCAACACCCCGGCCGAGGAGGGCGCCTTCCCGCAGCCGTACCGCGGCTGGGCGGCGATCGGCTACAACGGCAACCGGGGCCGGGCCACGCAGCCGATCAACCAGGCCGATCTCGTGATCGACGAGAACGCCGCGGGTCAATTCCCCACCACCCTCGACCCGCAGGCGCAGCGCGACGCGTTCGCCGCCGACCCGCGCATCGACCCGCCCAAGGCGGTGCCGTTCATCCCGTCCCCGCAGTTCGACAGGTGGGGCGCGGGAGACCGCTCGTGGGTGTCGCGCACCAAGGTCAGCAGTTCCCGGATGGGCGCGGAGTCCGTCCACCTGCCCAGCCCGCAGGACCTGGCCGGGTCGGTCGCGGTGCCACGGATGTCGCGGGCACAGCAGATCTCCCTGACCGGCAACGTGGGAATCCCGGTCGGCACGGTCGGCGGCAGCATCGCCTTCGGCGACAGCAGCGGCCAGCTGGACTACCTGGACCTCAACGGCGACCAGTTCCCCGACGTCGTCGGCGGCGACGCGGTCCAGTACACCGACCCCACCGGCGGGCTCGGCGCCACCCGTGGCACCCTGCCCGACGGCGCGGTTCGCCGCAGCGGCAACATCTCCGGCAACGCCGGGGCGGGCAGCGCGGCACGCACCATCTCGACCGGCCGCGGGGACGCCAGCCCGCCAGGAGACAAGACGGCCAGCCCCGGGGAGGCCGGCAACGACCTGCCACCGCTGGGCATCGGCGGCAACCTCGGCGCCTCCAGCTCCGAGGGCGAGTTCGACCTGATGGACGTCAACGGTGACGAGCTGCCGGATCGCATCTACGCCAACGGGCGGGTGGCGCTCAATCTGGGGTACCGGTTCGGCTCCGCGGAGCAGTGGCGCAACCCCGCCCCGCTCAACGACGGCAACGGCCTCAACGGCGGCCTGAACATCGGGTTCAACACCGACTTCTACGGCTTCGCCGGGGGCGCGTCGTTCAGCCAGGGCCGCGCCGCCAGCTCGGCCACGCTGGCCGACATGAACGGCGATGGCCTGCCGGACCGGGTCTTCGCCGGCTCTCCCATCCAGGTCGCGTTCAACACCGGCAACGGTTTCGAGCCGGCCGTGCCGTACCGCGGCAGCCTTTCGGAGATCAACCTCGACCGCAACGCTTCCTTCGGCGGCGGCGCCTATTTCACCTTCTCGTTCTGCTTCGCCGTCGTCGTCGCCTGCGTCATCGTCAACCCGGGTGGGGACTTCTCCACCGGTGCCGCCCGCACCGAGCAGGCGCTGCGCGACATCAACGGCGACGGCTACGCCGACCACATGTCGTCCACAAGGGACAACCAGCTCGTGGTGGCGCAGAACCGTACCGGGCGCACCAACCTGTTGCGCGGGGTCAGCCGGCCGCTGGGCGCGCGGATGGAGTTCGACTACCGCCGCGACGGCAACACCTTCGGGCTTCCGCAGTCGCGCTGGGTCCTCACCCGGGTCTCGGTCGACGACGGCCGGCCGGGTGACGGGCAGGACGTCCAGCTGACCACGTTCGACTACGCGGGCGGCCGGTACGACCGGCTGGAGCGCGAGTTCTACGGGTACGCAACGGTGACCGAACAGCACCGTGACCCGGGCGACGACGACTCGGTGTACCGCACGATCACCCGCGAGTTCCGCACCGACAGCTTCTACACCAGGGGCCTGCCCAGCCGGCAGGTGACCGCCGACGGCGCCGGGCGGACGTTCCTGGAGATGCTGAACACCTACGCCGGGCGCGACATCGACGCCCCGTCGGCCGCCGCCGACCTGGCCAGCACCACGGCGACGATCTTCCCGCAGCTGGTGCGGACCGAGCAGCGTTTCTACGAGGGTCAGGCCACGCCGTCCAAGAGCACGTTCACCACCACCGAGTACGACGAGTTCGGCAACGCGACCCGCTCGGTCGACACCGCCGATGCCGGCGCCGCGGACGATGTAGATTCCCGGATCGGTTACACAGCAACAGATCCAGAGTGCCGCGCCAACCACATCGTCGGCGTGCCGAACCGCATCTCGGTGTTCGCGGGCGGGCCGCTCGCCCGCGACCGGGAGTCCACCGTGGACTGCGCCAACGGAAACGTGACCCAGGTCAGGGCGATGCTGGCCGACGGCACACCGTCAATCGTCGACCTGGAGTACTTCCCCAGCGGCAACCTCAAGTCCTTCACGGAGCCGCCCAACAAGGCCGGGCAGCGGCACCGGCTGGCGTACACCTACGACACGACGGTCGACACCTACATCGAGTCCACGACGGACAGCTTCGGCTACGTCTCGCGCTCGACGTACAACTTCAAGTTCGGCCAAGAGGAGAGCACCACCGACATCAACAACCAGGTCATCCGCAACACCTTCGACTCGGTGGGCCGGGTGGACCACGTGGTCGGGCCGTATGAGGCCCCCGAAGGCCGGATCACCGTGGACTTCGAGTACCACCCGGAGGCGGCGTACCCGTTCGCCGTCACCCGCCACGTCGACCGGGACACCGCCGCCACTGTCCGGGCCGACACCATCGACACGATCACGTTCGTCGACGGCCTGGGCCGGATGACCCAGACCAAGGAGGACTCCACCGTCCACACCGGACCGGATATCGCACCGGCCAACGTGATGGTGGTCTCCGGCAGGCAGGTGTACGACTTCGTCGGCCGGGCGGTCAAGGAGTCCTACCCGGTGACCGAGCCGAAGAACGCCGCGAACACCACCTTCAACCCGGCCTTCGACCCGGTGCAGCCCACCACCACGACCCACGACATCCTGGACCGCACCACGAGCACGGTGCTGCCGGACAACACGGCGAGCACCATGAGCTACGGGTTCGGGCCGGACCGGGCCGGGGTCACCCAGTTCGAAACGGTGATGACCGACGCCAACGGCAAGGTCAAGCGCTCGTACTCCGACGTGCGCGACCTCACCACCGCGATCAAGGAGTTCAACCCGGCGGGCGGGCAGCCGGTCATCTGGACCAGCTACACGTTCGATGCGCTCAAGCAGCAGACCGCGGTCACCGACGACCGCAACAACGTCACCTCGGCCACCTACGACAACTTCGGGAGGCGCGCCAGCGTCACCAACCCGGACTCGGGCCGCACCGTGACCGAGTACGACCTGGCCGGCAACATCATCAGGAAGGTCACCGCCAAGCTGGCCGCGGAGCAGAAGGCGATCGAGTTCGACTACGACTTCGACCGGGTGCGGGCGGTGCGGTACCCCATCTTCCCGGCCAACAACGTGACCTACACCTACGGCGCTGTCGGCGCACCCGACAACACGGCCGACCGGATCACGTCCATCGTGGACGGAGCCGGGACCGTCACCCGCAAGTACGGGCCGCTGGGCGAGGTGACGCAGGAGACCCGCACCGTGTCCGTCCAGGGTGGACAGTCACGCACCTTCACCACCGGGTACCAGTTCGACACGTTCTCCCGCGTGCTGCGGATGACCTTCCCCGACGGGGAGGCGCTGTCCTACCGCTACGACAGCGGCGGTCAGGTCGACCGGGCCACCGGCAGCAAGGGCACGTTCAGCTACACGTACATGCAGCGGCTGGACTATGACAAGTTCGGCGAGCGGGTGCTCATGGACACCGGCAACGGCACCCGGACCCAGTACACCTTCGACCCCCTGGACCGGCGGCTCAACGCCATGAAGGCCAACCTGTCCGAGGGCTACGTCTTCCAGAACCTCAACTACACCTACGACGACGTCGGCAACATCCTGTCCGTCCGCAACGTGACCGAACCGCCCTCGGGACCCGACGTCGGTATGCAGGTCGGCGGGCCCAGCACGCAGAACTTCCGCTATGACGACCTGCACCGGCTCGTCCACGCCGAGGGCACGTACCAGTCGCGCAACCCCGGCCTTGACACCTACCGGCAGGACGTCGCCTACGACACCGTCCACAACCTGACGTCCAAGACGCAGGTACGCGAGATCGTCAAGGGCGGCAACACGCAGCAGGACGGCAAGCTGAGCTACGCCTACGGCTACGCCTATGCCGGCTCCAAGCCGCACGCGCCGACGACGATCGGGCCGTTCACCATCGCCTACGACGCCAACGGCAACCAGATCAGCCGGGACCAGCAGCCCAGGCCGCGCCGACAGATGATCTGGGACGAGGAGAACCGGCTGGCGTGCAGCCACGAGAACGTCCAGTCGCAAACGCTGCCGCAGACCCCGGCGTCTTGTGACAACGCCGGGGGTACCCCCAATGCGGCCCGGTACCGCTACGACGCCGACGGTGTCCGGGTCGTCAAGGACAGCGCGCAGTTCCACCTCTACCCCAACCAGCACTACTCGACCCGCGGCAACCACGAGTTCAAGCACGTCTACATCGGCGAGACCAAGCTGCTGACGAAGTTCGTCGAGCCGGTCAACCGCGTCGAGGACCGCAAGTACTACTCGCACCCCGACCACCTCGGCTCGACCGGGTTCGTCACCGACGAGTCCGGTGGCCTCTCCGAGCATCTCAAGTACTTCCCGGGCGGGGAGACGTGGGTCAGCGAGCACCCGTCGCAACCGGTGCCGCACCAGTTCACCGGCAAGGAGTTCGACCCCGAGACCGGCCTGTACTACTTCGGCGCCCGCTACTACGACCCCAGGACACAGGTGTGGCAGAGCCCCGATCCGGCCCTGCCCGACGCGGCGAGAAACCCGACCGACCTGTCGGCCTACCTGTACGGCGCCGGCAACCCGCTGACCTTCATCGACCCCGACGGCCGCCAGGTCCGCAAGGCCAAGGAACCCGACCCGGAGGTGCTCGGCGACGAGCTGATGAACCCGGAGCTCGGGCCGTTGCCGGACCCGGGTCCGGCGAGCCTGCCGATCCCGCAGTCGATGATGCATTTCAAGGCGATGCAGATCATGGGCGCCTCCGAGGGAGCGGCCCAGGCATCGGTTGCGGTCGCGACCGGGGTCCGCTCGCCGATCCCGGGCTTCGGCGCTCGCGACCCGCGTATCGGCCTGGTGATCGGCGGCACCGGATTGCTCGGCTCCCTGGCCGTCTACATGATCGCGAGCAAGGTGGCGACCATCACGAGGGTCACGCCGGCACCGCGGACGCGGATGAAGAACCTGCCCATCTATGTGGTGTACGAGAAGTACAACGCCAAGACCGGCAAGACCTACGTCGGGCGAAGTTCGGGTTACGGAACTCCGGCACAGGTGGTCGCCGCCCGGGACCGCAAGCACCATATGTGGAAGAAGGGGTTTGGCACGGCGAAGCTCTACGACTGGCGCCCGGCCACCCTGCCACACGGCCAGCGCTGGGCCGACCCGTACTACCAGGCGATCCGTGGCCTTGAACAGATGCTGATCGACTCCTACGGTGGCTCGATAGGGGAGGCGAGGCTCAAAGGAAAGAAGACCAAATCCGGCAACGCCATCCGCGGTGTCTCCCCGTGGAACAAGCTGGGCTACCTATATTGGACGCAAGGGGTAAAGGAGTTCGGCCCGATCGCACCGTACACGGGCCGCTAGCGAGGAGAGGGCATGCCCAGGAAGGGAAAGCCGGGCGACATCGTCCGCATCGACCTCGGAGACGGCCGGCACACCTACGGCCAGCTCGTCACCGACCCGTACGTCGCGGTCTACGACCTCCCGACAACGCAGGAGGTCACCGAGATGGCGGAGGTTGTCGCCCGGCCCATCCTGTTCATCGTCGCCGTGTTCGACTCGGCGATCGGGCGCCGGGGTTGGCCCGTCGTGGGCCAGGCTCCCCCGGGCAGCCCGATCGTCACGGTGCCGGACAGCTTCCTGCAGGACGTCTTCCTCAACTGCAAAATCGTTGACGTGCAAGGCAACACCAGGCCGGCGTCGCCACAGGAATGCGCCGGCCTGGAGCGTTACGCCGTCTGGGATCCCGCCGATCTGACCGAACGCCTCCGCGACCATTACGCGGGACGGCCCAACGCCGTGCTTGAAAACATGAAACTGCGGCTCCCCTGACCGGGCTCACAGCTCCAGATCGTTGCGGATGAACGGCGCCGGGCGCGTGGGATGGTTGTTGGGGCCATTGACATGCACGGCACCGTCGAAAGTGACCTGACCGGTCGCGGTCGCCTCGCGCTGCTTGCGGATGCTGCGCTCGGTGTTGACCGTCGTCTCCACCGGGCCCACGCCCGTCCACGACGCCTCGAAGCTCACCTGATGCAGCTGGTCGAACAGGTCGCGGGCGGTGCCGGCACCGGATGCCGTGACGCTCTTGAGATTTTCTGTCCCAGTGATTGTCGCGGGCACCCCGGCCGCCACCCAGCTGAACGAGGTGCCGTCCGGGCAGACCGCCTGGAACTGTACCCGTGCGGTGGGGAAAGGATCCTCGGTCTCGGGCGCCTCGAAGTCACGCGTGGTCCGCACCAGAAGCGTCGCCGTCACCGTGGAACCGTCCTCGCACAGATGCGGCACGCCCCAGAACGACTCCGCCGTCTCCTCGAAAAACAACTCCCGCTCCGCTGCGGCCGGGGCGGCGATGAACACGCTCGCTATGATCACCAAGGGGATCAGCCATCGTGGGGTTGTCATGGCTCGCATCATCCGCCCATGCGCCGACGGTTGCATAGGGTAGGCGGCGTGCGAGCGCGTGGTCTGATCGCCGTCCTCGGGGCGAGCCTGGTGTCGATGCTTGGCAGTTCCGCGACGTTCGTGGCTGTCCCGTGGTTTGTCCTGAGCACGACGGGCAGCGCCACCAAGACCGGCTTGGTCAGCGCGGCCGCCGCGACCGGCGTGGTGGTGTCGGGCCTGGCGTTCGGGCCGCTGCTGGACAGGTTCGGCCATCGTGTCATGGCCGTTCTGGCCGACCTTGTCGCGGCTGTGGCGATCGGTTTGGTACCACTCCTGCATGCCCGATTGGCAACGATGCCGTTGTCGGTGGTGGCCGCCCTGACGTTCACCGCGTCGGCGGCGGGCATGGTGAGTTCCACCGCGCGGCAGAGCCTGCTGCCCGGCCTGTCGGCGCAGGCGGGTGCCGCGTTGCCCCGGGTGAGCGCGTTCTACTGGACGATGCAGCGGGCCACGCTGGTGCTCGCGGCGGTTCCGGTGGGCATCCTCATCTCGGTGTTCGGGCCGCTCGGCGCGCTCTGGGCCAACTCGGCGACCTATTTCCTCGCCTCCGCGATCCTCCTGTTTGGACTGACGGTGCCCGAGGTGGCCGCCGAGAGGGAGGGTTACCTCGCCCGGCTCATCGCCGGGCTGGGCTTCATGCGCCGCGACGGGCTGATCCGCTCGGTGCTCGCGATGGCGATCCTGCTCACGGCGCTGGAGGCGCCGCTGCTGCCGGTCATCGTGCCGAGCCTTGCCGCCTCGGGCGGCGGCCCGGGCGCACTGGGTACCCTGGTGCTCGCCTATGCCGGTGGAATGCTGTTGGGCGCCATAGGGTACGGGGTTGCGGGCACGAGATTGCCCAAGCGCGCGTTCACCTTCGGCTGCCTGGTGACGGTGGGGCTCGGATACCTTGCGCTGGTGTGGCAGGCGGGAGCGGCCGCGCGCATCGCCGCGCTCGTGGTCACGGGGCTGGCGACCGGCCCGCTCGCGCCGCTCATCGTGAGCACGGTCCAGCAGCGAACGCCGCCGCAGATGCTGGGTCGCGTGACCGGCGCGCTGATCTCATCCATCATGGCGGCCATCCCGCTGGGCCGGGCTGCGAGCGGTTACGCGATCGACGCGGCGGGGATGGCGACTTTTATGGTGATAAGTGCCATCGCATATATTGGCTGTGCTATATATTTGCTGTCCAGCCAGCAGCTGCGCCGGGCGCTCGCGAGTTGACCATTGTGCCATGCGCCAATTGAAATATAGCGTCTTATTGCATGGCCACGGTTGTAGCTTTGTTTCGAGACCGGACCCGAAACCAACCAGCTGACCGGGCATTTCTGTTCGTGGACGAGGGTGACGATGCTCAGTGGGTCACCTATGCCGACATCGACCGAGCCGCGCGGGCCATCGCCGTCGCGCTGTCCGAGCACGACGTCGCGGGGCAGCCGGTGCTCCTGCTGTACCCGCCGGGACGCTCCTACGTGGAGGGCTTCCTCGGTTGCCTCTACGCGGGCGCGATCGCCGTGCCCGCCTACCCTCCCGACCCCGCGCGGCTGGGCCGCACGCTGCCACGGCTGCGGTCGCTGATCGCCGACTGCGGCGCGGGTGTGGCGCTCAGCCTGTCGTGGCTTGCCGAGACGGCCCAGGCGATGGGCGGGGAGGCGCCCGAGCTGGCCGCGCTGCGCTGGGTGAGCACGGATGCCGTCTCCGGCGAAGCGGCGCAACAGTGGACCCCGCCCCGCGTCGACGCCGGATCGCTTGCCCTGCTTCAGTACACGTCCGGGTCGACCGGCACGCCCAGGGGCGTCATGCTCACCCACGCCAACCTGCTGCACAACCTTGGACTGATCCGCGACGGCTTCGGGGCGACACCGGCGGACGTCGGGATGAGCTGGCTGCCGCCCTACCACGACATGGGCCTCATCGGCGGTGTGCTGCAACCCATCTACTCCGGGCTGCCGGTCGCGCTGATGTCCCCGCTGACCTTCCTGTCGCGCCCGATGGCGTGGCTCGAGACCGTCTCCCGGCTGGGCGTCACCATCACCGGCGGTCCCAACTTCGCCTTCGACCTGTGCGTACGCAAGAGCACGCCGCAGCAGCGGCAGGCCCTGGACCTGTCCGGGTGGGAGGTGGCGTTCTGCGGCGCGGAACCGGTACGGCCGCAGACCCTGGACCGGTTCGCCGAAGCGTTCGCCGGGGCCGGGTTCCGGCGAGAGGCGTTCTACCCGTGTTACGGCCTGGCCGAGGCGACGCTCATCGTGACCGGTGGGCGGCGCGGCCAAGGCGCCCGCATGAGCGGGCGGCATGTCAGCAGCGGCAAGGCACTCGGCGGCCAGCGACTGGCCATTGTGGACGGTGAGATCTGGGTGAGCGGGCCCAGCGTCGCCGCCGGATACTGGCGGCGGCCCGAGGAGGAATGCTTTTCCTACCTCGCAGGCGAGCGTTACCTGCGCACGGGCGACCTCGGTTACCTTGACAGCGCGGGCGAGCTGGTGGTGACCGGCCGGGCAAAGGATCTGATCATCATCCGTGGCCGCAACCTGTACCCCCAAGATCTAGAGCAAGCGGTAGAGCAGGACGTCGCCGGGGTGCGGCCGGGCTGCACGGCCGCGTTCGGGTTCGAGCGCGATGGGCAGGAGCTGGTGGGGTTTGCCTGCGAGGTTGCCTCCGGCGCCGGCGAGACGGCGGTCGCGACCGCGATCCGCCGGGTGCTCAGCGAGGCGTGCGAGGTGAGCGTGTCGGCGGTGATCCTGCTGGCGCCGGGCCGGATACCCAAGACGTCGAGCGGGAAGATCCAGCGGCACGCCTGCCGCG
>DASUXL010000348.1:0-4011 GCA_036377915.1 Candidatus Limnocylindrales bacterium
GAGTTGGTCGACCCGGTGGTCATGGACGCAACCGTCCGATGTGTTGTAACCGGTCTCTACCCCTCCGGGTCGGCCGGACGCCTGGAGCTGACTCTGGCGGTGCGTCCGATTCCCTATCTGTTCAAGGACTTCAACGAAGAGTGGGCCGGGATGACCTTCGCCGAGATCAACGCCGAACTGTCGGGCCAGACCTTCGCCGACTTCAACGCCAACCCATGGAGGTTTGATGCCTGACACCACGGCCCGTGGCATCCAGTTCCCGGTCGAGGGCGACCAGGGCACGCCGCTCAACGAGAAGTTTGAGCAGCTCGCGGAGACGGCGGACGCCGCCATCGATGACGCGCTTGCGTCGCTGGGTTTGCAGTGGCGGGCACTCCGAAACGATGGCTTCAGCCACAACAGCACCGGCAACTGGCAGAACGTCACCAACTGGCAGCCCGTCGACGGCGACCCGGGCGACGCGGTTGGGATCACCTACTCCACTGGTGTCCTGACCGTCTCAGCGGACGGCCTGTACCTGGCGAACCTGACGCTGGCATTCGACGACGACCCCGACGGCACCCGGGGTGCGCGCTTCCTGCGCACTGGGGCTACGGCGATCGGTGCCCGGGCTGGCTGGCTGGGCCGTGTCAGCGCAACCGAGTCGGGCACCGGCTGGGTTCTCGCGGCCCTCAGCGCCGGAGACACATTGACGATCCAGGGTTTCCAGTCGTCCGGCGGGAACCTGGCACTGGAGATCAGTGAGTCCCAGATGAACCGGGTGGCGATAGTGCGGCTTGGGGTGGCGCTCTGATGGCGAACGACTACGGCCCCGGCCTGCACGCCGCGCTCCCGGACACGAGGTGGGAATTCAGGGCCTGCATCATCCGCTTCGCGCCCGGCATCGTGAACCCGGACGGAACTTTCCAATCGGGCGGACCGTACATCCACGTCAACAGCGGGCACATCGCGGTGGGCGCCATCAGCGTCCACGTGGAGGCCGACGGCGACCTGGCCATCGACCTGGACGGCGGCGCCATCTCCTCGATCCAGGTGACCCCCGACGAAACCCTGACGACGCGCGGGATCTGGTTTGGTCCGTCCGGCGCGGCCAGCGCGACCGTTCTGCGGTGCTACAAGGTTGGCGTCGGCAAGCTCGACCTCAGCACTCAGGCCGGATGGAACGCGGTAGCCGGCGACCTGTCGAATGCGTGGCTGCTGTGGGCGACGTGCTCCGAGCCCGGCACCGGGCAGCCGTCCAAGGCGGATCAGGCGCTGGCGGCGATCGACAGCCTGCAGGACACCATCGCCGGTCAAGCCGCCACGATCGAGCAGCTGCAGGCACAGGTCAACCAGTTGCAGGGGCTGGTCTCGCCGGGCTCGTTCGCCAGACTCAACGCCGAACTGGCCGGCCAAACCTTCGCGGATTTCAACGCTGCCCACGCCGGGCAGACGTTCGCCGAGATCAACGCGCAGTACGAGCAGGCTTAGCGCATCTGGTGGATGTCCACCATCTGGCCACGGTACGCCCACATCACCAGCAGGGTCACGGCCAACACGGCGGTGAGAGCCAGGTAGCGCCGCCACCGCCGAGTCTCCACTGTGTGCACCGCTTCAGTATGACCCTGCGCCGCCAGCAATCCGGCCCGCTGTCCGATACCTGACCCTGCGAGCACCCGGAGGTACGAGCGATGGCGCGCATCAAGAGCCTGGCTGGTAGGCCGATCGCCCAGCACTCCTCACCCAACGGCGGCGGCAAGATGTCCGACCACCGGGGAATCGTCCTCCACATAGCGCAGGGAAGCTACGGCGGCACGGTCGCGTGGCAACTCAATCCTGACCAGCGGTATGCCGACGGCACCGCGGTCACCACCTGCTCCACCTGGATCGTCGGCAAGGAGCCGGGCGAGTGGGCGCAGATGGTCGACACCAACGACATCGCGTGGTGCCAGCGCGACGGTAGCCGGGCGTGGCTGTCGATCGAGCTGGCCGGGTTCGCCCCAGCCGCGCCGAGCGTATGGCAGGTGGAGGCGTGCGCGCAGCTGCTCGTCTGGGTGCACGAGCAGTACGGCATTCCGATCGCCGTCGCGGACCATCCGGGCGAGCGCGGGCTCGGGCACCACAGCTTTGACCGGGAATGGCTCGGCGAGGAATTCGGGCACGACGAGTGCCCAGGAGCAGGAGTCATCGGCGCGAAGGCTGCCATCGTCAAGCGTGCCAAGGAAATCGTGGAAGGAGACGAGGACGTGGAACTGACCGACGACGTGAGCTGTGTCAACGCCGCCACCGGCAGGCGGTGGTCGTTCGGCGAGGTGATGGACCGGGACGGCATCAGCGTGAACGCCGCGCTCGGCCACGCCGCCAGCGCGGACCACCGGATCCGCCGGTGGGTACAGCCTGGCATCGAGTCGATCCGCGCGGACCTGGCCCGTGCGGCGGCCGGCCAGGTCGCACTCGCCGCAGCGATCGAGGCGCTCGCGGCCGGCGGAACCTCCGTGGACACGGCTGCGGTCATCGCCGCGGTGGAGCGGGTCCGCGACGACCTCGGCGCCGAGGTGGCCGAGGTACGGCAGGAGCTGGCTGAGGCGCGGGCGGAAGCCGATGGGTTGCGGCAGCGACTGGCTGACGCGCTGGCGGCAGGCGCCGAGGGCTGATGTCTGCCGCGGGGCGCGGACGGTGGCGGCTGCGGGCGTTGTGGGGGCGGATCTGCCTGGCGCCGTTCGAGTCGGCCATCGCTGCACTCATCGTCGCCCAGGCGGTCATTGCCGTAGCGGGCGTGGGGCTGGTGGATCCGGTGGAAACGCTGCTGCCCGACTGGCTGGCGACCGGATTCAACGTGGCCTACCTCGCTGCGGGCCTGTTGCTGCTGTTCGGGGTGCTGCGTCCCCGCGGAGATGTTGAGGGCGCCGGGCTGGTGTTGTTGGCCTGCTTGGTGATCGGTCGAGGGTTCTTGTTCGGCACGCTGTTGGGGTGGGGGTTGCAGTCCATCACGTCCTTGGCGTTCAGCACGGTCGTTGCGGTGGCCTGTGTAGCCCGCATCCACCTGTTGGTGCGGAGTGGCCGATGAACGCCGCGCAGATCGTCCAGATGGTCGTCGCCCTGCTGGGGGCGGGGGGCATCATCGGCGGCATTGTGGCGTTGATGAAGCTGCGGCCGGAGTCGGGGGCCATTGTGGTCACCGCAGCGCAGGGCGCTCTGGTGGTCCAATCTTCGGTGCTGAACGAACTTCACAAGGAGAACGAGCGTCTCCGGTCGCGCGTTTCTGCGTTGGAGACGTTGCAGCCGGAGAACCAGCGGCTCCGGGACCAGCTCGCCGACATGGAGCAGCAACTCGCCGAGATGAAGCGGCAGCTGGCCGCGTTGCGGGACGAGGTCCACGAGGACAAGGCGTGACGCTCAGGGTGCGCGCTCGCCCGGCTGCCAGCCCTGGGTGGGGTAGCACTCCACCTGCTCCCACTCGTCGGCCGTGCCCGTGTAGGAGCTGTGTTCCAGCGCGATGTGGTTCCGCCAGCGTTCGGCCTCGGCGTCCGCCTCCCGTTCGCTAGCGACCAGCTGAAGCGGCCGGTTGATCCGGCTCACCACGTCCACCCACCACCGGCCGTCGGCCAGGGTCCCGACGCTGACGTAGGCGGTCCAGGCCCTGGCGTGGTTCGGCGCAAGCCGCCAGCGCCGGTGGCAGCGGCGTTTAACCGTCCACGGCCATAGCGGCTCACCCGCCTCCTCCATTTGATCAACGTAGCACGCACGTACGAGCGTGTCGCAGCACCAGGTGTGCCGGCCTCATCCGAGGTCGGACCGGAGACCCAAGGAGGGTCACAATGAGATGGACGATCTTCGGCCGTGAGCCGGCGCTCGTCGTCGGATTTCTGGGCGCCGCGCTCAGTGTGCTGGCGTCGTTCAACCTCGACGGGCTGTCCACCGAGCAGGTGGCGCTGATCGTCGCCGCGCTGGGCGCGGCGACCGGTGCCATCACAGCCGCGCTGACCAGGCCGGTCGCGCCGGGCGCCTTCACCCTGCTGGTCGCCGCTCTCG
>DASUXL010000349.1:0-14429 GCA_036377915.1 Candidatus Limnocylindrales bacterium
GACCCTGCACTGCCGGGTGGAGCTGCGGCAGCTGTCCGCGCGGGACTCGGCAAAGGTGCAGGGCGGCATCGGCTCATGCGGGCGTGACCTTTGCTGCTCGACTTTCCTGACCGAGTTCGAACCGGTCAGCATCCGCATGGCCAAGGATCAGGACCTGCCGCTCAACCCGATGCGCATCTCCGGCGCGTGCGGGCGCCTGATGTGCTGCCTGAAGTATGAACACCCTCTCTATGCCGCAAGCAGCACAAATGACTACTACTCTGGGCAGCGTGTGACCCTTGAGAGCGGGGAGGATGCCCGCGTGGTGTCTCGGCATGCTCCGAGCGAGACCCTGGTCCTGCGAATGCAGGCAGATGGATCGGTAAAGCGGTGCGCCGTTGCCGACACCTGCCCGTCTCGCAAAGCGTACGAGGAGCGACACATGCCGAGCGAGCCCGAGCGCTGAAGCGCCGTCAGTCGAGTACTAGAGTCGCACCTCATAGGGCATCCCGAGAGGACCCTTTCGCCGCTATCCTGCTCGCCGTGGCGGTAATAGCGGTAGTACTACCGGTAGCATCGTCATGAAGATGAGTGTGTGCCTTCCCAATGAAGATATTGCCTACATCGACGAATACGCGGAGCGCGTGGGTGCGCCATCCCGCTCTGTCGTGCTGCACCATGCCGTCGCACTTCTACGTATGAGCGAGCTGGAAGCCGCCTACACCGCAGCGTTTGAAGAGTGGCAGGGCTGTGAGGACCGCGTCCTGTGGGACAACACGGTGTCGGACGGGGCTGGCTGATGCGCTGCGGTGAGCTGTATTTTGGTGGACCTGGAGCCGTCGCAAGGCGCGGAAGGCAACAAGACCAGACCCTTCATCGTGATCAGCAACGATGCAGCCAACATCGCGGCGAACCGTAAACAGCGTGGGCGTGATAACGGTCGTTCCCATCACCTCGAACGTCAGCAAGGTCTACCTGTTTCACGCGGACTCGACCGTGAGTCCAAGGCCCAGATAGAGCCGGCCCTGGGCGAGCAGGTGTCCACACCGGACGGTGACGGCCGGGTCGTCGGCCACCCCGTGCCGAAGGACTCCGTTGTCGTGCGGCTCAACGCCGACGGGTCGCGGACGGTGTGCCCTAAGGCGTCGGTGTGCTCAAGCCGGAAGGCGTATGAACAGCAGCATCTTCCGCGGGAGCCCTGACCGGCGCGGAGAACACCACCGGATCGTCGACAAGCCTGGGGCGCATGGGTTTATCCGGCCGGAACCACGATCCGGTCGACTGCGCCACCCACCTCTTGCTGATCTTGTCGATGCCGATCGGATAGACGGTCAGTGTGCCGTCGGGCGCGAACCGCAGCCGCAGGAAGCTCTTGAAGTCCTCGATGCCCTGCCCGGCGAACAGCTCGTTGAGGTTGACCCGGAAGCGGGAGGCGACCAGCAGGTACGTCGAGGTGAGCAGCGCCGCGGCGATCCCGGCCAGGGGAAGGTAGATCGCGACCGCCGACAGTACCGGCAACGGCCAGGTCAGGCTGCGCATCGGCAGCTGCTTCCAGATCAGCCACCCACCGATGCCCAGCACCAGATGCGCCACCCCGTGTAAACCGCCCAGCACCCACGGCAGGTATCTTCGCTCGCCCTCGGTCAGGCCGACCGCGAAGAACACGCCGGCCGCCAGCATCACGGTCACCATAAGGAAAATCGGGACGGTGACGATCCGGCCGGCCTCATTTTGCAGCGCCAGCAACAGCATCGCGTGGACAATCCCCAGCATGGCCGTGAAACCCGGGTTGCGCCAAGGCAACCGCCCGAACACCCCGCTGCCCAGCCACTGTGATCGCATCTTTGAGGGATAGGTTTTCTTCAGTTGGTACCGGAGCTGCTGGCTCGAACGCCGCAGAGTGGAGTACTTCGGAGGCACGACGATCTCCTCCTGGAGGTGATGCGTCGCCGCCGTGTAGGCGCCCCCGCCCCCGCAGTTGATCAGTTGCCGGGGAGCGTCGGCCGAGGCGTAGCGGGCGTAATGATGAAGGTCACCGCTGATCATCAGGGCCACCTCGGCACCCGACGGATCGATCACCGAGCGCAGGAAGTAGTCGAGCGTGTCGTACACCCGCGGATTGGCATCGGTCTGCATCCACGAAGGCTGCGGGACCGCGATGATGATCCGGTCGCCCTTCTCGAACGTCGCCGCCACCCCGCGGAAGAACTCCAGCTGCGGATCGTCAAGGTACGCCTCACCCTGCGCGTCGATGGCCAGAAGCCACCAGCCGTGCGGCAGTTGCAGCGCGAAATAGCTGCGCGTCTGCTTGGTCTGCCAGCCGCCGATATGGTTGCCGTTGCGCCGGGCGAACAGGCGCAGGAACGCGGTCAGCCCGTCGTACCAGTCGTGGTTGCCGGGCAGCGCGTAGATCTGCGGGCTCGACTCGGTGATCGGTTGCGGGAACGCCGCCTTGTAGGGCCCCTCGAACCGGTCCTCATAGGCCGCGCTGCTGGCGGTCGGGTACACCTGGTCGCCGCCCATGACAAGCACCCGAGCGCGCGGCAGCACTCCGTCGTTGACCTCGAGGCTGTCCTGTGCCAGCAGGTAGGCCATGGAGTAGGTGGCGTCGAACCCGTCGCCGAGGTCGGAGATGTAGTCCAGCCACAGCTCCTCCGCCTGGGCGTAGTCGGCGTGGACCGCCGTGGGCAGCGCCAGCTGAAGCTCGCGCTTGTCCAGGTACGCCCCGAACTGGGCAGCGAACGCGACTCGGATTCCGGTGGCGGCCAGCTGGGTCGGGCTCAACCAGGCGACCGGCTTTTGCGGTGTGAAACCCAGCTCGGCCGGGTGAAGCGTGCTCGGACGGCGCAGCATGGTGTCCGACGGCTCGCGTGGAGTTACGAGGGTCACGAGGCGTGAGCGTAGTCGGTGGATGTTGCCCAGCGCATTATCCGGTCGGAGCAACATTCCCGACAAAACGGACACGACGTATCCCGGTGGGAAGCGGCCGGTGGATCGCGTATAGTTGTGCGACGTTGCCGCCTTAGCTCAGTCGGTAGAGCGATTCACTCGTAATGAATAGGTCAACGGTTCGATTCCGTTAGGCGGCTCAGACAAGTGAGGCCCAGGTCATGTGACCTGGGCTCCTTTGCGTTTCGGCCCGGTCCGCCGCGCCGGTGTCGGACGATACGGCTGATCGGCGTGACCGTGGCCAGCCCGGGTTAGGGCGCCTGCTTGAACCACGCTTCGTCCATCGCCTGTGCGGTCTCGACCGTGTCCTGGTCGTCGTCGCCGGTGTAGGCGGCGATACTCGCGCGCCCAGCGGAAGAACATGTTGAAAGCGCCGACAATCTTAGCCAGCACGATCAGATACTCGTGGACATTCTTGCTGGCGATGACCTCAACTCGCGCAACGAGAATGTCCCACTCATCCTCTGGCGTTTCCTTAAGGTCCACAGTCGGTGCGGCCGCCCAGATCCTCGCGTTCTCTACCAGCCGTGCTGTCGCCCTGATGAGGTCGGCGTAGATGTCGACCCGCCGCGTCCTGAGCAACTCCTGACGTGCACCTTCCCGCCGAGCACGCTCGGCAATCAATGGCGTCAGCGTCCCAGCGAGCAGGGTGCCACCGATACCAGCGAGTCCCAACCAATCAGCCGCATCCATCATTGCCCCCACCTCCGGGCGACAGGCCACGCAGTAATCGGGACACCATGCCTGACGAAGCGCCGCGACGGGAGGCCGACCGTGGATGGGCCCATCGACCTCAACGACGAGCCCACGCCAGGGCAACCCGCAGCCGCCGAGCAGCAGCCAGCCAGCACAGGTTCATGGGCACCTCAGACTGGCGGCAACACGGCTGGTTGCGCACGGCCGGACCGGGCACTTGAACTTCTGTTTCCCGGAAGCGGGTTGACTTCGCCGCGTCCGTCTCAATAGGCTTCGCAGTCAAGCAGTCAAACGGTTGACTAACGCTCCGACCGGTGGAGGTAGACGATGCCCTCGGATGACACCGTGCTCAGCGCCAGCGACGTGGAGCACTTCCTGGACAAGGGTTTTGTTCGCGTCCGAGGGTGTTTCACCCGTGCGGAGGCGGACGAGTACAGCAAACACATCTGGGATCGGCTGGGCTACGACGAACACGATCCGTCGACCTGGGAACGGCCGTCGACTCACATGGCGGCGCATCGCGACATCGACGTCAAGACGTTCGCGCCAAGGGCGTGGCGGGCGGCGTGCGAGCTGGTGGGCGGTGAGGGGCGCATGCGCGCCGAGAAGCCGTACCCCTGGACGGATGCTTTTATCGCCAACCTGTGGCTGGGCGCGGACCGGCCGTGGGAACCCGTGTCCGGCGAGACGGCCGGCTGGCACGTCGACGGCACCTGGTTCCGGCACTTTCTCGACTCACCCGAGCAGGGTCTGCTCACGATCCCGCTGTGGTCCGAAGTCGTGCACCAGGGCGGCCCCACCTTGCTCGCCACAGACTCTATCGGCCCGGTCGCGCGTTTCCTTGCCGACCATCCGGAGGGGATCCTGCCCAACGGTACCGATGACGGCCCCGGCGGATTCCCGTACGCGGACCTTATCGCGCAGTGCAGCCGGTTCGACGAGGCGACCGGAGAACTCGGTGACGTCTACCTGATCCATCCGCTGATCCTGCACACCATGTCGCAGAACATTTTGCGGCGGCCGAGGTTCATCACCAACGCGACCCTGGTTCTGGCCGAGCCGATGCAGTTCAACCGCCCGGACCCGAACGACCACTCGCCGGTGGAACGGGCCATCCTGCGGGGTCTCGGCGTCGACCGGTACGACTTCGTCGCGACCGGCCCACGGACCCGCATGGTGCCGCCCGCGGCCGCCGAACTCGAGCAGCGCAAGGCCGAGGAGAGCCGGCGCCTTGCCGCTGCCGGTACCCGCCAAAGCAAATAAAGGATTCACGGGTCACCAGCTCGCCCGCGGGTGACCCGCAACCTTGATGCTCAGCAGGTCGAGTTGGTCTGGGTGAGCAGACCGAGCCGCCAGGGCAGGCTGTTGTAGTCGCCGCCGGCGTTGGGGTCCAAGCCTTGGTACACATACCGGATGTTGCACGGGCTGATGGTCAGGGTCTGGTCAAGGTTGCCGGAGCGGATCACCTCACCGTGGCTGATGTCCCGGGTCCATGGTGTCCCGCTGAAGGTGACGTTGTTGGACCGGGCGAACGGGTTGCTTTCCGTTGCCGCGAGCTGGGTCCACGGCCCGGTGATGCTGGTGGCCGTCCACGACCGGAACCAGCGGCGCCCATCGGATCCGATCGCCTCGACGATCAGGAGGTACTGGTTGCGCCCCGCGATCTTGTAGACGTTGGCGGCCTCGAACAGGTTGTTGCGGGTGTCCTGCATCGCGATGACCGTGTTGGTCATCCCGTTGGGGAAGCTGCCGACGCTGGTCTGCGAGCGATACAGGTGCCCGTTGTCGTCGGACGAGAAAAGGTAGCAGTTGGCCGAGTCGCAGATCACCCACATGTCGACCCAGAAGCCGTTGCCGATGTTCTGGCGGATGATGTCGGGCATCGCGCTGTAGAAGTTGCGCGGCGCGGTCCAGCCGTTGGGGTTGCTGATGTCTGGGTTGGTGGAGTACGCGGCGTTGCCGTTCTGGTAGACCAGATACCACAGGTTCTGCGGGGCAAAGAAGAACACCTGCGGCGCGGCCCGATAGCCGGGGCCGATCGGTGACCGGTCAAGGTAGAACTGCGTGGCCGAGGCGGCCTGGGACCAGTCGGTGAAGTTGAGGTACACCAGGTTGTATCCCGAGGCGTTCGCGGTCGAGGCGAACACGTGGTACCGGCCATTGTGGAACACGACCGAAGGGTCCTTGATCCCGGCGACGTTGTGCGTGGCATCGGAGCGCGGTGCGATCAGCTGCGCGCTGGAACTCCACCGGAAACTGCTTGGCAGCGTTCCCGTAGGACCCGACGGCGAAGCGGAGGGGGAGGGGGAGCCGGGTGTTGGCGAACCGCCGACGTTGCCGGTGCAAGTCGTTCCGTTGAGGGCGAAGCTCGGCGGCACAGGGTTGGACCCGTTCCAGGTCGCGTTGAACCCGAACGAAATCTGGCCGCCGGTGGCGATGTTGCCGTTCCAGGTCGCGTTGCGCACCGTCACTTGAGCACCGGACTGGGTGTATGTGCCGCTCCAGAGCTGGGTGATTGTCTGCCCGGCGGTGAACGACCAGGTGAGCTGCCAGCTTGAGACGGGGTCGCCGAGGTTGTCGACGATGACTTCGGTGCCGAACCCGTCGGGCCACTGATTTGTCACTTTGTACTGGACGCGACATCCGGTGGCGGCCTGTGCCACGGTCGCGGTGAGCGCACCAACGGCGGCGACCGTCACCGTGACGGCGGCCGCGACCGTGCCGGCAAGCCAGGGCCGGCGGCGACTGATCTTCATGATTGCTCCTGAAGTAGGTACCGCATCAAGCCCGGATGCTTGCTCAGTTATACATGTCGATCAAATTGCTGTCAAAAACGTTCCGACGGAACCCACGAAACGTTTCGACATTCGAAATCGGGCCATGGGTATTTGTACCCAAAATAGTATGGGAATGGATTAATGCCCGTGTGAGAGTGGTATTGGCGCCAGATGTCAGCGAAGAAGCTATACCGCAAACGCCTGGCCCTCCCACTAGTTCTGCTCGTTGCCGCACTGGCATCCCAGCTCGGAGCCGGCCAAGCCTCGGCCGCGCAGGAGTACCACTTCGACTTCGACACGGCGACCTCGCCTGTCGCCCCCGGCTACACCCGGCTGACCGAATCCAGCCTCTACACGCCCGGTGGTTTCGGCTGGGTCAGCGACGCCGGCCTCGAGTCAAGGGAGCGAGCCGGTTCCGCGGACGCCCTGCGGCGAGACTTGGTGCAGGGCTGCGCCACCACCGCCGCGACACTGCGGGCGGACCTGACCAACGGCGGCTACACGGTGACCCTCCTCATGGGCGACCAGGACTATGCCCACGACCAGATGCAGGTCAAGGCGAACGGAGTCGTGGCCGCCCCGAACGTCAGCAACACGGAAGGCAGCTGGACCACGGTGAGCTTCGACGTCTCGGTGACCGGTGGCACGCTGTCGCTGGAGTTTTCCGACACCGGCGGCGCGGACGCGTGCTGGGTCGTCAACGCCGCCGACATCGTCCCGGGTTCGGGCCCCGGCCCGGGCGATGGCGCGCAACCGGAACCACCCCGCGCCTTCCTCGATACGACCTACTCCCTGCCCGCCGGCAGCACGATCACCGTGAACGGCGGTGGCGACCTGCAAGCGGCGCTGAACACCGCGCAGCTCGGCGACAAGATAATTCTGGCGGCGGGCGCGACGTTCACCGGTAACTTCGTCCTGCCGAACAAGACCACCGGAAGCGGCTGGATCTACCTCCAGACATCGGCCTACAGCAGCCTTCCGCCACCCGGCAACCGGGTCTCTCCGGCGAACGCCGGCGCCATGCCGAAGATCGTCTCACCGAACCTCGACCCCGCGATCTCCACACCGGCGCTGACACCCTCGCATCACTACCGGTTCGTCGGCATCGAAATCACGACCACCTACGCCGCAAGGGATTTCACCAACGGAGGCCTTGCCGTCCTCGGCGACGGCGGGCAGACCAGCCTCGCCCAAGTGCCGCACGACATCACCTTCGACCGCAGCTATGTGCACGGCACCGCGACCGGGAACATCCGGCGCGGCATCACGCCCAACAGCGCCCGCACCGCGGTCGTCGACTCCTACATCTCCGACATCCACGAGGTCGGCGCCGACAGCCAGGCGATCTGCGCCTGGACCGGACCCGGGCCGTTCAAAATCGTCAACAACTATCTGGAGGGCGCCGGCGAGAACGTCATGTTCGGCGGCGCCGACACGGACATCACCGACCTCGTCAACTCTGACATCGAGATCCGGCGCAACCACATCCGCAAGCCGCTCTCGTGGAAGCAGGACGATCCGAGCTACGCCGGAATCCCTTGGTCGGTCAAGAACCTTTTTGAATTGAAGAATGCTCAGCGGGTACAGGTTGAGGGCAACATTTTCGAAAATAATTGGCCGGCCGCGCAGAACGGCTTCGGCATCCTCTTCACGCCTCGCAACCAGGACGGCGGCAACCTGTGGGCGGTTGTCCAGGACGTCAACTTCTCCCGCAACATCGTCCGCAACTCGTTCAACGGCTTCAACATGAGCGGCGAGGACGACGCCTTCCCGAGCCAGCAGACCAAGCGGATCCTGATCAAGGACAACGTGCTCGAGGGGGTCCAGCGGGTGTTCCAGGTCCTCAACGGGATCGACGACATCACCATTGACCACAACACCGCCATCAACGGGCACAGCGTCATGATCTTCAGCGGCGCTCCGACCACGAACCTCGTCTACCGCAACAACATCGCGAGCCACAACGACTTCGGTGTGATCGGCGACGACGTCGGCGTGGGCGATAATGCCCTGAACACCTACGCCCCCGGCTGCGTGTTCAGCAAGAACATCCTCGCCGGCGGGTTCCCGTCGCTGTATGCGCAGCGGCCGGACAACTTCCTCAACCCGCCGGCCTCACTTGCCGATGTCGGGTTCGTCAACCTTGCCACGGGCGACTACCACCTTGCCGCCTCGAGCCCGTTCAAGAACCTGGGCACCGACGGCAAGGATCTCGGCGCCGACATCGATGCCGTGAACGCTGCCACGCAAGGAGTCCTGACCGGCTGACAACAGACCCCGGCCGTGTTCCAGCCGTCTGTGTCGATGGCTGGAATACGGCCGCGCGGTCAGGTGTTGACGAGCGAGTGGAACTGATCGAGGAGTACCGGCGGGCCCTGCTGTGGATGGACGCGGGTGACCCGATCGAGGCTGCCCGGATCCTGGAATCGGTAATCGCGGCCGAGCCGGGCAACTGTGACGTGCGCCTGCGCCTTGCGCTCGCGTACTTCGCCTCGGCTCAGCTGACCAAGGCCGAGGGGCACCTGCGCGAGTTGGTGGCGCGCAACCCGAGCGACCACTACGCGCACCACGTGCTCGGCCGCACCCTGGAGCGGCAGGGCCGCGCGGGCGAAGCGCTGCCGTTCCTGCGCCTTGCCGACGCGATGGCATCGGTCCCCGACTATGGCGTGGCGGTGGAGCGCGTCGCCGCCCGGGTGGCTGCTACGTCTTGAGCGCTGGGGCTAGCGCCGGGCGAAGGCCGGTGCGTGTTCGGGCCGCAGGCCGATCCCGATCAGATACGCGGGCACGAATGAGGCGGCCGGGACGCGGCGCATCAGGGCGAGGGCCGGCGCCGGCGGGCCCGTCCGGCGGCCCTCGATGATGGGGGCGACGAGCACCCGGTGCATGATGCGCTGCAAGCGCTGCACCACAACCGTCGGCAGGATGCGTCGCGAGCGCACCTTGGCCAGCACCGCCGGCGCGACCCTTCCCGAACGCAGCGGCCCGGCGAGCAGGGTCGCGGCGGCGACGGCGTCCTGGACGGCGAGGTTTATGCCGACCCCGCCGACCGGGGACATGGCGTGGGCGGCGTCGCCGATGCAGAGCAGACCGTCGACATGCCAGCGCCGCAAGCGGTCCAGCCGCACATCGAGATGCTTGACGTCGTCCATCGACTCCAGCCCCGCGACCCGATCCGCCAGCTCCGGCATGAGTTCCGCGATGTCGCGCCGGAAGCTCTCGATCCCGCGCGCTCTCAGCTCGGAGTCCGTGCCTTTCCTTGCGATGTAAGCCAATTGCAGGAAGCCTTCGCGCGGGATCACCAGGGCGAAGCGGCCGTTGCCGGCCCTCGGCGTCAGCGCGTTCTGCGTGTCGCCGGGGTGTTTCGGCAGCCGGAACCACCACGCGTCGACGGGGACCGGGAACTCCAGGGACTCCAGCTCGGGCAGCCGCCGCGCGATCGACCACCGGCCGTCGCACGCCACCGTGAGATCAGCGCGGATCTCCCCGAAATCGCCGCGCACCCCGGCGATCCGGCCGCCATCGCGGATCAGCTTGGTCACCTCATGCCGCATCAGCAGCTTGAAGCTGGGCTCGGCACGACCCGCCTCGGCGAGCAGGTTCAGCAGATCCCACTGCGGAACCATTGCCACGTAAGGATATTTTGCCTTCAGCCGGGCGAAGTTGGCGACCACCACGCTCTTGCCCGGCCCGATCGGGAACGCGACCTCATTGAGCCTGCTCTGCGGCAGCTCGTTGAAGCGCCCGATCAGGCCCAGCTCGTCGAGCAGTTGCAGGGTCGACGGATGGACGGTGTCGCCTCGAAAGTCGCGCAGGAAGTCGCCGTGCTTCTCCAGCACCGTGACCTCGACCCCGGCTCGGGCGAGCAGCAGCCCGAGCACCATGCCGGCCGGCCCGCCACCCACGATCACACAGCTCAAGGCGTCAACAATCCCGCGTGAAGGTCTCCAAGTTCATCAATCCTATCGGGCATGGTGTGCAGCGTGAAGTCGGCCGCGGTGAAGTCTCCGGACTCGATCTCCTCCCAGGTCAACGGCGCGGACACCGTCGGGATTGGACCCGCCCGCAGTGAGTAGACGCAAACCGTTGTCTTGAAAGGCGCGTTCTGGCTCCAGTCGATGAAAACCTTGCCGCGCCTCAAGCGCTTGTCCATCTGGTCCGTGATCATCTTTGTTGCGCCCTTGGCGAACTCGGCGGCGATCGCGCGGGCATCACACGGCGCGCGCACGGTGACCTGCATTCCTTTCTTTCCAGATGTTTTTGGGTACGCATCCAGGCCGTCCTGAGCCAGACGGTCGCGCAGGGCGAGAGCGACAGCGCGGCATTCGTCAAGCCCGGCGGGTTCGCCCGGGTCGAGGTCGAAGACCACCCGGTCCGGCGCCTGGCCGCGCTCCTCCCGCCACTGGTGCGTGTGTAGCTCCAGGGCGGCGAGGTTGGCCAGCCACACCAGGGTCGGCAGGTCGTTGCACAGGATCTGGCCGTCCTTGCTGGCCCGGCTCTGCGGCACCCACCTCGGCGTGCCGCCGGGTGCGCTCTTCTCGAAGAAGCCGGGCCGGTCGGCGCCGTCGGGGAACCTGACGCGGGTCAGCGGGCGGTCCCGCAGGTGCGGCAGGATGGCCCCGGAAATCCTTGTGTAGTAATCGATTATCTCGGCCTTGGTGGTCCCGTCCGGGTACAGCTCCTTGTCCAGGTTGGACAGTGCGAGGGTGCGGTCGCCGACCTTAACTCTCATCGGCCACCTCCGAGGGCAGCTTGTCCGGGCGCAGGCGCAGAAAGACGGGGAAGCGCAGCCGGCCGTCGCGGGTCAGCTGGCCGTAGCGCACCTCCACCACGAGCACGGGTTCGACATAGTTGCCCCACTCGGCCGGGCCCGCGAACGGGCTGTCCGGCCGGTGCAGTTCCTTGAGCACCGGCAGGAGCGTCGCCTCTGTCCCCGCGCTGATCCCACCGCCCACCCGCCCACGGTAGATCAGGCCGGACGGTGTGGGCGAGCCCACCAGCAGGGCGCCGAGTTTGCGCGCGCCCGGGCGCCAGCCGCCGATGACGAAATCGGCGGTGCGCACGAACTTGTACTTGATCCAGTCGGGGGAGCGGGTTCCGGGGCGGTACAACGAGTCGAGCCGCTTGGCGATGACACCTTCAAGCCCGAGCTCCCGTGCCGCCTCGACCGTCGCCGCGCCGTCGTCGAAGCGCGGCGAGACGGTCAGGGGCATCCGCTCCAGCAGCTCTCGCCGCTGCGCGTAGGTCTGATCCGGTACCACCAAATCGAAAGCGATGAAAGCCGGGGTGACCGACCGCTGCATCGCCTGGAAGCTGGGCTTGCCATCCTCGCCGAAGGCGACGAGCTCGCCGTCGACCGGGATGTCGAACTCGGGCAGCTCCGGCCCGGCAAGCCGCAGCCCCGACCGGCCGTAGAACCTTCCGCCCTCATAGACCGCCCTGTACCCGTCCCACTTGACCTCGAACGCCCATCCCGGACCGCTTGGCAGCGGCCCAGGCGTGGCGAACATGGGCCGGACGGTCGTCATGCGGCCTTCTTGCCAGCCTTCTTAGCGGGCGCCTTCTTGGCCGTTGTCTTCTTGGCCGCTGTCTTTTTCGCAGCCGTCGCTTTCTTGGGTGCGGCCTTCTTGGCGGCGGTCTTCTTGATCGGCGTGACGGTCGCCGGGCCGCGCCCGCCGGACCGGCTCTTGCGCGCCCGATCGACCGACTCGCGCAGCGCCGCCATGAGGTCGATCGTCGGGGCCAGCTTCTCCTCCGTGGTCGGCCGGCTCACCATCTCCTTCTTGCCCACCTTGACGTCGATAACCTCTTGCAGCGCCTCGCGGTAGGAGTCCTTGAACTCGGTCGGGTCGAAGTTGTCGGCCATCGAGTCGATCAGCGACCCGGCCATCTTGACCTCCTGCGGGCGCAGCTTGATGTTGTCGTCGAGGAAGCCGAACTCCGGCGTGCGCACCTCGTCGGGCCACAGCATCGTGTTGAGCACCAGCACCCCGTCGCGCACCCGCAGGGTCGCGAGCGCCTCCCGTTGCCGCAGCGCCACTTTTACCACGGCTACGCGGTCGGTGTCCTCCAGCGACTCCCGCATCAGCAGGTACGGCTTCACGCTCGCGGCACCGTCCGGCTCCAGGTAGTACGCCTTGTCGTAGAGGATGGGATCGATCTGCTCGGAGGGTACGAACTCCAGCACCTCGATCGCCCTGGAGGAACTCAAGGGCAGGTTCTTGAAGTCCGTGTCGGTGAGGATCACCATCTCCCCGCCGCCCATGTCGTACCCCTTGGCAATCTCGTCGTAGCTGACTTCTTTCCCATCTATGGAGCAGACCCGTTGGTACTTGATGCGCCCCCCGTCCTTGCGGTGCACCTGGTGAAACCGGATGTCCTTGTCCTCGGTCGCCGAGTACAGCTTGACCGAAATCGATACAAGCCCGAAAGACACGGCTCCCTTCCAGATAGCCCTCATATTGTGAAAGCTACTGTCGTGGGCATGGGAGCCGTCGAGGATTGGCAGAACTCGTACCACGGACGCCTTCGCGCCGCCATGGGCGACGCCACGCTCATGTTCGTGGGCGCGCGCGGGGTGATCCGCAATCCGGAGGGCGAATTTCTGCTCATCCAGCGCAGCGACAACGGGATGTGGTCGTTCCCGGCCGGGGCGATGGAGATCGGCGAGTCGCTCGCCGAGTGCGCCATCCGCGAGACCTGGGAGGAGACCGGCCTGAAAGCCGGCAAGGCGACACTTTTCGCCTTCCTGACCGCACCGAGATACACGTTTACCAATATGTTCGGCGATACGTACCAGCACATCTCGGGGTCGTACCTCCTTGAGGAGGTCACCGGGGAGCTCAACCCGGACCCGGAGGAGGCCCGCGACGCCCGCTGGTACACCCTTGACAACCTGCCCGACGGCACCTCGCTCGTTGTCGCCTGGACCCTCGAACACCTCACCGAATATGAGAAGACGGGCCGGCTTTACCTCGACTAACCTGCCGCTACGTGAGCCGAAGACGCATCGCCCTCGACCTGTCACCCCTGCGCATCCGGGACTTCCGGCTGCTTTACACCGCCGCAGGGGTGTCCAGTTTCGGGTCGATGCTCACGTACGTCTCGATCCCGTTCCAGGTGAAAGCCCTGACCAACGATCCGCTCATGGTCGGCCTGCTCGGGCTGTGCGAGCTGCTTCCGTTGCTGTTCATGGCTTTCGTGGGTGGGGCGCTCGCGGATTACATCGATCGCCGTAAGCTTGTTTTCTACTCCGAACTCGCCTTTACGATCTTGACTTTTTTGTTGTTGGTCAATGCTTTGCTGGGTACCCCCAAGGTCTGGCTTTTGTTCGTCATCGCCTCGCTTGCCGCCGCAATCGACGGTGTCCAGCGGCCGGCGATGGACGCGATCATCCCGCGCCTCGCCCCCTCCGAGAAGATGCCCGCGGTCGCCGCGCTGAACTCCCTGCGCTGGCAGGCGGCGCAGATCGGCGGCCCGACCATCGCCGGCCTGCTCATCGCGAGCGCCGGGATGGGCTGGGTCTACGCCGTGGACCTCGCGACCTTCCTGATCTCGCTCGGCTGCCTCGCCTTGCTCCGCGCAGTCCCGCCGCCCGAGGCCGCCGACCGGCCCTCGCTGCGCTCGGTCGTGGCCGGCCTGCGCTACGCCCGCTCGCGCCCCGAGCTGCTGGGCACCTACCTGATCGACATCAACGCCATGTTCTTCGCGTTCCCGATCGCCCTGTACCCGTTCCTCGCCGACCGCTACGGTGGCCCTGCCGTGCTCGGCCTGTTCTACGCCGCGCTCTCGGCCGGGGCGATGGTGGTGACCTTGACGTCGGGCTGGACCGGCCGGGTCCACCGGCACGGCCTGGCGGTCACGCTCGCCGCGGGCGTGTGGGGGGTGGGGATCGTGCTGTTCGGCCTTTCCAGCGCGCTGTGGCTGGCCCTGGTCGGGCTGTTCATCGCCGGCGCAGGCGACATGGTCTCGGGCATCTTCCGCTCGACCATCTGGAACCAGACCATCCCCGACCACCTGCGCGGCCGGCTG
>DASUXL010000350.1:0-31741 GCA_036377915.1 Candidatus Limnocylindrales bacterium
CTGCGGGGTGACCACGATGACCGCCTTGGCCTTGGGGATCGCCTGGAACACCAGCTGAGTGACGTCGGCCGTGCCCGGCGGCATGTCGAGGAGAAGATAGTCGAGTTCCGGCCAGGCCGTCGACCACAGCAGCTGGTTGACCAGCACGCCAATCATGTGGGCGGGCCACGAAAGCGCTTGCTCCTCACCGAAAAGCAGCCCCACCGACACGAGGTGGACGCCGTAGCGTTCGATCGGCTCAATCCTGGTCGCCCCGAAGCCGCCCTTCCACGACAGGGTCCACTGCTTGGTCATGACCCGCCGGGTCAGTCCGACCATCGCCGGGATGTCGGGGCCGTAGACGTCGCAGTCGACGAGCCCGACCCGGGCGCCCTGCTGGGCAAGAACCGTCGCCGCGTTCAGCGCGATGCTGGACTTGCCGACACCGCCCTTGCCACTTGCGACCGCTATGACATGCCGCGCCGGCACCGTCCCCTGCACTTGCCCCTTAGCCACCCGCCTGCTCCTTCGCGTGCCAACGCAATCCTCGACACGTCATCCACGTTCACCCGCCGAGGCTACGCGACCCGGCTGACAGCGGCTGGCCCAAAGCGGGCGAGCACATCGCAGCGGGGATCGCTCCATGGCGGTGGGTGTCCGTATGCTGCGGGTCTTGGCCGCTCTCGACGAGGAGGAGTTCATGGCGACCTTCGGCCAGTCCGACGACCTGCAGAAAGCGGTATTCAGGGAGGTGAACCTGAGCGGCGCGCGGTTCGTTGAGTCCAACCTGTCCGGTGTGGTGATGCGTGGGGTCGACATCGCGGGGTCGGACATCGACGCTCCGTGGCTCTTCGAGGACGGGAGCGGGTTGCGAGTCAACGGCGTCGACGTGGCACCGTTCGTCGATGCCGAGCTCAACCGGCGCTTTCCCGGTCGCGCTGAGCGGCGGGCCGCGGATCCGGATGCCCTGCGCGCGGCCTGGGCCGCGCTGGAGCGCACCTGGGCGGCCACCCTCGAGCGCGCGGCGGCGATGCCGGCCGGCACCGTCGACATCTCGGTCGACGGCGAGTGGTCGTTCGCGCAGACGCTGCGGCATCTGGTGCTGGCCACGGACATGTGGCTGGGTGCGGGGATCATGGAGCTGGAGCAGCCGTTCCATCCGCTCGGGCTGCGGGGCGGCAGCGACGACGACTTTGACATGTCGGTCTTCGCCACTGACGCACCGACCTACGCCGAGGTGCTCGAGGCCCGGGCCGGTCGCGTGGCGATGGTGCGCGACTTTCTGGCCGCCGTCACGCCGCAGGATCTGGCAGCCGCGCGCAAGAACCCGCACAACCCGCAGTACCCGGAAACAGTCCTCTCGTGCCTGCACGTGATCCTTGAGGAGGAGTGGGAGCACCACCGGTTCGCCGTCCGCGACCTCGACGCCATCCAGGCATCGCCTAGCTGACAGTCATCGTCACCGGGATCGATTCCACGTCGTATCGAGTGTTCTCGTGCCACAGCAGCCGGGCGGTGTAGGTGCCCGGACCCGGCACGGCACGGGCATCGAGCCGGATGGTGACCTGGGCCGGCTTGCCCGGCTCGACGGTTATCGTGTCCGGCATCGCCGACAGCCACGGCACATCCACGTTCGAGGTGACGCAATCGCTGTAACCGGCCAACTGTTCGACGTACGGCTTGATGCCGTAGGTGCCTTCCGACCCGCCGACCTTGTACAGGCCGCAGGTGCTGCCGACCCGGTACAGCGCGAACTGCGACGGTGGCAGATCCGACCACCTGTCGGTCGCCGGGTCGTAGGCGAAGCCCCGGCCGCTGCGGTAGCCGCCCACGACGCCACCTGAAACCAGCAGTTTCCCGTTGGCACCGGAGTAACCGGCGCCCCAGACCGTGGCGGGCAGGTCGGCCACGCGATACCAGGCGTTGGCCCGCGGGTTGTAGACGTAGGCGCGAGACAGGTGCTGCACGCCGGCGGTCACGCCGCCCGCACAGTAGATCTCGCCGCCAACCGTGCCGCAGGACTGCCATGCCACGGGTTCGGGGTAGTCCGCCGCGCGGGTCCAGGTGTCGGTCGCCGGATCGTAGACGGCCACTGCAGTGCTCGCGGCCTCCTCGTTACCGGCGGGCCGCCCGCCGATGACATAGAGCTTGCCGTCGAGAATCGCGTGACCGGCCGCCGCGACCCGCACCGGGGCATCCGCTCCCAGGGTCCACGCATTGCTGTCCGGGTGGTACAGCATCGTGGTGGCTGTGGGAATGTTGTCTATCCGCCCCCAGCCGCCGGTGACGACGAGCGTGTCGCCGACGAAGCCGCCCGCCGGTCTGGCCACGCGCAACGGGCTCCGCGTCACCTCGTTGAGGCTCCACGTCCCGGCGGCCATGTCGTAGGACTGGACAAGCTGTGTGGTCCCGATCCCGCCCAACGCCCAGCCGCCGACAACATACATCTTGCCGTTGTGGACCGCGGCCAGCCCATCCATGTCCGGCCAGGCCATGTCCGGCAGCCTGTTCCAGCTCTCGGCGGCGGCGGCCGGGGCGTCCAATGTGGACGGGTTGGCGGGTGGTGAGAGCAGCGGCCCGCCTCTGTCGTCGACCGGAGGGCCTTGCGGCGCCACGCTGGGCCAGCGGGACAGTACCGGTGTGGACGCGTCCACCTCCATCCACTCGGTCAGGCGCACCGTCGCCGGAGCGGTACCGGTGTTGGTCACCTTTATGGTCACTGTTTTTTCCGAACCCGGCGCGACCTGTTCCGCCACGGGTTCTGCGCGCAGCAACAGCCTGCCCACGCCGAGCGACAGGTCCGCCCTGGCCGCGTCGTGAGCACGCACCTTCACGGTGTCCACCCGTTCCACGTACTGCTCAAGTCCGTGGGACACCCTGAACGGCTGCTTGCCGGTGAGCGAGGAGAACAGCCAGAACACGCCGTCGGGCTGGGCCGCGTCGTCCGGGGTCGCGACCGTGCGGGCCGACTCGCCCGGCATCCCTACACTTTGGACGGTCGCACCGTTGACCCCGGTCCGCTCGACCTCGTCGGCGACCGTGCCGACCACCAGCCCACCGGGCAGTGGGGCGCAGACCCGGCGGCCAATCAGCACGTCGTCGAGCTGCCACCAGCCGTCGTAGGTCCAGCCGCTGTCGTAGCGGAACCGCACCTGCACGTCCGGCTGGCCGGCCGCTGCCGGGATCGGCAACCGCACCTGCTGCGGTCCGCGCACCGGCTGGGCACGCTGCCACACCGCCTCCCAGGTGGCTCCGGCGTCCATCGAGAGTTCCACCGCCACCGAGCCGAGGTTCTGCCGGATGAGGTCGGTACGGAAGGCGAGCACCGGATCGGAGACGCCGGTGAGGTCGACGAGCGGAGTGGTCAGCGTCGCCTTCTCCAGCAGGCTCCCGGAGGTGCTGTCCACACTGGCGAAGTTGCCAGTGCCGCCGGTCAGGTTGGTCCGCGCGCCCGGATCGTCGAACCGCCAACCCTCGCCAATCTCCGAAGTGGACGACCAGCCGGCCGGAACGGCCGCCGCGTCGAACGGTTCGAACAGCCCGAGGTGCTCCTTGCGGTACCCGGATGCCCGGCACTCCTCGGTCTCGGCCGCGAGGGCGAAATCGCGGCGCACCTCCTCCGCCTGACCGACCGCCACCTCGGTGACGAGCGGCTCGTAACCGGGAAGCTCGGACGTGACGCGCAAGGTGTAGGTGGCGTTGGCGGGCAGTTCGAAGCTGTACCGGCCCTCGCTCGGCTTGGTGAAGAAGGTGCCGCCCGGCACGCCGTCCACCACGACCCGGGCGTAAAGCGGCCAGCCCTGGCCTGAGCCGTCCCGGATGGTGCCGTGCACGGCGACGCGTGCCCGCGCCGCCAGCGCCAGATCGAGGTCGATCGTCTCGCCTTCCCGGATCGAGACCGTCACGGGATCGGTGGAGTCGAAACCGAACGCGGACGCGGAAACCTTGTGGTCGCCCACGGGCAGCGTTATCCGGTACCCCCCAATGTTGTTGGAAATTGTGGAACGCTCCTGTGAACCTTCGATTTCGGTGGCGGCGACCTTGACTCCCAGCAACGGTTGCCCGCTCGCGGCGTCGCGCACGACTCCGGTCAGGACCCCGGTCTTGCCGCGCGGCGCCCGGCCGACCGCGAGGTGGGCGTTGAGCCTGCCCTCGCCGTAGGTGTTGTTGTCCGCGTCGGTGCCGCCGCAGGTGCTGTCGGGTGTGTCGGTGGCGGTCGAAGCGAGCAATTCCCGCGTGCCCGTGATGTCGCCGATCAGCGCCGGTGCCGAGGACCAAAGCAGCGCCGCGGCCCCGGAAACGTGCGGCGCGGCCATCGATGTCCCCGAAGCCAGCCCGTAACCGCCGCCCGGGACGGAAGAGCGGATGTTGACGCCCGGCGCGGACAGGTGCGGTCGCAGGTCGCCGTTGGCACCGGGTCCGCGGCTGGAGAACGATGCCACCCGATTGCTGGAATCGTAGGCGCCCGCGCTGAAGGCGAACTCGGAGTCGGCCGGGCTTCCTGCGGTGTCGCAGCCCGGTCCCGCGTTGCCGTTGGAGAAGACGGCGAAGATGCCGGCGGCGTTCCACGCCCGCAACGCGTGGTCGAACCACGGGTCCTCGACCGGCCCGGTGTCGCCGCCCCACGAGTTGTTCACGATGTGCGGCCGCAGATCCGGCCGGGCATCCGTGCCGGAAAGGTTGGTGGGCGCCAGGATCCACTGCGCCGAGGCGAGCAGCGCGGCGTCGGTGCAGCCGCGCTCGCGGTCCTCGCACCCCTTCGCCGCTATCCAGCGGGCGGCGGGCGCGACGCCGACCGAGTTGCCGGCGGTGTCCGCGCCGACCATGGTGCCGGTCACGTGGGTGCCGTGACCGATGTTGTCGCACGGTGTCACGGAAGGGCTCCCGCACACCCGCGACGGATCGAACCAGTTGTAGTTGTGGTCGATGCCGCCGTTTCCAAGGTTGCCGCGGTACTGGCGGGTCAGCGCCGGGTGGTCGGACTGCACCCCGGTGTCGATCGTCGCGACCACCAGACCCTCGCCGCGAGCCCCGAACTCGCTCCAGACCCGGTCCGCGCCGATGTTCGCCACACCCCACTCCACCCCGTTCACCGCGGCGGCCGTGGTGTTGTTGCCCGGCAAGGGTTCCGGGACCTCGTACCGGACCGCCTCGCTGATCCGGCTCACCTCCGGGTCGGCGGCGAGCGTTTCGGCAAGCTCGCTGCCGGCCGCCTTGACCAGGATCGTGTTCACCACCCAGAACGCTTGGTGGGCAACGCCCGCGCCCGCCAGCCGGGAACGGGTCCTGGCCTGGCTCGCGTCGGCTGCCGCACGGAGGCGGTCGACGACGTACTCTCCGCGCTTTGCCCAGTCCTTGACGGCGGCGGCGCCGGACAGGTCTGCCCGCTTGTGGAACCGGACCAGAACGTCAGAGCGGCCGCCGTTGTCGAATCGGGCCGCCAGGGCAGTGTCTATCTTGTCCGCTCCGCCGGCACCGTGAGGAGGATCCCAGCCGGTGGGCAAGGCGGTCAGCAGGAGGGCCAGGCCGGTCAGGACTTTCAGCGCACGAGATACCACGCGAAGATGCTGCACCACTGGTGATCCATTTGAACAGTGCCTACCCTGGCCTGATGTGGTCATGGACAGAACTGGCCCGGCAATGGACTTGATAGCCGAACTCGGCGCGGTCGGCGTCGGCGAGGCGGAGCAGCGCCTTTACAGCTTACTGTTGCGGCGTAAGGCTAACACCGTCACCGAGCTCAGCGGGGAGCTCGGCCTGCCGGAGGACCGGGTGCGCGAAGCCTTGCGAGCCTTGGAAAGCGACGGTCTGGTCAGTGCCACGCCGGCGGAGCCATCGGGGTTCGTGCCCACCGCGCCGGACGTGGCCATCGAGGCCCTGGTCTCCCGCAAGCGGGCCGAGCTGGATCAGCTGCGCCTTGCCGCCGCGCGGCTGATGACCGACTACCGCCAGGGCAACGCCTCCGGCAGCACCGACCTCATCGAGGTGATCACCGAGCCGCGTGCCGTGCTCCACCGCTTCAACCTGATGCAGCGCTCCGCCACCGAGGAGATCATGGTGCTGGACACGCCGCCGTACGCCGGCGACGCCGGTCCAATCACGAACGACGGGGAATTCGAGGTGCTGGCGCGCGGCGTGACCTGCCGGGCGATCTATGACCGGGCCGCGCTCGACCGCTCGCCCAAGGCGGTCGAGGCGATCGCCCGCTATGTCGCGGCCGGCGAGCAAGCGCGAGTCACCAACCACCTGCCGTTCAAACTCGCCATCTTCGACCGCAGGGTGGGATTTTTGCCGGGTACCCTCGACCAGCCCGACATTGACACAGCGATCGTGGTCTACCAGTCATCGCTCCTCGGCATCCTGACGTATGTGTTCGAGGAGTTGTGGATGAACGCCATCGCCATCGCGCCGGACCCGCCGCACCTGCCACCGCCGCCGAGCGATGCCCCCACCCCCGAGTACAGGCGGCTGCTGGCGCTGCTGACCAGCGGCATGAAGGATGAGTCGATCGCCCACCATCTGGGTTGGAGCTACCGCACCACCCGGCGGCGCATCGCCGAGCTGCTGCGGGTGCTCGGCGCCGAGACACGGTTCCAGGCGGGCATCGCCGCCACCCGCCGCGGCTGGATCTGAACTGTCAGGTGGCGTCGATGAGGGCGTCGAGTCTGCTGGTCAGCCTGTCGGCATTGGTGAGGACCAGGTACCGGTGGCGGTGCCCGCCGTCGGTCCAGGCGTTGAGGCCGTCGGCGGTGAGGACGTTGTGGCCGCCGGCCCCGGCCAGCCGGTAAACCCCGGCCGGGCCATAGACGGCATAGTAGAGCGCGGTCGGATCCCAGGTGCCGTCGGCCTGCGCGTTGCCGCAGCCGTAGAGCACGTCGAAGGCGGCGCGGACCGGGCTGCCGGCCGGGTGCGCGGCGCAGACGTTGTTGCCGACCAGCACCTCAAGGCCGGTTTCGAAGCCGTCGAACACGATCGGAGTGGGCCAGCTGGCCACCACGTGCCGGGTGGCGGCAAGGTCGAGCGAGAAGTTCCACTCCGGCGCGGTGGCGGAAGGGTACTCGCCGCCCATGATGACGGCGCGGGAAACCTTACGTGACACCAAAACGGGATCGGCGTGCAGCAGCCGGGACAGGCCGGTCAGCGCACCGATGGACAGGATGGTCACGCTGTGGTCCGGCTGCGAGCGCAGCAGCCGCCGGTACAGAGCGACAGAGTCCTCGGCTCCGCCGGAGTGCGGGAAGTTTTCGGCGAGCAGCCGGCTGTAGTTCTGCTCGACCGGCACGGCACCGGCGGTGACACCGATCGGGATGTCGGGCCGGCCGTACCAGGTATTGAGCGCGTCCAACGCGTCCGCGTTCCAGGGGTTGTCCGCATCGGACATCACGCCGAGGATCCGTGTCCTTCCCCGGCCGGCGGCGGAATGGGCGGCGGCGAGGGCGGCCACGTCGTCCCACCACTGCCCGAAGTCGGTATCGATGATCAGACGGGTCGGCGCCTGTCCCGCCGATGCCGGCGCCGGATTGAATACACCTATCAGTGCCGCGACTGTCGCGATCGAGAACCATGATTTCATCACGCCCCCCATCATCCCCAGTGGACGCGGCCTTCGTCGACACGTTCGGGCCCGCCCTCGGCGAGCCGGTCGGCGATGTCGTAGAGCATGGCCGCGACGTCTGCCCACTCGGGACCCGCGCTCGCCCCGGCGTCCTTGTAGTACTCCATGACGCAGCCGTGCCTGCGGCCGCCCCGCAGGTCCACGAACAGGTTCGCGCCACCGGCGTCGGTGGCGATGGGAAGCCAGGCCGGCAACCAGGTCTCGCATCCGGTCCCGGCCGGCAGCTCGTTCTGCGCGGCGATGAACGCCTCCAGCTGGGCGATGGGAACCGGCGCGATCTGGCGGGCGACCTCCATCCACACGCGACGGCTCTTGAGCGCCTCACTTATCGAGTACGGCACGAACCACGGCGGGATCAGCGGCCCGCCGTCCGGGTGCGAACCAAGGTGCGCACCGTCGGCGTAGCTCCACCACGCTTTGAGGTCGGCGGGCAGCGGCCGGCCGAGTTCCTCCTCGGCCATAGCGAAGTCCGATTTGGACGCTGGTGGCCTCATCGCGGCGTGTGTCCGTGGCGTATGTAACCGAAGCCACATATCGATCTTGGCGATTGCTGCCTGCGCAGTGGCCTTCCTTTCGGTACCCCCCAATTGATTCCCTCATTTCTCTCTTCTCTTCTGTACACAAGGTTGGTAGTTTTCGGCCGAACCAAGCACCTGACGCTATCTGAAAGGTTGTGTGTGCTAAGTGCTCAAACGTAGCGGGGGATCGGCGCGGCTCTTGTCGCGCCGATACCCAACGGTCATCGCAGTCGTCATGACCCTCGCCCTGTCACTCACCTTCGGCCAGCCCGCAGCGGCCGAGGAACCGGCAACCGAAACGGTACCGCCGCTCGCCGCGAGCAGCGGCGGCGCCTTGCTGGGACAAGGGTTCAAGGGCGACAGCGAGTCGCTCGCCCAGATTGAGATGCCCACGGGCCAACCGAAAACCGCACCGATGGCGGTGGAGGCGGCGCGTCTCGAGGCGAAGCGCAGGGCCGTCGAGAACAACAACCGCACATTCTTCGACGTGGACGAGGCGGAGGCCGAGGCCGAGGCAGCCCAGTCGCAGGCGGGGATACAGGCCAGCCAGTCGTTGCTGGTGGAGGGAACTCCGCCGGCGGCGGAGACGAACGAGTGCCTCTCCCGCGACGGCGCCAACACGCCCGACGGATACTGGCTGAACCGTTTCATGTGGTGTCAACGCTACCGCCTCGGCAACTCGCTCTACCGGATCGACCCGCCGCTGAACCTTCCGGTGTTCATCGGCACGATCACGATGGAGTACACCGCCGTTGTGGTGGGCCGCAAGGACGACCGCTCGGTCCGGGTCTACTTCAAGGCGACGCCCGGCTCGGTCCTCTACGAGGTTCCCCCGTCGGACCTGCCGGCCGCACCGCAAATGTCCATGACAATCGACGCCGATTGTGAGGACACCGGGTGCAACGACTTCGGGACGTCGGTCACCAGCACCTGGTCGCTTTGGAACGTGAGCGACCTGTGGTGGTGGTGGGACATCCAGTCGGACGAGACCGCCTCCAGCGCCCCCGACAAGGTGCTCTATCACAACTGGTTCTTCTCGTTCCACGGCAGTGGCGGCGGCTACCAGTTCGGCGGCGGCTCCCGCACCCCGTCAAGGATGATCCGGTGTGACTCCGCGAATTACTTCCAGCAGTTCGGTGTGGAATACCCCAAGGCGTGTATCAACGCGGAAGTCATCCCGCACATCCAGTACTCCGTCGGCAGTGAGGCCCACGGCGCCGTGGCGCGGCACATCAAGACGGCGCAGAACATGCCCAACAGCACCTACCCCATCGAGGACGAGAACAAGAGCATTCCCGGTAAGTACACCGGGAACAGAGACGATCCGGGGCTGCACCGCATCGACGGCAACGGCGCGACGGCTCAGGCCAACCGGAACATGAAGAACGCGGCGTGCAACCGGACCGCCCCCTACAACGATTTCACCGGCATGCCGGCGTATGACACATCAACCCATGACTGCGACGAGTACCCATTCGCCTCCACCGAGGAGGGAGCGTGGACCCGGAACTTCTCCGTCCGCGCGGTGCCGCTCGGGGAGAACAGGTCGGCCGGCGGCTCGCTGCTCGCCTACTACTTCGGCGACCGGATCCTCTACAACAGTCAGGACGAGTTCTGGGTCGAGATCCAGGACTGTGTGTCGTGTGGCGGCGGAGGCGGAACCGGTACCATCCCGGACAACCCGCCACACGTCGATGCCGGGTCGAACCGGACCGGCGACGAGGGGACGACCATCACGCTCAACGGTCTGGCCTACGACGATTTCTCAACGCCGTCGGTCAGCTGGAGCTACAGCGCCAGTTCCGCCGTCGACGCTGGCACCAGCTGCGTGTTCGGTGACTCGCAAAGCGCACGAACCAGCTTCACCTGTAATGACGATGGCGTTTTCACGGTCACACTGACCGCGAGCGACGGATTCAACCCGGCGGTCAGCGACAGCGCCACCGTGACGGTCCTCAACGCGCCACCGAGAATCACCAGCCTGACGCCGTCGAGTTGGTCGGTCTACCGGGTCGGTACGAGTGTGCCGGTGAAAGCGACGTTCACCGACGCGGCAAACGACACGCACACGTGTGAGATCGGCTGGGACGACTCGAGTACCAGCTACTTCGTCGCACAGAACCACGCCTGCGAGACCACCTACGTCTACACGCAGGCCGGCATGTACACGGTCGAGGTTCGCGTCACCGACGACGACGGCGCGACCGCAACCGCCAAGACGCTAATCGTCGTGTACGACCCGCAAGGCGGTTTCGCGACCGCCGGTGCACACTACTTCTCCGAGGCCGGCGCGCTGAGATCCAGCACCGGGGCGTCCGGGAAGATGCGCGTCGAGATGAATCCCCAGTACCAGCAGAACGAAGCGGGGCCATCGCTCAGCGGCGGCAGGGTGAGCCTCAACTTCGACGGCGGAGCGTTCGCGCTGCAGTCGACTCGCCTCGACTGGCTGGTGGTGACACCCGACGCCAAGGTGGCGGTCAAGGGTGAAGGCACCGTCAACGGCGTCGGCGGATACGGATTCGTGGCGTACGGCTACGACGACCCGTCGAAGTTGCGGGTGGTGGTCTGGTCGCTGGCGGACGGTCCCAACCCCGGCAGCTCCAGCATGTACGACAACCGCATCGGCGGCGACTACGACCTAGACCTTGCCAACCCGCAGGTCCTGGACGGCGGCTCGCTGCAGGTGCACCAATAGGGAACTAGGGAACCTGGGGCGGACCGGAATGGTCCGCCCCAGATTTGAGCTGTTACGGCAGGGTGACTGGGCAGACTTGGATTGAACCGCCGTCAACGGAGCCGCGCAGATTGTTCAAGCTGACCGCAGTCGCGTAATTGAAGCGGAACGCCAGCCCGGTGCCGATCGTCTGTTCTGTGCCGCCCGGCGCGGTTACAAAGGCGCTGTAGGTGTGAGCGGGCACGTTGACCACGAAGCGCAGGCGGTACCTTGAGCCGGCGCTCCACGGGATCGTCGTGGCGGGATAGGTGGCCGCGCTGCGGGCCTCGATGCGGCTATTGACGGTGTTGAACCGTACCGTGGCCGCGGTCGAGAACGAGTTGGCCTCGTTGATAGGCGGATCGGCGCTGACGCCGACACCGGTGTCGGCGACCGCTTCGGGCGTGGCATCCGCAACGACCGTGAACGTGCCTGACTGGGCGGTGAAGGTGCGGTTGTAGATGGCGGTCGTGGTTGACACTCCGCAGGTTGGCGCAGGTGTCGCCGGACTGTTCATCGCCCAGCCGAACCCACTGGAGTTTTTGTACCACCACGTGTACTTGCGATGCGGGGTGTTGCGGTAGGCGTCCTGGTTGCTCCCGGTCGGTGCCGCGGGCCGGGTCCAGTAGGTGATGACGTGGCTGAACGCCGTGTAGAGTTGGTCGGCGCAGGTCCTGAGGCTGGCCTCCTTGGCGGTGTCACCTGTCAGGGCGGCGAAGTAGACGCCCCACGCCACGGTGGCGGCCACCTCGGGAGCATGCTCCATATTGGACCATGGATCGAACTCGCCGTCGTAACCCAAGCCGTTGCGAGTGGCCAGATAGTGCGGCAAGCGCTGATGAACCCCGCCGGACTGATCCGCCAAGGGATTCACGCCATCGCGGATCGTCGTCATGTAGGACCCTACGCCGCACTCGTGACCGGCCAGACCGATCAGCAGCTGGGCGGCGGTCGGGCTTTCCGTCACCAGGTAGAGCCGCGCGGCCGCATCCGCGACGAGCGCGGACATCCACGGCGAGGTGATCGAGAGGACTTCGGTGTCACCCTCGTGCGACAGAATCGTGTGCCAGATGCCGCCGTCGACCGGGCCACCATCGGACGGGGCGGTCTGGTCCGCTCGCAGCGCGTTGAGCACGGCCAGCATCCCGTCGCGGTACTCGGGTTTGCCGGTCACCTCGTAGGCCACGGTGTAGGCCATCAACTTCAGGCCCACGTGACGCTCGGTGTAGAAGCTGGCGTTGACACGGTTGTTCACGTCGTCGTAGACCCTCACCACGTGTTCGATGTGTGGCAGGACCATTGTGTCGCCGGTCAGCCAGTGGGACAGGGCCAGCGACTCGTTGTAGGAGTACTTCTGATCGTGCCAAGATGCGGCGGCGTCGGGGTTCTTGAGTTTGAAGCTGCCCACGCATCGCCCGCCGTTGCAGTCGGCGGGAGTCCACAACTTGGTCCTGTAGAACTCGGTGTTGCGCACGGCCTCGCGCAGGAACCGCAGGTATCCGCTGCGCAGATAGCCCAGGTGCATCACCGATCCGCGGTCGTAAAGCCATGGCTCATCCGAGGTGAGGAAGGAGTTGGTGTTGGAATCGGTGACGCCGCCGGTGAGCGGGTCATCCTCGTTGATGATCGTGTAAAGGAAGTTCACCTGCGCCTGGTCGCCCTCGAGGTACCCCGGAAAAGATGCGGGCACGCTGGAGGGATTCACCCTGTTCGGCCCGACGGAATCATCGAGCCGTGCCATCGGCGACTTCAGGCCGGCGGTGGTCAGCCATGCCTTGGGCAGCACGGCATACACGTCCGGTTCGAAAACGTTGTGGGTGGCACCGAACGTCGGCCCGCCGGTCGCCGTTGTCCCGTCCGTTACCCGATGCCACGCTGTGCGGGCGTCGGCCAGCGCGGGCACGTCAAGCGTGCGGCTGGGACCGCCCCACTGCACGGTGACCGGCTCCGGCCGGCCGGCGGAGAAGGTGTGCCGGATCTGGATCCGTGCCACCCGTACCGAGGTGCCGTCGAGGCTCGGATTCGTGGCGTGGCGCCACGGTGTCATCTGGTCGACGTGCGCGGGGATCTCGGTGCCGTTCCTCAGCACGCGGACACTGTTCAACTGGGCGGCGGTCAGCGAACCACGAGGAAGGGGTACCCCGAAGGTCACCAGGACGGATACGCCGGGAGTGACCACGCTCGTGGGGTTCAGCTGGACCTCCAGACTTCCGGTCGACTGGGCGGGAGTGAAGAAGGGCGCCGGCGCCGGCGCCGCCATCGCCATCGGCGCCAAGCCAATTGTCGCGACGGTCATGGCGAGCGGACTGAGGACGGTCATGATCATAGAGCGACGAAACATGTGGGGAACCTCAGTTTCGGTGGGTCATGAGCAGTTCACTCAAGCCCTTCCCCAGTATTCAAATGTTTGAAGCTTTGTAAGTGTGACAGCATGCCGTCAGAAGAGCCGGACTACATCCGTGCCGGTGAAGGCGCGACCGTCGACGAGATATCCGCTGACCGTCAGTTCCACGGTGCCCTCGTACCCGGCCAGCCGCGTCGACAGCGCCGTGCCATCGAACACCGCCCACAGCCGGCTGCCGTTGCTTGTTCGCACCAGGCGGGCCTCGACCAGCGCACCGTCGAGCAGGATGCGGACGGTGTCGGAGGCCACCGCGGACGCGTCCTGGCCCGCGGGCAAGGCGATGTTGGCGATCGCGATCGGCAGCCAGATGCCGCTCGTGCGCCACACGGCCGGGGCGAACTGGACCGAGCAGGGGAGTGCGGGACCGGTGGCGATGTGCGGCTGCGCCGGCCGGACCATGTCCGAACCGAGGTAGAACGAGGGGTGCGGCGGCTGGTTGTACCCCACGTTCTGCCAGGCGATCGCGAGCCTGTACTGGGCGTCGTGCATGAGCGTGGTGAACCGGTGCGGCGACGGGTGTGGTGTGGCGAAGACCCGCAAAGCGCTGCTGTCCTCGGTCCGCCAGATCGCCTCTTCGCGCCAGTCTCCCAGCAGATCGGCCTGCAGGCTCGGGTTGCCCTTGGTGCCGTTGTTGGCCACCGTGCCGGTCGCGGTCAGCAGGTTGACCGTGCGGTTGTTCACCGGATCCCACTTGCCGATCGTGCCGACGCCGACCAGCGCCTGGGGCGACCAGTCGTGGTCGAGGACCTCCCGCTGCAGGTCCCCATCCCACCAGATGACGAAGTTGGCCGCGGGAATGGCCGTCGAGATCCGCTCGCCGGTCGCCGTGTGCAGGCCGCCGGTGGCGCTGTTGAACTCCCCGTCCACCGCCCACGCTTCGGCACCGAGGTGGCGTGGGTCGATGTCGGCCGCTGCCCCGCGGCCGGTGTCGCGCCCCGTGAACATGCCCCAGCCAATCTCGCCGGTCGCCGCGTCGTGCATCTCGTAGCCGTAGGTCGCGTCGGTGCGTTCGTGCACACCGAACACCTCGAGCCCGGGGCGGGCCGGATTCAGGTCGCCGACGTGCAGGGCGTCGCCGTGGCCCAGGCCGGTGGAGTACCGGGGACTGCCGTCGTCGTCAATCACCAAGGCGCCGTACACAATCTCGTCGCGGCCGTCCGCGTCCAGGTCGGCCACTGACAGTTGGTGGTTGCCCTCACCCTCGTACCGCTCACCGGCGATGTCGCTGTCAAAGGTCCACCGCTCGGTCAGGCGGCCGTCGCGCCAGTCGTAGGCGACCAGCACCGTGCGGGTGTAGTAACCACGGGCCATCACGAAACTGGGGCGCTCGCCGTCCAGGTAGGCGACTCCGGCAAGGAACCGGTCGACCCGGTTGCCGTTGCAGTCGCCCCAGTCGCAGACGATGCCACGCGACGGCTCGTAGTCGGTCGTGACGAGTGCCCGGCCGGTCTGCCCGTCGAACACCGTGAGCAACTCCGGGCCGGTCAGTACGAAACCGGTGGAGTTGCGGTGGTCGGCGGCCGGATCGCCGATGACGGCCCCGCTCCCGTCCACCGTGCCGTCGGCGGTCTTGGCGACAAGCTCCGCCCGCCCGTCCCCGTCGAGGTCGTACACGAGGAACTGGGTGTAGTGCGCGCCCGCGCGGATGTTGCGGCCCATGGCAATGCGCCACAGCCGCGTGCCGTCGAGCCGGTAGGCGTCGAGGAACACCTCGCCGGTGTATCCGCTCTGCGAGTTGTCGCGTGAGTTGGACGGATCCCACTTGAGCACGATCTCGTACCGGCCGTCGCCGTCGAGGTCGCCCACGCTGGCGTCGTTGGCGTTGTAGGTGTATTGCACACCGTCCGGTGTGGTACCGCCCGGAGGCCGCTGCAACGGGATGTCAAGATGGTCGGCGCTCCACGGCGTGACGGCCGAGGACCGGGCGGTCTCCTTGCCGGCCACGATCGGGGCCACCACATATGAGGAGGCCGCGGTGCCTTGTGCGTCAAGGAAGTTCGTCACGTCGGTCAGCGGTGCGCCGTTCAGCTTGATCCCGTCGCGGTACACGTTGAACGCGACGCTGGCCGGATCGGTGCCGAGCATCCGCCAGCTCACCAGGATGCCGCCGGGCGTCGGCACCGCCAGCACACCACGGTCGAGCCGCTCCAGCTGGCGCAATGGACGGTAGGTGATCGGCGACTTGACCACCGGCGACGGCTCAGACAGCCCGCCCAGTCCCACCGCGTGCACGCGGTAGTGGTGATTGACGGCCGGTACGGCATCGTCGGTGTGGCTCGGTCCGGTCACGGTGGCGATTTTGCGGAAAGGCCCGGTGGCCGCCTCGGCGCGGTAGACGTAGTACGCCATCGCGTCGTTGACCTTCTTCCACGACAGCGCGACCGACCGGGTCGTCGTGGCCGCCAGCTCGAAGTCGCGAGGCGCGGCGGGCGGGGCCAGGGACTCGTCCCGAAGCACCACGGTCAGCGGCGCGGAGCGCCTCGACTCCACCCCCGACTCGATCACTGTGCTCACCGCGTACACATAGCTGAGGCCAAGTTCGACGCGCTCGTCCAGGAACTCTGGCTGCGTGGCGTCGGAAATCTTGGCCAGGGACTCGATCGAGTCGCCGCGATACACCACATAGGACACCGCATCGGGTACCGGGTTCCAAGCCAGCCGAATCGAGGGTTGCGGGGTCAGCGTGCGTTCGGTCATGCGCAGACCGGTCGGTGCGGCGATCGGCATGATGACGATCCCGTTGACCCGGCCGTCGCGCCCGAAGGTCAGATTGAGCTGCCCGTCGGTGACACTCAGCACCCGCGTCAGCGGCCCGAACGCGCCGACCGCCGTGGAGATCGTGCCCAGGCTGACGCCCTCGGCATCAACCGTCGTCCGGTTGGACGCGATCGCGTCGCCCGAGTAGATGGTCACGTAGTAGTCGCCGGCGGGCAGGTCCACGGCGAAGGAATAGCTGGCGCCGTTGGTGAAATCGCGCAGCAGCGGGTCGGCCGTGCCGCGGTCACGAAACGTGGTGACCCGGTCGAGCCCGTAGCCGCGGTCGGCGTCGTAGAGCATGGTGTTTGCCACGCGCAGGAAGCCGTCGGCCACCGGGCTTGTCTCCGAACCGAAGTCGAAGCGCAGCCCGCCAACGGGATCGAGCGGAGCGGCAAGTGCCGGTGTTGCCGGGCCGAAAGCCGCCAGAACGGCGCAAAGCGCCGCGCCCGCGGCTTTCCGGAGGAGTCTGGATACCGGATTCACGCGGATCTCCCTCGCCTCAGCGACGCGCCGTGCGGATGTGGGCGATGAAACGTTCCAACCAGATGCGACGCTACGAATCGCCGCGACAAGTGTCAAGCGGGACTTCTGCCGCGCTTACGGGAGCAACTCGTTCTCCTCCGCGAGCCGATGTGGGCCGGAGGAGCCGCGGTTGGTGGGTCAGTCGGTGGGACCGCCCAGGTCGCTGCTCGGACCGTCCGCGGTGAACCACACGATTACACAAAACAGAATGGTGAACAGGCCGAATAAGGCCCCGACCCACACGGACGGCTTGCCCAGGGCGTTCGTAATGCTGAACGCCCCACCGCCTATGGCGAACATCCCCGTGAATTGCACCCGGGGGCGCCACCGCTGCCGGTCCGCCACGTAATTCCAGACCGTCGCGGCCACGATCCCGCAGCCGAGAACCACCCCGCCCACCACTGTTTCGTAAACGCCGCCCAGCATGAAGCCGAGAACGGCACCAATGACAACGGCCCAGGAAATCCCTCTTGCCATGGACGCGAGTGTATCGATGTCCGTCGAGTGGTCTGTTTCGGTGAAACGGCGACGTGGCGGTGATGGCGCCGGGTCGATCTCGGTTCTGGTGGCCAGGCGCCTGTGTTCGTCCTGGCCGTCCGGATCGTGGCGCTCGTCGGCGGTCATCGCCGGGGCATGCACCAGGCCCCGGTCGTCGACGCGAAGCCCGGCCCGTCGAGCCTCGATGTCGTCAAGCTGCCCGACGCGCGAGAACGCGGCCTGCGCCGCGCGGCCCGCCCACCCGACCCGCGCAGGGGGCCGGTCACGTCGGCGGTCACCTGGCTCTCCAGCTTTGCCATGTCGGTGGCAAGCTGACCCCACGCGTCGGCGCACACCGTCATCTTCTCCGGATCAGCATCTCGCAACTGAATGAAAGACACCATCGCGGGCCTACAGGCACGGCCGCGCACCGCCCCAGGACGTCGGCCAACTCCTGCAGCTCGGTGCCCAGCTTGGTCACGTCATCGCGGTGCCACCACAGCTACTGCTGCAACGCGCGCTGCGTAACCCACCCGTCGAGCCCGCGGTCCGCGGCCACGGTCTCAGGCTCCACATCAGACAGATTCGAATTCATCGAAGCACGCAGATCGAGGCACGCCTGTGCCTTGGTGCGCAACACTGCGGATCGGCACGAACCTCACCTAACAGTCCGGCGACGCCGGGACAACCTTTGCGTATCCCTTCCACCTCAAGATTGAGTATGTTTGGTGGACAGTGGCTGCCACTCCCAGCACCCACAGCGCGATCAATCCAGCTTTCATGCCCGACCCAATCGCGGCAGAGTGAAAGACCGCGTCAAAGGCCCACGCCAGTCCGAGCATGCTTGCACCCGAAAAGGTCAGCAGCATAGAGGTCATGCCCAGACCCGGCTTTCGTCGTGCGTGGTGTAGCGACCATTCCTCCCAGCCAAGACCGCCGGGCACACGTGGACTCAGACTTTCCCTTATGTACCGGGCCGCCTCGAATGTCTCGATGACGTCGGTAACGAATCTCAGGTAGAGCAGCTCGGAAACCACCGGGATGACCAGAGCCAATGCACGCAGCGAAGGCCCGGTGACAACTATGCCAAGGATCGCCCCGGTGATGGTCAGCTGAAGGGTGAGCACATGATTGTGGTTCTGGTTGTTCTGCAGTATCTCGGCGCGAAGGGCTGTGAACTCCGCGAGCGGGCCGATGGAAGGATCGTTGGTAGTCATGCGGTCTCCCGGCACAATTCCACGTGTGTGGGTTCTAGTTGACATTTCGCGATCAACTGGGGTTGCATGTGGGTGAACAGAAGTGTGGATTCATCTCATCTCATTGTCGAAGGGCACCGCCATGACCCTGTCCGAACTGACCGCGATCGAAACCGCCTACCACATCTTGCGGCCGCTTAACGAAACGGGACGGCGTCGGGCCCTGCAATGGCTGGCCGATGCGCTGACCGACACCCAACCGCTGCCGGTCACCGCCGCACAGGCCACCCCCGGCGAGGGCGCGACCGCACCCGCTCCCCAGACCAGGTCGCGCGCCCCGCAGACGGCGGCCGCACCGGCGACCGCAAAGTTGACCAAGCGGTCAGCGGCGAGACAAAAGCCGGACCCGATCTCCGCCGGCAATGGCCGCAGGCGCAAGGTGAGGAAGGCCGCCGCCGGTGGGCAGCGTCCGTATCGGCGGATGCCCGACCCGGGCGACATCATGTCGGCCTACACGCGGATCGGCACGATCAGCGGACTGGCCGATCACTTCGATGTCCCGCAATACACTGCCACCCACTGGGCGCGCAGACTTCGCGAACAGGGATACGACATCGGCCGCACCGTGTAAGTAACCGTGTAAGTAGGGGAGGGGACAGCGGCTTTCAGGCGTATGAGGGTCGGCGCGGGTCCAGTAGCTCGGTCACTCGGCCACGGTCGAGCACCTCGATGAGTGCGTTGGTGCCATGTGCAAGCTTCACCGCCATCTCATCCGGGTGCAGCGGGATCAGTGCGAGCAACTCGATTCGTACCCCCTCGGCGACCTCGATTGTGCGGGCTTCAGGCCGCACAAGCAGCATCGGCGTTATCGCGACCCCGGCGAACGGGTGCCCGTGGCGTACGGCTGCGCAGGATCGCCGTTGGGCACGGAATGCCATGCACCGATCCAGGTTCCGTACTCGTGCGGAAGCCGGGCAACCTGCTTGAGGACCCGCACGGGCCAGCGATCTCGTGGTACACGAACTCGACCGGCCCGAAGTGGTTGTCGATGTGCCGGTCGATAGCTTCGGCAAAGTTCTGCCGCGGTCCTTGCGCAGGCACGAACCCGTGGTGCAGCGACTGATGGCGGAGGATCCCGGACCCCGATGGTGCGTCCATGACGACGCAGCCTATGCCATGCTCCGACGAGGGCACGACCCGCGCTGGGATATCGGCGGCGGTGATCCCGGCTACGTTACGGCCCACATCGGACAGTCCGCCATGACAACAGTCACTGGTTAGCCATGTGTGACGATCAATACGATGAGTCCTATGCGGACACGTGCCTGGGCAATCAACCTGCTGCTGGTTGCCGCCTTGTTCATTGTAGTGCCGCCCGCTCGGGCGGCGGTCCTGCCGAGCGGTTTCCAGGAGCAGATCGTCTTCACCGGGTTGAACCAGCCGACCAACCTCGAGTTCGCACCCGACGGCCGCGTGTTCGTCGCCGAAAAGGGCGGTGTGATAAAGGTTTTCGACAGTCTTGCCGATCCGACCGCGTCAGTGTTCGCCGACCTGTCGGCCAACACGCACAACGTCTGGGACCGGGGCATGCTCGGTCTGGCACTGTCACCGGGCTTTCCAGCCAACCCGTGGGTTTATGTCCTTTATGCCTATGACGCACCGCCCGGCCAGACGGCACCGTACTGGAACGACAACTGCAACACCGTTGCCGGTGGGGCCAACGGCGGAAACTGTGTCGTGACCGGACGATTGTCGCGATTGGACTCGACCGGCAGCGAACAGGTCCTCATACACGACTGGTGCCAGCAGTTCCCGTCGCACTCCATCGGCGACCTGCACTTTGGCGCGGACGGCATGCTTTATGTCTCGGGCGGCGACGGCGCGAGCTTCAGCGCGGTCGACTACGGCCAGCATGGCGTGCCCGCCAACCCGTGCGGCGATCCGTCAAATGAGGGCGGCGCGCTGCGCTCGCAGGACGCGCGCTCCACGGCCGACGCCACCCAGCTTGGCGGCTCGATCCTGCGGCTCGACCCGTCCACCGGAGCGGCCGCGCCGGGCAACGCCAACATCGGCTCACCCGACCTCAACCTGCGCCGCATCGTCGCGTTGGGACTGCGCAACCCGTTCCGCTTCACCATCCGCCCGGGGACCAACGAGGTGTGGGTCGGCGACGTGGGCTGGACGACGTGGGAGGACATCGAGCGCTTGGCCAACCCGACGGCACCGATGACGAACTTCGGCTGGCCGTGTTACGAGGGTAACGCCCGGATGGCAAGCTACGACAACGCGAACCTGCCGCTGTGCGAGTCGCTCTACTCCGGCTCGGGCCAGACCGCGCCGTTCTTCACCTACAATCACGCGAACGCGCTCGTGCCGGGTGAGCAGTGCGCCGCGGGCGGCGACTCGGTCTCGGGCTTGGCGTTCTATCCGACCGCCGGCGGGCCGTACCCGGCTTCCTATGCCGGCTCGCTCTTCTTCGCCGACTACTCGCGCGGCTGCATCTGGGCGATGAACACCGCCACCCGCGCCGTGACGACCTTCGTGCAGCAGGCGGCCGGACCGGTTGACCTGGCCGTCGGGCCGGGTGGTGAACTGTACTATGTGGACCTCGGTGGCACGGTGCGCCGGATCCGGTACTTCCCGGCCAACCAGCCGCCCGTCGCGAGCATCGCCGCCACCCCGACCACCGGGCAGATCCCGCTGACGGTCAGCTTCAACGGCTCCGGCTCGACCGACGCTGACCCGGCAGACCAGGGACGCCTTACCTACCAATGGGATTTCCAGAACGACGGCACGTTCGACGCCTCCGGTGTGACGGCGATGTTCACCTACTCCAATGTCGGCACTTTCACCGCGCGGCTTCGGGTCACCGATACCCTCGGCGCGTTCGACGAGGAGACGGTGACGATCCAGCCCGGCAACGCGGCTCCGACGGCGTTCGTGGACACTCCCGCGGCCGGCACGACGTGGAAGGTGGGGGACTCGCTGTCGTTCTCCGGCCACGCCACCGACCCGCAGCAGGGTACCCTGCCGAGCTCCGCCTTGAGCTGGCAGTTGCGCATGCAGCACTGCGCGACGCCCACCAGCTGTCACACCCATGTCGTGCAGTCCTGGCCGGGCGTCGCCAGCGGCTCGTTCGTGGCGCCGGACCACGAGTTTCCGTCCTATTTGGAGCTCGTGCTGACCGCCGCCGACGCGCAGGGCCTGAGCCACACCGTCGTGCGCCGGCTCGACCCGCGCACGGTCCGGCTGACGTTCGCGTCAAACCCGTCGGGCGTCTCGCTGACCGCGGGCTCGTTCACCGGCGCGGCGCCGTACACCCGCGAGGTGATCCAGGGATCGACCAACACCGTGAGCGCACCCACGAGCCACACGTCCGGCCTGCAAAGCTACCGGTTCGACCGCTGGTCCGACGGTGGCGCTCGCAGCCATGTCATCGTGGCGCCCACCACCGACACCACCTATACGGCGATTTATCGGGCCTGCATCCTCATCCTGTGCTGACGGCGTGACGCTGCTGGAGGTCAACCGGAGTCAACAGCCCAGGTCGACCTCCAGCACCGCTACCTCGTCTCCGGCGGTGAGCACCACGACGGCGTGCTCGACCTCCGCCTCCAGATCCTCATCCGGAGGCGGCCAGGTCAAAGGCAGGAAACCGGTGTAGCCGAGCCGGGCGTCCGCTCCCATCCGCGCGACGATGAGATCGAGCAGGTCGTCAAGGAGAAAGAGGATCAAATGCCTCGGGGGTACCTCGGGCATCTCCTCGATGCCGCTCCAGTCCCCGGTGAACAGGTCCAGCAGGTGTAACCGTGCCAGGTGGTGCAGCCCGGTCCGCAGTTCGGCCGCGCTGAGCGGATGGAACTCCTCCACGTCGTCGTACTCGTCGGCGTCCTCCCGGTTGCTTGCCCACCAACGGCTTGCGCCCTCGACGCCGGCGTCGCCCGGATCGAGCCGCCCGATCTGGAACCGGAAGTTGACCGGGTTGTTGTTGTTCACCCACAGCAACTCGCTCAGCAGCGTCGCCAGGCAGGCGATCCTGGTGCGCAGCAAGGCGTCCGGGCCGTCGGCCGGGATGGCCGGCGGCTGCTGCACGGTCCGCGCCGGCACGAGCGACAGACGCAGCGTCTTGCCCCAGGTGTCGCGGTGCAGCAGGTGCAACCCGTCGCCGGCGTCAAGCCGGAGCAGGTCCGAGTACGGCCCGGCCAGCCGGCCCGCGAGGTACCGCAGCAGGGTCTGCGCACGGGTGTCGCCGGCCGTCACGACCTCCGAGATCAGGGTGACCAGTTCGGCCGCCGTATCCTCGTCGGCTCGCGGCGGCACGAACGGCCTGCCGGGACCGGGCGAGACCCGGCTGGTGAGGATGCGCGCGCCGGTGACGCCCGGAAGGTCAGCGAGTTGGGCCAACTCGGCCGGCGCCGGCGGCTCGGGCCATTGCTCATCGCTGCGCGCCTTGGTTTTTCCGGGTACCGGGACGGCCGCCCAGCCGCCCGAAGGCACCCACATCGCCAGCAGCCATACCGCCGCGATGAGCACCCATTCCTGGTTCCCGGGCCGGCGATCCTCCGGCCATCCCACCGGATCGGGCTGGTTCAGCCATGCGTCTGTGTACGCCGTCGTCAGGTCCATCGGTACCTCTCCTGTCCAAGTCGGGCTTCACCTTAGGGCCGCCTCCGGTTATCCGCGACTTGCGCTATCAGATCTGAGAGACTACTTTCGAAACATGTCTCTCACGAATCGCTACGGTGATCTGGAGATCTCCGACCCTCAGGCGCTAAGGGCGCTGGCCCACCCCACCAGGCTGGCCATCCTCGACCGGCTGCAGCGCCACGGGCCGTCCACCGCCAGCCGCCTTTCGCCCCACGTCGGCGCCACGCCGTCCGTCGTCAGCTGGCATCTGCGCCACCTGGCCGGCTTCGGTCTGGTCAAGGACTGGGACGGCGCGGGCAGCAAACGCGAGCGCGGCTGGCAGGCGGCATCGCGCGGCTACCGGTTCGCGCCCCGCGAGGGCGACCCCGAGGCCCATGAGGCGGCGCGCCAGCTCGGCATGGAGCGTTTCGCCGCCACGGCCGAGGTCCCGATGCGCTGGCTGGAGCATGACGAGCCGCGGCTTTCGCCGAAATGGCAGGAGCTGTCGGGCCTGTCGAACACCCGGATCCGTCTGTCCGCCGAGGAGCTGCTGGCGCTCGAGGACGGCATCGAGCAGCTGATCGCGCCGTTCGTCAACCGGCCCGAGGCCGACGCACCGGACGACTCCCGCACCGTGCGCCTGCTGCGCTATACGCTCGCCGAGGCGGACGAGTCATGACGACGACCACCGTCCTGAGTGGACAGAAGCCGCGCCCGTTGTGGCTGGATCGCCGGTTCCGCACGTTCTGGATCGGCGACACCGTCTCGCAGTTCGGCGACCGCATCAGCGAGCTGGCGCTGCCGTACCTCGCCGTCACCGTTCTGGGCGTCGGCGCCACCGGCACCGGCGTGCTCACGGCGGCCATCTGGGCGCCCAACCTGCTGGCCGTCTTCATCGGGGCGTGGGTGGACCAGCGCCACGCCAAGCGGCGCCTGATGATCGCGGCGGACCTGCTGCGCGCCCTGGCGCTGCTGACCATCCCCGCCGCCTACCTCGCCGGTGTGCTGACGTTCGCTCAGCTCATCGTCGTCGCCCTGCTCACCGGCATCGGCCAGGTGCTGTTCAACATGGCTTACCCGACGTTCTACGTCAGCCTGGTACCCCCGGAATCCTATGTGGACGCCAACAGCAAGCTGAGCATGTCGCGCGGTTTGTCTTTTGTGGGCGGACCGGCCGCCGGCGGCTGGCTGATCCAGCTGCTGACGGTCCCCTTCGCCGTGGTCGCCGATGCGCTGTCGTTCCTCTTCTCCGCCGCGCTGATCCGCCGCATCAAGGCGCAGGAGCCGCCGGCGGCCGAACGCGACGCCTCCACCTGGCGCCTCGCCCTCGACGGCATGAAGCTCATCGCCGCCCAGCCGATCCTGCGAGCGAGCCTTGGCGGCACGGCAACGGTCAACTTCTTCACCATGATCGCCACCGCGCTGCTGGTCCTGTTCGCCAGCCGGGATCTGGGCCTGTCCGCCGGTGCGATCGGTCTTGCCTTCGGCATCGGCGCGACCGGTGCCCTCATCGGCGCGGGCCTCGCCCCGGCAGTGTCCCGCCTGCTCGGCATCGGCCCCACCACCATCCTCGGCGCGGTGCTCTTCCCGCTGCCGCTCGCGACCGCCGCCCTCGCCACGGGTACCACCATGCAGAAGGTGACTCTGCTGGCCGCCATGGAGTTCGTCTCGGGCGCCGGCGTGATGCTGATGGATGTCAACCTCAACGCGATCCTAACGCAGGCCACGCCCGAAGGCGCGCGAGGACGCCGTGCGGGCGCCTACAGCGCCGTAAACTACGGCGTGCGCCCGATCGGCGCGCTCGTCGGCGGCTTCACCGGCACGGCCCTGGGCATCAGGCCGAGCCTGATCATCGCCGGGGTGGGCGGCACACTGTGCGCCATCTGGTTTCTGGCCTCACCCATCCGCAAGCTACGCACCCTCGCCGAACTGGAGGCGCCCGCGTAAAAGGACAGCCGGCGCTTGACATCAAGCAACCTTGAGGTGCTCAGATCTCCCTATGATCTTCACGGGTACGCGGGTTGTCATCACCGGTGCTGGACGCGGCCTGGGGCGCAAGCTGGCTTTGCGGCTCGCCGCGCAGGGAGCGACCCTGTTCCTGTCCGCCCGGGAACTCGCGGCCGCGCGGCGTACGGCCGAGGAGATCCTCGATCAGGGCTTGGGCGGCGCTCATGCCTTCCGTTGTGACCTTGCCGAGCCGGAGTCGGTTCGCGAGTTCGCCGCCCACCTGAGCGAGGTGACCGGTCATGTCGATGTGCTGATCAACAATGGTGCCCGCTACCTTCACGGTCCCGACCTGGCGGACAAAGCCGATGACGACATCATCGAGACCGTCGCGGGTGCCGTGACCGGGACGATCCTGCTCACCAAGCACCTGCTGCCCTTGATTCGGGCATCCGGCAAGCCCGACATCGTGAATATCGTTTCGGCGGCGGGGCAGGTCGGTCACCACCGCTCGGACGCGCACCCCGCGTTCTACGCCGCCAAGCACGCCCAGGCGGGCTTCGCGGAAATCCTCTCGCATCGATTGCGGGCCAAAGGCATACGCGTCATCTCCCTTTTCCCGCCAGACCTGAACCAGGACGGACCGCGTGAGCCACAGGCGAACCTGACCGCCGATTCGGTGGCCGACTGCGTGCTGTTCGCGATCGGTCAACCACGCGACTGCTTCATCCGCGAGTTCACCTTCGAGCAGGCTTAGGGGCGGTGACAACCGATCGTGAGCGACAGCGACCCGGCCGTCTCGCGGGGCAATGAGATCTTCGTCCGTGACCTGGCGGTCGCCACGATCCAGGACGGGTCGCTCGAACTTTACGTCCGCGGCACCTGTAGCCCTGGACCCCAGGGCCACGGCCGCGGCTGAAAGCCGCCAGCAATCGCTCGGCGGTCAATGTTGGCTTGGTGGATGCCGAGCTTAACCGCGTCCTCGACCGCCGCTGCGCGTCGTGCTGCCGGCAGGTCACCGTTGCTTGGTTGGCTGGCCGTGGTCTGGGTGGCGATGGGCATCTTCGCCATCGTCACCGCCGAGATCCTGCCGATCGGCCTGCTGACTTCGATCGGGTCCACGTTCGGTGTCTCCGACGGCACGGCCGGACTGACGATGACTTTGCCGGGCATGCTGGCGGCGGTGTCGGCCCCCACGGTCGCCGTCGCCGCCGGCCGGCTCGACCGGCGGATATTGTTGTGCGGCTTGATGCTGTTGCTGGCCGTGGCGAACGTGGCGGCCGCCAACGCGACGTCCTATCCCGTCATGGTGGCCTCCCGAGCACTCGTCGGTGTCGTGATCGGTGGCTTCTGGTCGATCGGCGCGGGTATTGCCGCGCGGCTTGTGCGGCCGGAAAAGGTCCATGTGGCAACCGCGGTGATCTTTTCGGCGGTACCGGTGGGATCCGTCTTCGGGGTTCCCGCCGGGACCTTCATCGCCCAGCATGGTGGCTGGCGCAGCGCCTTCGTCGTGCTCGCCGCGCTGACCGTGATTGTGTTGGTGGCATTGGTCGCGGTCCTGCCGCCGCTGCCGGCCGAGCAACCGGTCAGGCTCGCCGCGTTGGTGGACCTGGTGCGCGGTCGCACCGGCCGCACCGCATTGATCCTGACGGTCCTCGTCGTGACCGCGCACTTCGGCACCTACACCTACGTGACCCCGTTCCTGCAACAGGTCACCGGCGTCGCCTCGGTGACCCCGTTTCTGCTCGTGTACGGAATCGCCGGTGTCGTGGGCAACTTCGTGGCCGGTGCGAGCGTGCGGCGACGGCTGCGGGCCACCCTGATCGCCGGCGCCGCCGCACTCGCCTCGGCCACCGCGCTGCTGCCCGCGTTGGGTACCACAACGATCGGCGCGATGATGCTGCTCGCCGTGTGGGGTGTCGCCTATGGGGCCGTGCCGATCTGTTCGCAGTCCTGGTTTTCGGCCGCGGGCGCGACCGAGGCCGCGTCCGTGCTCTTCACTTCGTCGTTCCAGGCCACCATCGCGCTCGGCGCGGTGCTCGGCGGCGTAGTCGTCGACGCGGCGTCGCCGTCGGTACTCATGATGCTCGGCTCGGGCGTCGCCCTGCTCGTCGTATTCGTTGCGGCGCGCGCCCCGGCGCGGTGCAGCCCAAGCCGTGGGGGCCGCCCGACTGGATCGCCGCGGGGACCGTTGCGCTGATCCAGCAATCCCAGCGGGAAGCTCAGGAGTGCGGCCACACATACATCGACATCGAACACATGTTGCTCGCGGCGTTGCACGATTCGCTGACCTGCCAAGCGATCCGAGCGGTCGGTGCCGAGCCGCCGGAGCTAAGGGCCGCGATCCTCGCCGTCGCTCCACCCAAGAAGCGGCCGACGCAGGGCGACCTTATGTTCACCCCGCGCGCCAAGGACGCGCTCGACGCCCGGCGCATCGCCCACCGCCTCGGGCACCACCAGGTCGGCCCACAGCACATCCTGCTCAACATCCTCGGCAGCCGCAAAAGCGGTCCCGTCCTCAAGAAGCTCAAGCAACTCGGCGTGAGCGAGACGGCGGTTCGAGTCTGGCTCGACGACCACGATCGGTAGAACTAGCTCTGTTGGAGCCGCTGGCGTACCTCGTCGGCGGACGGATGGTCGAGTTGGGCCAGAATGTCCATTGCCGACAGCCAGGCAATGCGGGCTGCGTCAAGGTCCCCGGCGGCGCGGTGGTTGTCGCCGATGTGGGTGAGCACGTCGGCCTCGTTGTAGCGGTCCCCGCACTCCCGGCAGATGCTCAGCGCCTGTTCGTAGCAGGCTGCGGCCTGCTTGAGCTGACCCAGGTGGTGGTGGGCGTAGCCGATGGTGTCCCAGGTGCTGGCTTGCGCGATCTGGTCACCGAGTTCCTGATTCACGGCGAGGGCCTGATGGCAGTAGTCGAGGGCCTGCTGGTGGTCGCCGAGGAGAGCGTGGTCCCAGCCGATCGCGTTGAGTGCCCTTGCCTGCCCGGACTGGAGGCCGTTGGCCCGGAACAGATCGAGGGCCTGCTGGGCGTGGTCGAGGGCCTGGCTGTAGAGGCCGCGGAGTTCCATTACGTAGCCGAGGGTCAGGTGGGTGTGCGCCCGCTCGGCCGGATCATCGAACTCGCCATGCAGGTCGAGGGCGTGACGCAGGTGGGTGTGGGCGTCGTCGAGGCTGCCTGTCCGGCTGTAGGCGCGGGCGAGGAGGCGGTGGGCTTTGGCCCGCGCGGGCAGATCGGGCAGGCGGTGGGCGGCGGCCACGGCGGTGCGTTGCACGGTGACGCAGTCGTGCCAGTGTCCTCGCCGGTCGAGGAACGTCGCCATGGCCCATGCGAGCTGTCGCGCGTGGAGGTCGAAGCCGGTGGCGGCGGCGTGGTCGACGAGTGCCCGCAATACGGCGTGCTCGGCGGTGAGCCAGGCGAGTGCCTGGTCTTGGCCGGCGAGGTGTTCCGGCGTGACCCCCTGCTGCGATGGGCTCAGCGGGAACGGGTCACGGCCCGGGCTGAACAGGTGATCGGCCGTGTGGGCGGAATGCAGGTAGTGGTCGAGGATCCGGTGCGTGGCGGCCTGACGGTCCGGGCCGGAGTCTGTGCTCCGGGACAGGTCCGCGGCGTACTCCCGAAGCAGATCGTGGAAGGTGTACCGGCCGGGCTCGTGCTGGGAGAGCAGATGCGTCCGGGTCAGTTCGGCCAGCAGGGGAGCTGCCTCGGCGACCGGGACGCCGGCGAGGCTGGCGGCCGCGGGGATGGAGAAATCCGGCCCGGGGTGCAGGCCGAGGAGCCGGAACAGGCGGGCCGCGGCCGGGCCGAGGATCCTGTACGACCACGAGAACACGGCGCGAACGTCGGTGGCCGGGTCGTCGGTGGTGGTGAGGCCGTCGAGACGGCCGCCGCTGCGGGACAGCTCGGATGCGAGGCTGCGTAAGGGGATGTGAGGGTGGGCGCCGGCGCGGGCCGCGACGATGGCCAGCGCGAGCGGCAGCCGGGCGCACGCGGTGATTATCTCGGTGGCGGCATCGGTTTCGGCGGTGACGCGGTCCTCACCGAGCCGGTGGGCAAGCAGCTCGCGCGCCTCCGCCTGGGCGAACAGGTCGAGGGTGATCAGCTGCGCGCCGTCGGTGGCGACAAGGCCCGACAGCTGGCTGCGGCTGGTCACCAGGACAAGGCATCCGGGCGCGCCGGGCAGCAGCGGGCGCACCTGACCCGTGTCGCGCGCGTTGTCAAGCACGACAAGCATTCGCCGGCCGGCAACCTCGGTGCGGTAGAGGGCGGCCTTGGCGTCCGGGTCGGCCGGGATGCGCTCGCTGGGTACCCCCAAAGCCTCAAGAAATCGATGCAATGCCTCGGCCGGATCCACCGCCTGCCCGAGGGGATCGAACCCGCGCAGGTTCAGAAACAGTTGCCCGTCAGGGAAACTGTCCGCCACGAGGTGCGACCAGTGCACGGCCAGGGCGGTCTTGCCCACACCCGCGGTGCCCGCGATGACCGCCACCATCGCGCCGGATCTGTCCGCCGCCGCCAGGGCGTCCAGTTGCGCGAGTTCCGTGCGGCGGCCGACGAAGCGCTGGACATTGAGCGGAAGCTGGGCCGGAATGGCGCGCGCCCGCGGGGTCGGCGGCGTGGCGGGGCGTTGCGCCGCCCGCCCCGGCGACGAGGCGCGACCCAGAATCGACTGGTACGCGGACCGCAGCTGATCGCCCGGGTCGGTGCCCAGCTCGTCGGCGAGCCGGTGGCGGATGGCAAGGTAGCAGTCGAGCGCCTCGGTTCCCCGCCCGACCGCGGCCATGGCGTTCATGAGCGACGCCGCGATCGACTCGGCCAGGGGATACTCGGCCGACATCTCGGTCAGAGGCCCGATAGCCGCGCCCGCGTCTCCGAGCCGCAGCAAGGTTTGAGCCCATTCCGTTGCCACGCCGATGCGGCGGCGATGCCAGGCTTGCCTGACCCGATCGACCCAATCGCCGGACAGGTCGGCCAGCGGCATCCCGCGCCACAGTGCCAGCGAACGCGCCAGAAGCTCGGCGCGTGGCCGGTCGGGGCAACCGGGATCCCGCGCGGCGTCCTGCAACGCCTGGAACTGATGGAGATCCACCTCGTGGACCTCGGCGTCGAGCAGGTAGCCGCTCGACCGGCGAACCAGCCGCGCCTTGCCTCCATCGACACTGTCAAGGGCCTGTCGCGTCCGTCCAATATAGACATAGAGCGTGTCGCGCGCCCTGCGTGGCGGGACATCGCCCCAGACCCGTTCGATGACGGTCTCCCGGGGGACGACGCGGCGGGCGTCGACCGCGAGCGCCGCCAGGACACTGCGCTGGCGAGGCGTACCAAGTTCAAGCATGCCCCGGTCGGTGTGTACCTCGACCGTCCCCAGTAGACGGATCTCCATCGCGTTCGTCCCCGGATCTCGCCGATATCTAGGCCCAATACCTCGATATTTAGATTCTTGCTGGATATTAGCCAAGTGCCCGATCCCATGCTGTCCCCGGCCGGTGGCGACCGCCCGCCATCCAACGAACGGAGCAGGCATGCGTTTCCTGACGGGCACCGTCGCGATCGCGACGGTTCTGGCGACAACCGGCATCGTGGTCGGTCCGGCGGCGGGCGCCGCCGAGCCGCCGCCGGTGTGCGCCGCGGAACAGTCCGGCGAGGCGCAGGCCGCCGCCATGGCGCACGCCTGCGGGCAGCGGGTCGAGGTGCTCGCCAAGCGGACCGAGTACGCGCAGGTGTTCGCGAACCCGTCCGGCACCTTCACCATCGAGCAGCACGCGGCACCGGTGCGGGTCCGTACCCGGAGCGGCTCCTGGACCCCGATCGACACCCGTCTGCGCAAGCTGCCGGACGGCTCTCTCGCCCCGGCCGCCACGCTCGCCGACGTGCGGTTCTCCGGCGGCGGAAATGCCGCCGCGGTGTCCCTGTCCAACTCGCGCGGCCGGCTCGAACTGAACTGGCCGGCCACGCTTCCGGTGCCCCGCATCGACGGCGACTCCGCCGTCTATCCGGAGGTGCTGCCCGGTGTGGACCTGCGCGTGCAGGCACTCGCCAGCGGGTTCACGCACGTGCTCGTGGTGCGCACCCGCGAGGCCGCGGCAGACCCGGCGCTGCGGCGGATCCGGTACTCCCTGGCGTCACCGGGGCTTGCCAGCCGGCCCGCCGGGGACGGCTTCGAGCTCGTGGACTCGTCCGGCACGGCGGTCGTGCGGGGCGGCGCACCGCTGATGTGGGACTCCCGCGGCGACGACTCGGGTCCGGCGGCGTCGACCGCCCGCGCACCCGGCGACCAAGCCCGGACGGTGCGCGCCCGGCTGTCGATCCCGGCGGCCGCCGACAAGCGGGACGTGGTCATCGAGCCGGACGCAGACCTGCTCGCCGATCCGGCCGCCGTGCTGCCCATCTACATCGACCCGTACTACGAAACCGCCTGGCACCACTGGACTTTCGCCAACAGCACGAACACCAGCAACGACCGGGTCACCCAGCGGGTCGGGCGCAGCCCCGACAACGGCGCCCTCTACCGCACGTTCATCGAGTTTCCCACCGCGACCCTGCACGGCAAGCACGTGCTCTCCGCACGTTTCTACGCCAAGCTGGTGCACTCCTGGTCGTGCGCCTCCACACCGGTCAGTCTGTATTGGACGGCCTCGGTCCCGATGGCCGACCGGGTCGGCTGGAGCCCGGGGCTGTGGCGCCACCTTGACGAGCGGTCGGCCCACGCGCACAAGGGAAGCGCCGACTGCGGCAACCAACCGGACGTGAACATGGAGTTCGCCGGTGGGCTGGCCGGCCTGCTGCAGGAGGCGGCCAACGGCTACTGGGGGCCGATCACGCTCGGCCTTGCCGCCCGGCGCGCCGACGGCAGCGCCGAGTCCACGACGTCGTACTGGAAGAAGTTCGATCCTGGGGCGCCGAGGATGACGGCCGAGTACAACTCGTACCCCAACACCCCGACCGACCGCACGATCGACAACCAGGCGTGTGCCACCGGCGACGGCCGT